>NZ_AP027058.1:0-331129 GCF_027925025.1 Limnohabitans sp. MORI2
TTGTAAAAAGCAGTCTTAGTCGCTGGTCCTGTGGATAAATTTTTGATAAAGTGTCCCGTTGCTTGTCATTTAAGGACAGCTATCCACAGATCAATCGCGCATGAATTCCGGCCTCTCTCCCTCCCATCCCGACCGCTTACCTCCTTCTTCTGGCGAAGGTTTGTGGCAGGCTTGCGTCGATCAATTGGCTCAAGAACTGCCAGAGCAGCAGTTCAATACGTGGATCAAGCCACTAGTTGCCAGCGTTGCTGAAGACTTCAGCAAAGTGGTTATTTTTGTTGGTAATCGCTTCAAATTAGACTGGATTCGTGCTCAATATGCCCATCGAATCGCAAGTTTGCTACAGCAACTACATGGGCAAAATATTTTGGTTGAGTTAGTAATCACTCCCAAAGAAACCCCAGTCAAGATTAAAGCTATTCCTTTTTCTCAAGAGCTGGAATCTCTGCCTGAAAGTTTTGTAGGCTTGGAAGAAGGCATTCCTAGCGGCCCAAGAACACGTTTAAACACAGCCCTGACTTTTGACACATTGGTAGAGGGTACAGCGAACCGCATGGCACGTGCAGCCGCCATGCATGTTGCAACGATGCCTGGTCAACTCTACAACCCCTTATTCATTTATGGCGGTGTAGGCCTGGGTAAGACCCACTTGATGCATGCTGTGGGCAACAAACTCTTAGCTGAGCGGCCTGATGCCAAAGTTCTCTACATCCATGCAGAACAGTTTGTTTCAGATGTGGTTAAGGCTTACCAACGCAAAACTTTTGACGAGTTCAAAGAGCGTTATCACTCCCTAGATCTGCTTTTGATTGACGATGTGCAGTTCTTTGCAAACAAAGAACGTACCCAAGAAGAGTTTTTTAACGCGTTTGAAGCCTTGTTGGCCAAAAAGTCTCACATTGTGATGACCAGTGATACCTATCCCAAAGGGCTTACGGATATTCACGAACGCTTGGTGTCGCGCTTTGATGCAGGCCTAACTGTTGCCATTGAGCCGCCAGAGCTCGAAATGCGCGTCGCCATTTTGATCAGTAAATCACGCTCTGAAGGCTCTGAAATGCCGGAAGAAGTTGCCTTTTTCGTTGCAAAAAACGTGCGTTCCAACGTGCGTGAGCTCGAAGGTGCGCTCCGAAAGATATTGGCTTACTCTCGTTTCAACCAAAAAGACATTTCGATCCAACTCGCACGTGATGCCTTACGCGATTTGTTATCTATTCAAAATCGTCAAATTTCCGTAGAGAACATTCAAAAAACCGTTGCTGACTATTACAAGATCAAAGTAGCGGACATGTACTCTAAGAAGCGTCCCGCTTCGATTGCAAGACCAAGACAGATCGCGATGTACCTTGCCAAAGAACTCACACAAAAGAGTCTTCCAGAAATTGGCGAACTATTTGGCGGAAGAGATCACACAACAGTTTTACATGCAGTTCGAAAAATCACAGCAGAACGCCAACAAATGGCCGATTTAAACCAGCAGCTCCATGTACTTGAGCAAACACTCAAGGGATAAGCTATCAAAAAGAACAACCTTGTGGGTAGTTTCTGAATAACAACAGAGTTATCCACAGAAAAGTGAGGAAATCAAAGTTATCCAAATTTGAAAGACAGCAGAAAAGCTAACTTACCAACACCTTTGAAGTTAGCTCAAGTCCTTGAAAAAAAAGAGGAAAATGCTGTTTTGCACAGAAAGATGCTTTGCTTAACTACTACTACTAATTTAAATAAAGAAAACAAGAGGAAGAGATGATCGTACTGAAAGCAACACAAGACAAAGTTTTGTCCGTCCTGCAATCTGTTGCAGGCATTGTTGAACGTCGTCACACATTGCCAATCTTGGCAAACGTATTAATTCGTAAAACTGGCAGTGCATTGCAACTGACCACCAGCGATTTAGAAATTCAAATTCGTACCACTGCAGAACTCGATGGTGATGCGGGTAACTTCACCACCACTGTTGGTGCACGTAAGTTGATTGATATCTTGCGCACCATGCCTTCTGATCAAACCGTGAGTTTGGAATCGAGTCAGAACAAACTGATTTTGAAAGGCGGTAAGAGTCGCTTCACATTGCAAAGTTTGCCTGCTGAAGATTTCCCGCTGGTGCAAGAAGCAGCTAACTTTGGACCTTCTTTCAGCGTGCCACAAAAGACACTGAAAGAGTTGTTGCACCAAGTTTCATTCGCCATGGCTGTGCACGACATCCGTTATTACTTAAACGGCATTTTGTTTGTAGCTGAAGGTAAGCAACTCAGTTTGGTTGCAACAGACGGCCATCGATTGGCTTTTGCTTCAGCGACGTTAGACGTCGAAGTACCTCGCCAAGAGGTGATCTTGCCTCGCAAGACTGTGCTGGAAATGCAACGCTTGTTGAGCGACAAAGAAGGCGCAATCGAAATGCAGTTTGCGGGTAACCAAGCTAAGTTCACATTCGACGGCATGGAGTTTGTGACTAAGTTGGTGGAAGGCAAGTTTCCAGATTACAACCGCGTGATTCCAAAGAACCACAAAAACACCATCACCATGGGGCGTACAGCTCTGTTGGCGACTTTGCAACGTACTGCTATTTTGACCAGCGAAAAATTCAAAGGTGTACGTTTGAATTTAGAGCCAGGTGTGTTGCGCGTGGCATCTAGTAACGCTGAGCAAGAAGAAGCTGTCGATGAACTTGAAATTGATTACAACGGCGACGCCATTGAAATTGGTTTCAACGTGACGTATTTGATTGATGCTTTGACCAATATGGACCAAGACATGGTGCAAGTGGACTTGGCTGATTCCAACAGCTCAGCGCTCATCACTATTCCCGAAAACACCACTTTCAAATACGTGGTGATGCCAATGCGCATTTAACGCATTGACTGCTTTTTCTTTTTTACGATTGAACCCGTGAGACGTTGTGCCTCACGCATGAAGACTTGTTATGACCGAACCTACGCAAACTCCTGACAACGCAGCAACACCTCCAGTTGGTGAAGGCTATGGTGAGGGCTCCATTCAAATTTTGGAAGGCCTAGAGGCGGTTCGTAAGCGTCCGGGTATGTACATCGGCGACACCTCTGATGGCACAGGTTTGCACCACTTGGTATTTGAGGTGGTCGACAACTCGATTGACGAAGCCTTGGCTGGTCATTGCGATGACATCGTGGTCACCATTCACTCAGACAACTCCATCAGCGTCACTGACAACGGCCGTGGTATTCCAACGGGTGTGAAGATGGACGACAAGCACGAGCCTAAACGCTCAGCTGCTGAAATAGCGCTGACCGAATTGCATGCAGGTGGCAAATTCAATCAAAACAGCTACAAGGTTTCAGGTGGTTTGCACGGTGTGGGTGTGTCTTGCGTCAACGCCTTGTCTAAATCTTTGCGTTTGATCGTGCGTCGTGAGGGCAAGGTACACACCTTGGAGTTTTCCAAAGGTTTTGTGCAAAACCGCATCATCGAAGTGGTGGACGGCGTGGAGGTCTCTCCCATGCGCATCACTGGTGAGACAGAAAAGCGCGGCACCGAAGTTCACTTTCTGCCCGACACAGAAATCTTCCAGCAAAACAACGACTTTCATTACGAGATTTTGGCGAAGCGCTTGCGCGAGCTGAGCTTCTTGAACAATGGTGTGCGCATCCGCTTGAAAGACGAACGCACAGGAAAAGAAGACGACTTCTCCGGTGCAGGTGGCGTCAAAGGCTTTGTGGACTTCATCAACTCAGGCAAAAAGGTGTTGCACCCCAATGCGTTTTATGCTGAAGGTGAGCGTCCAGCCGACAGCTACGGTGGTATTCCAGGCACCAGCATTGGTGTGGAAGTGGCCATGCAGTGGAATGACGGCTACAACGAAAGCGTTTTATGCTTCACCAACAACATTCCCCAGCGTGATGGTGGCACCCACTTAACGGGTTTGCGTGCAGCGATGACGCGTGTCATCAGCAAGTACATCGAGCAAAACGACATTGCCAAAAAGCAAAAGGTTGAAGTGACAGGTGACGACATGCGTGAAGGCTTGTGCTGCGTGTTGAGCGTCAAAGTACCTGAGCCTAAGTTTTCGAGCCAAACCAAAGACAAATTGGTATCGAGCGAAGTGCGTGCTCCTGTAGAAGACATCGTGGCCAAAACGCTCACCGAGTTTTTAGAAGAGCGCCCCAACGATGCCAAGATCATCACAGGCAAGATTGTCGAAGCAGCCAAGGCCCGCGAAGCCGCACGCAAAGCCCGCGAAATGACACGCCGTAAAGGTGTGTTGGATGGCATGGGCCTGCCAGGTAAATTGGCCGATTGCCAAGAAAAAGACCCATCGCTGTGCGAAATCTACATCGTGGAGGGTGACTCTGCGGGTGGCTCGGCCAAGCAAGGCCGCGACCGTAAATTCCAAGCCATCCTGCCCTTGCGTGGCAAGATTTTGAACGTTGAAAAAGCGCGTTACGAAAAGCTGTTGACCAGCAACGAAATCTTGACGCTCATTACTGCTTTGGGTACCGGCATTGGCAAAGCCAGTGCCGAGTCTGGCAAGTCAGCCACAGACGACTTCAATGTAGACAAGCTGCGCTATCACCGCATCATCATCATGACCGATGCGGACGTCGACGGTGCGCACATTCGTACGTTGTTGCTGACTTTCTTCTATCGTCAAATGCCTGAGCTGGTGGAACGTGGTCATATCTATATTGCGCAGCCACCTTTGTACAAAGTGAAGGCTGGCAAAGAAGAGCTGTACCTCAAAGACGCTTCAGCTTTGGATGGTTTCTTGTTGCGCATCGCTTTGAAAGACGCCAGCATCAGCACCGGTGGCAGCAATTCTCAAACACTCAGTGGCGACACTTTGGCCGAATTGGCTCGCAAACACCAAGTTGCTGAAGCTGTGATTGCTCGCTTGAGTGGCTTCATGGATGCCGAAGCTTTGCGTGCCATGGCCGATGGTGTGTCTGTGAATCTGGATACGGTGGCTGACGCCGAAAAATCTGCAGCCGCAATGCAAGAAAAGCTCCGCGAGTTAGGCAGTGGTTCAGAAGCCTCAGGCGAGTTTGATGTGCGCTCTGACAAACCCATTTTGCGTATCAGTCGCCGTCATCACGGTAACATCAAGAGCAGTGTCATTACGCAAGACTTTGTGCATGGCGCAGATTACGCAGCTTTGGCCGAAGCGGCACAAACTTTCCGAGGTTTGTTGGGCGAAGGCTCAAAAGTTCATCGTGGCGAAGGCGATAAAGCCAAAGAAGAAAAAGTGTCTGACTTCCGCCAAGCCATGAAATGGCTCATCACCCAAGCGGAAAACAGCACTGCTCGCCAGCGCTACAAGGGTTTGGGCGAGATGAACCCAGAGCAACTCTGGGAAACCACGATGGATCCCAATGTGCGCCGTTTATTGCGTGTGCAAATTGACGACGCCATTGAAGCAGACCGCGTTTTCACGATGTTGATGGGCGACGAGGTGGAACCTCGCCGCAACTTCATCGAAGACAACGCCTTACGCGCGGGCAACATCGACGTTTAATCGCGCTTGCCTTTCCAGTGGTTTTGCTCTGGAAGGGTTTGTGCATCAAACACTTTTTGTTGATCGGCAGTTAGCTGGTTGTAAAACGTACGCGTGGCCTCTGTGCGTTGTCTGATGTGCGCTTGCATGACCGCCAAATTAGCATCATGCGCCGTATTCATTTTGTCTAAACGCTCGGGGGTGCTCAGCTTTGCTAGAGCTTCACGGTCCACAGGTTGTGCCAGTGGTTTGGCTGGCATTTTCATGCTTTGCACAAAAGCATTCCAAGCGGGTTCTTGAGCGGGTGTGAGCTGAAGTTTCGCCTTTAACTCAGCTTGGCGTTGTTCCCAATGCTTGGCCATACGCTCTTGCATGCGGACATCGTTGTGGTGTACACCCATCATGGGTTGAGCTTGTGTGGGTACCACAGCAGCCAAGACTGAACCAGCCAACAAAATAGACAGCACAAAACGAGTGGTGTTCAAACGGGTCATAGAAGTTCCTTGAAAGCAGAAGCGAAGTGCCTCTGACAAGTTTGTACTGTGAACCGCTTGTGTTACGCCGATGTGCACGAATGCACAAGTTTCGTAAAGTTTTGTTGTGCTGGCTTTAGCCCATCAGCCCAGCGCGAAAGTCATCCACTGCTTGCACCAGCTCTTCGCGCGTGTTCATCACAAATGGGCCGTACTGTGCGATGGGTTCGTTCAATGGTTGACCCGCAATCACAATGGCACGCGTGTTGGCTTGGGCACGTAGCACCACACCATCACCGCCGTTCGTCAACACAGCCATGCGTTTGATGGGTACGGCAGTAGTGCGTTCACCTTGCACTACCTCTAAACCACCACGGTACACATACACAAATGCGTTGTGTGTGGCAGGCAGGCTTTGCTCAAACACGGTGTTGTCGCGATCAGGAAAGTGCAGGTCTAAATAGACAGGCTCTGTGTGTTCACGTTGCATTGCACCATCCGTGCCATGTGTGCGGCCTGCAATGACACGAATTAATACACCTTGCTCAGTGGTCACTTCAGGAATGTCAGCACTTTGGATGTCCCGATACCAAGGCTCACATAGCTTGTTTTTAGAGGGTAAGTTCAGCCACAGCTGAAAGCCTTCCATCGCACCTTCTTCTTGTTCTGGCATTTCGCTGTGAATCAAACCACGCCCAGCAGTCATCCACTGCACACCGCCGTTTTCAAGCAAGCCTTCATTCCCTCCGCTGTCTTTGTGTCGCATACGACCGGCAATCATGTAGGTCACAGTTTCAAATCCGCGGTGTGGATGGTTAGGAAAGCCGGCAATATAGTCGCCGGGGTTGTCACTGCCAAAAGCATCGAGCATCAAAAACGGGTCGAGACGTTCTTGTAAATCATGGCTGAGTACACGCGTTAGGCGTACGCCAGCACCATCTTGGGTGTCTTGGCCTTGTACCAATCGTTCAACGCCCCGAGGCTGAGAGAGCGTGCTCATGCGACTTGGTAACCTTCGTCTGCAATGGCGTGCGCAATGTCTTCGCGTGACTTGCTGCTGTGCACATCAACCTTGCCTGTGCCACGGTCAATTTCCACTTTGGCTTCGGGGTCTAAACGGACAATGGCTTTTTTCACTGCCATTTCGCAGTGGCCGCAGGTCATACCCTGAACTTGAAACGTGTTATCCATCGCTGACTCCTTATAAAGATGTAACCTTACCCTATGTCTGAATTGTCCTGCGATATTGGTATTGGTGGAATGACCTGTGCGTCGTGCGTGACCCGTGTAGAACGCGCGATCGCCAAACTCCCTGGCGTTCAGTCTGTCAGTGTCAACTTGGCCACAGAGTCCGCGAGGGTTCAATGGGCCACGTCACAAGCTGAAGAAGATGCGCAAACCCAGCAAGCCCGCCTACGCCGTGCAGTGCGCGATGCGGGGTACGAACCGCTGGCTGCGGAGCATCTGGAAAACAAGCCCGAGGGTGCATGGGCCGGGTTCATGCCCGTTGCTGTGGGTTTGATGCTGAGTGCGCCTTTGGTTTTGCCGATGCTCGGAGATGCATTGGGTCAGCATTGGATGCTGCCAGCGTTGTGGCAGTTTTTGCTAGCCACACCTGTGCAGTTTGTGTTGGGCGCACGTTTTTACAAGGCTGGTTGGCATGCCTTGCTTGCTGGCAGCGGCAACATGGATTTGCTGGTGGCCTTGGGTACCACGGCAGGTTGGGCTTTGTCGGTGTGGCTGTGGCTCAATGCGCCAATGGGTGCGATGGTGAATTTGTACTTTGAAGGTTCAGCAGTGGTCATCACCTTGGTGTTGCTGGGCAAGTGGCTAGAGGCTCGCGCCAAACGCCAAACCACGGACGCCATTCGCGCTTTGCACGCTTTGCGCCCTGCGCAAGCCCGTGTGATCACGTTGGATGGAGAAGTCGATATTCCTATTGAAGAACTGTTGGTGGGCGACCGCTTGGTGGTCTTGCCTGGCGAACGTTTTGCAGCAGATGGGGTGGTGCTTGAGGGCGAAACACAAGTAGACGAGGCCATGCTCACCGGAGAGCCTTTGCCTGTGCACAAAACAGTTGAAGCACGAGTGACCGGGGGCAGCATCAACGGTGAAGGCCGTGTGGTGGTGCGCGTCAGTGCCACAGGCACAGCCACGGTGCTGGCCAACATCATCCGGTTGGTTGAAGATGCACAAGCTGCCAAGGCGCCCATTCAACGGTTGGTCGATCAAGTGTCTGCTGTATTTGTTCCCGTCGTGTTGGTGCTGGCCTTGGCCACATTGTTGGCGTGGTGGTTCACGTGGCACAGTGTGGAGGTGTCGCTCATCCATTGCGTGGCGGTGTTGGTCATTGCGTGCCCATGTGCGTTGGGTTTGGCCACACCTGCGGCCATCATGGCAGGCACGGGTGTGGCTGCGAAGCACGGCATTCTTATCAAGGACGCTCAAGCCTTGGAGGTTGCGCACCAAGTAAATACGGTGGCGTTCGATAAAACAGGAACGCTGACCTTAGGCCAGCCACAGTTGCTGTCTGTCTTGTTGGCAGAGGAGGGCGCTACATCTTTGCCGCTGACAGCACTCACACAAGATGCCAAACATTGGCTCGGTGTAGCGGCCAGTTTGCAAAGCGCGAGCGAACACCCTTTGGCCCATGCCGTGGTGCAAGCGGCGAAAACACAAGGGTTGGGCATCACATCACCTCAAGACGCCAAAGCCGTGGTGGGCTCTGGCAGTGAAGGGAAGGTGAATGGACAACAGATATTGCTTGGCAGCGTTCGTTGGATGAACGAGCTTGCTGTGCCTTTGGGCGCGCTGCATAGACAGGTAGAGCTTTTGCAAGCGCAGGGTGCCACTGTGTCGGTGTTGGCTCAGCGCACGAACACCGGCATTCAAGCGATCGCCGTGTTGGCGTTCGGCGATCAGCCTAAGCCTGGTGCGAAAGCCGCGCTGACAACCTTACGTGCGCGTGGTTTGCGTTTGGCCATGATTTCGGGTGACAACATGGGTGCTGCGCAAGCCATGGCCGCACGGCTGGGCTTGATGCCAAATGAGGTCTACGCCGATGTCATGCCCGGCGACAAAGCAGCCTTGGTTCGCAGCCTGCAACACAGCCCCAATGGCACACCCCATGTCGTGGCGTTTGTGGGTGATGGCATCAACGATGCCCCAGCTTTGGCTGCCGCAGACGTGGGCTTGGCCATGGCTAATTTGAATGCAGAGGGTCAGCGAGGGGGCGCTGATGTGGCCATGCAAGCTGCGGGCATTACCTTGATGCGAGGAGACGTGGCTTTGGTGGCCGGGGCTTTGGATATTTCTGCGCGCACGGTAGCCAAAATCCGCCAAAATTTATTTTGGGCCTTTGCTTACAACGCTGCTGGCATTCCCCTTGCCGCCATGGGCTACTTAAGCCCAGTGGTGGCAGGCGCCGCGATGGCGCTCAGCTCGGTGAGTGTGATGACCAACGCGTTGCTGCTCAAGCGCTGGAAACCGTAGCCCCTCATTTCTTGGCGGTGTTGCGCTTGTCGATAAGCGCGTTGATTTTTTTCAACATTGCTTCGTCAGGCTCTTTCCAATTCGCTCCGGCAAAGTTTGCCATGTACACCACAGCTGAGCCAAATTCGGCCACGCTCAGTTCGGGTTTGTTGCCTCGAGCAGGCATGGCGCGAACGCCCGCATAGCCATCAGCTGTGATGTTGGCTTGTCCCTCTTTGATGAGCTTGCTCCATGCTTTGACGTCGCCAATTTTTGGCGAGCCTTTATCGCCTTGTGCATGGCATGTGGAGCAAACGTTTTGGAATGTTTCTTCCCCGCCAGCCCAAGCACAGCTTGCGCTCACCGCCAACAAAAGCGACAACAGTTGTTTGTTCATACATCTCACCCTGAGTTGATTGATGGTGAATTTTGACTGATAAACCGCAGCCTTTCCCAGTTTTGATATGCCCTAGTAAAATCGCGCCCTGCTAAGCAGGGCGGCAAACAGCCCCTGCGACTCTGTGCCTAGGCACACCCAAAGGTTGTTTATGTTGTATCCCCAAGAGTTTGATGTCATCGTCGTTGGCGGTGGCCACGCAGGCACCGAAGCCGCACTGGCCGCAGCACGCATGGGCGCTAAAACTTTACTCTTAAGCCACAACATCGAAACCTTGGGCCAGATGAGCTGCAACCCGTCTATCGGCGGCATCGGCAAAGGCCATTTGGTCAAAGAGGTGGATGCTTTGGGCGGGGCGATGGCTTTGGCTACCGATGAGTCAGGTATCCAATTCCGCATTCTCAATAGTTCCAAAGGCCCAGCCGTGCGCGCCACTCGTGCGCAGGCCGACCGTATTTTGTACAAAGCGGCGATTCGCCGTATGCTGGAAAACCAGCCTAACCTTTGGCTTTTCCAACAAGCCGTGGACGACTTGATGGTGGAGGGCGACCGTGTGGTCGGCGCTTGTACCCAAGCAGGCATTCAGTTTCGCAGCCGAACCGTGGTGTTGACGGCGGGCACGTTCTTAGACGGCAAGATTCACGTTGGGCTGAACAACTACGCCGGCGGCCGCGCAGGGGACCCGCCGGCTGTCAGTTTGTCGGCCCGTCTCAAAGAGTTGAAACTGCCGCAAGGACGTTTGAAGACTGGCACGCCACCGCGCATTGATGGGCGCACGATTGACTTCAGCCAATGCACTGAGCAACCGGGCGATGGTGTGGCCAACCAAACCGACAACGGTGCACCTTCGGCGGGCGTGTTGGGCGAAGTGCCCGTTTTCAGTTTCATGGGGCGTGCCTCCATGCACCCGCAGCACATGCCCTGTTGGATCACGCACACCAATCAGCGCACCCATGACATCATTCGCTCTGGCTTTGACCGCAGCCCCATGTTCACCGGCAAGATCGAAGGTGTCGGCCCACGCTACTGCCCGAGCGTCGAAGATAAGATCAACCGCTTCGCTGACAAAGACAGCCACCAAATCTTTTTGGAACCCGAAGGCCTGACCACCCACGAGTATTACCCCAACGGCATTAGCACGAGTTTGCCGTTTGACATTCAGTACGACTTGGTTCGCTCGATGAAGGGTCTGGAAAACGCCCACATCATTCGCCCAGGGTACGCCATCGAGTACGACTATTTTGATCCGCGTGAACTCAAGCGCAGTTTTGAAACTCGTGCCATTGGCGGCTTGTTCTTTGCTGGGCAAATCAACGGTACCACCGGTTACGAGGAGGCCGCGGCACAAGGGTTGTTCGCGGGTATCAACGCCGCCTTGCAATGCCGTAGTTTGGCCGGAGCCGCCAACGACTTTGGCGGCTCGTGGACGCCGGGTCGAGACTTGGCCTATTTGGGCGTCTTGGTTGACGACCTTACCACCAAGGGTGTGACTGAGCCGTACCGTATGTTTACCAGCCGAGCGGAGTTCCGTCTCCAGTTGCGCGAAGACAATGCCGACATGCGCCTGACTGAGTTGGGTCGCCAAATGGGCTTGGTAGATGATGCGCGATGGGAGGCCTTCAACCGCAAGCGCGATGCTGTTTCACGTGAAACAGAGCGCCTCAAATCCATCTGGGTTAACCCACGCAACTTGCCTGCTGCCGAGGCTGAGCGCGTGTTGGGTAAGGGCATTGATCGCGAATACAACTTGGCCGATTTGCTCCGCCGTCCAGATGTGAGCTATCAAGGCTTGATGTCGTTGGATGGCGCCAAGTACCAGAATCAAGAGTTGCTAGATGGTTTGCGTGGCGATGATGTTTCACGTGAAACTACCCGCGCCATCATTGAGCAGGTCGAGATTGCTGCCAAATACTCGGGCTATATCGACCGCCAACGCGACGAAGTGCAGCGTGCCGCTCATTACGAAAACCTCAAACTGCCCGAAGACTTGGATTACAACCAAGTCACGGCTTTGTCGTTTGAGGTGCGTCAGCGCCTCACTCGCCAGCGCCCTGAAACTTTGGGGCAGGCGTCGCGCCTGTCGGGCATCACGCCTGCAGCTATTTCCTTGTTGCTGATTCACCTCAAGCGCTCCCGCGTGAAAGGCTTTGCGCAAGAGGTTGTTGCCGATTCGGCCGAGGCTGCGTGATGCATCCACTTTTGCCCGTCCTGCAAAAAGGGCTAGATGGTTTGGGCTTGACTCTGACGCTGGAGCGGCAAAACCAATTGTTGGTCTACATGGACTTGATTGCCAAGTGGACCAAGGTCTACAACCTGACGGCTGTGCGCGATGCTGATGAAATGCTCACGCACCACCTGCTCGACAGCTTGGCTGTCATTACGCCGCTGCGTCGCGAGTTGGCTAAGTTGAACTTGCCAGCAGGGCAGGGCTACAAATTATTGGATGTTGGGTCCGGCGCTGGCTTGCCCGGTATCGTCATTGCTATTACGTGTCCTGAGGTTGCGGTGACTTGTGTCGACACGGTTGCCAAAAAGGCTGCCTTCATTCAGCAGGTGGCAGCAACTCTAAAGCTGCCTAACCTCCAAGGTTTGCACGCAAGGGTTGAGAGCTTGACCGATCCTTTTGATGTGGTCTGTTCTCGAGCCTTTGCTTCTTTGGTGGATTTCACCGGTTGGTCGCATGCGGCCTTGGCTGATCATGGGGTATGGATGGCCATGAAGGGCAAACACCCAGACCAAGAGCTGGTCGTGTTGCCTGAAAACATCAAAGTGTTTCACGTGGAACAACTCCAAGTGCCTGGTTTGGATGCTGAGCGCTGCATCATCTGGATGCGCGGTTAAACTTCTTTCAGTTAAAAATCTGGGTTTTCTATGTTCGGTATCGCGGACTACGGCGCTTTTGTCGTGGCCATCATCGTCTTTTTGGCCATCCCCGGCCCTGGTAACTTGGCCTTGCTCACAGCAACAGGCAAGGGTGGGGTGCGCGCGGGCTTGGCCGCTACATTGGGTGTGATAGCCGGCGACCAGGTTTTGTTGTGGTTGGCCGTGGCGGGCTTGTCAGCCGTGCTCATCAACTATCCCAGCCTGTACAGCACTGTTCAGTGGGTGGGGGCTGCGTACTTGATGGGGTTGGGTTATTCGCTTTACAAGGTCAAGCCTGGTGATGCGCCTGTGCTGAATATGAAACCCGGCCACTACTTACGCCAAGCCCTGTTCATCACGGTCCTCAACCCGAAAGCCATTGTGTTTTACATGGCGTTTTTTCCCTTGTTTGTTGACCCTGCTATTCATATGGGGCTACTCACATTTGCTGTAATGGCTGCCACCATCGCCGCGCTGACCTTCGTCTATGGTTTGGTGGTGGTGCTACTGGCGCATCACACCGCTGAGCGTGTCCGAGCCAATCCGCTCATTGGCCTAGCGCTCAACAAAATTGCAGGCGTGTTGCTCATCGCGTTTGGCCTCAAGTTGGCCTTGTTCAAATAATTTTTCCGTCTCTTTCGAAAGCTCTGTATGGCCAAAATATTCTGCGTTGCCAACCAAAAAGGTGGTGTCGGCAAGACCACCACCACCGTCAACTTGGCGGCAGGCTTGGCCTTTGTTGGCCAGCGTGTGTTGATGGTTGACTTAGACCCCCAGGGCAATGCCACCATGAGTTCGGGCGTCGACAAACGCGAAATGGAACTCTCCGTGTATGACGTACTGTTGGAAGAGGCCACCATTGCCGATGCTCGCATTCGCAGCAACTGGGGTACTGAGGGCGTACGTGCCAAAATCCCAACCTATGACGTACTGGGAGCCAACCGTGATTTGGCGGGTGCGGAGGTTGAGCTGGTGTCGCTAGAGCGCCGCGAAAATCGCCTCAAACAAGCTTTGGCCGTGGTGGATGCAGAGTACGACTTTGTGCTTATTGATTGTCCCCCGTCACTCTCGATGCTGACGCTCAATGGTTTGTGCGCAGCGCACGGTGTGATCGTTCCGATGCAGTGCGAATACTTTGCTCTTGAAGGCCTGACCGACTTGGTCAACACCATCAAACAAGTGCATGCCAATCTCAACCGCGAACTCAAAATCATTGGCTTGTTGCGAGTGATGTTTGATCCGCGTATCACTTTACAGCAGCAGGTGAGCGATCAACTCAAAGACCACTTCGGTGACAAAGTGTTCAGCGCGGTCATCCCACGCAATGTACGTCTAGCCGAAGCACCTAGCTACGGTTTGCCCGGCGTGGTGTTTGACCCTTCGGCCAAAGGCAGCCATGCCTTTGTGGACTTTGCACACGAGATGGTCGAACGCGTGAAAACGCTTTGATGTCAAGCAAGAAGCCCAACGGCCACACCCTGTGACAGCGTCTGTCCTCCTTCTTCCCGGTTGGCACAACAGCGGCCCCGACCACTGGCAAAGCCTGTGGCAGGACGCGCATGGCTACACACGGGTGGAGCAACACAATTGGGATTTCCCGTTGCGTGGCGACTGGATGATTCAGCTCGAAGAGGCCGTGTTAGCCAACCCTAACGCTGTGTTGGTGGCGCACAGTTTGGGCTGTGTGTTGGTGGCGGCGTGGGCCTCGCACTCGCGTCACGCGCACAAGGTCAAAGCGGCTTTACTTGTCGCACCTGCCGATGTAGAGCGCCCCGAAATGCAACACATGCTCCACAGCTGGAGCCCCATTGTGCGCGAGCGTTTGCCTTTTCCTAGTGTGATGGCGGCCAGCCGCAACGACCCGTATTGCAGCCTTTTACGCGCCAGTGCATTGGCGCATGCCTGGGGCTCTCGTTTGGTCGATTGCGGCGCCGTGGGTCACATCAACACAGATTCACACCTTGGCGACTGGCCCGAGGGCCATGCTTTGCTACTAGATTTACTGAAAGAAAAAAATGGTCACTAAAAAAACCAAAGGCTTAGGCCGCGGCCTTGAAGCCTTGCTCGGCCCCAAGGTCGACGACACCGTCGCTGCAAAAACCGCCGCCGCCGAAGGCTTGCCCAGCACCTTGCCACTGAGCCAAATGGTGGCGGGTATGTACCAGCCGCGCACACGCATGGACGAAGGCGCTTTGTATGAGTTGGCTGAGAGCATCAAAGCCCAAGGCATCATGCAGCCCATCCTCGTGCGCCAGTTGCACGATGGTCCCAACGCCGGCAAATACGAAATCATCGCGGGCGAACGACGCAGCCGCGCAGCCAAACTCGCGGGCCTCGACACCGTGCCCGTGCTCGTGCGCGACGTGCCCAACGAAGCCGCCGCTGCGATGGCCTTGATTGAAAACATTCAGCGCGAAGACCTCAATCCGCTAGAAGAAGCGCAAGGTCTGCAACGTCTCATCAAAGAATTCGGTCTTACGCACGAACTCGCTGCGCAAGCCGTAGGCCGTTCGCGCAGCGCAGCCAGCAATTTGTTGCGTTTGCTCAACTTGGCTGAGCCAGTTCAATCGATGCTCATGGCTGGAGACATCGACATGGGCCACGCACGCGCGTTGTTGGCCCTCGACAGAGCAACACAGATCACAGCGGCCAACCAAATCAGCGCCAAAAAAATGTCGGTCCGCGAGGCAGAGAGCTTGGTCAAAAAACTGGGTGCTGAATTTAATTTGGTGCCGCAAAAGCCAAAGAGCGAAAAATCGCGCGATATCAAACGCATCGAAGAAGAGCTGTCTGATTTGCTAACGGCACAAGTTGAGGTGCGCGTTAAAAAACGTGTCAAACGACACGGCAGAGTTGAAGAGATGGGTGAGCTCTCAATTCAATTCGGCTCCATTGATGAGCTCAACGGCTTGATTGACGAACTGCGAAAGCCCTAACGCACATGATTGACAAACTGCGTCACGTTTTCTTGCCGAGGAGCTTTTTCACAGGCTCTCAGTTGGAGCGTCGTCGCAGTTTATTGATGTACATGCTGCTTTTGATTGGCGCATGTTCATTGCCTTTCTACTTTATCCCCCACCCCGATTACAACCATGTTGCCAACCTCGTTGGTACGGCGGGTTATTGGCTTTTGCTCGGCACACTGTTGCTGGGCGCTCCTTATGTTTGGGTGGTTCATGGGGGTTTGCTGTGGTCCATCTTTTATGTGGCCTATTTGGCCGCGATGACGGGGGGCATCAACTCTCCGGTGATGGTTTGGATGACCATCATTGTTTTGCCAGCTGTTTTGTTGCTTGACCGGGCGGCGGCATTTTTTTGGATCATTGCCGTTTTCTTGGCCAATTTATTGTTGTTGCTCATTACCCAATATGGATGGGTCAACACGGACATCAACATGAACAACGATGTCATGGCATGGACCGTGGCCAATAAACTTTTCGTCATTGCTTTGGCGCTTTACGCGGTGTTTGTGACGGAGACCATGCATCGAAGCCAAGCCGCGGAAATGGATGAAAGTAACGCTGAGCTTGAGCGTACACACCAAGCCCTTATTCGTGCGCAAGCGCACAAAGACGAATTCATTGCCTCTGTTGGTCACGAACTACGCACGCCCATGAATGCCATCTTGGGCCTCAATGGCATTCTTCGCACAGAGCTTGCGGGGAGGCCTGAAGACGCCGCAGTGGTTGACCATATACGCCGATCGACCGAACAGCTGCTGCAAGTCGTCAACGACATTCTTGACTTTTCTCAACTGCAAGCGGGGCGCTTGACGCTGCACGAAGAGGAGTTTGCATTACGTGATGTCTGGACTGCGCTTTTTCAAAACCATGAGAAAAAAGCAGAAGCTAAAAACATCCGCATGAGCTTTGAAGTTAGCGCTGTACACGGCATGTGGGTCAAGGGTGATCGACAACGCTTGTTGCAAGTTCTCAATAACCTGCTTGATAACGCGATCAAATTTACGGCACAAGGGCACATCGTGATCCGCGCCCAAGCCATCGGCGGCGGTCTTTTGTTTGAGGTGCAAGACTCGGGCATTGGGATTGCTGTCGACAGACAAAAACAAATTTTCAATGGCTTTGAACATGCCGATGTGCAGACCAACCGTCAATACGGCGGCACAGGATTGGGTTTGTCCATTTGTGAGCGACTGGTCACGCTGCAGGGGGGCACCATTGGTGTGAGTAGCGTGCAAGGTGAAGGGTCGCGCTTTTGGTTTCAATTGCCCTTACGTAGCATCGCCGTCAAAGACGCGCAGGCCGCTGCAGACATGGCGAGAGCCTTGGTTGATCAACCTATTCGAGTTTTGCTGGTCGACGATAACGCCGTTAACTTGTTGGTTGCCCGCATGATGCTTAAGAAATGTTTTCCAAAAGCCGACATCGTTCAAGCCAACAGTGGTGCAGAGGCCTTGGAAAAGCTGCGAACTGAAACATTTGATCTCACACTCATGGATATGGTCATGCCCGAGATGGACGGCATGCAAGTGACACAAACGTTGCGCCTTGATTTTCCAGAACCAGTTTGTCACATGCCCGTCTTGGCGTTGACTGCGAGTGCCAATCCAGTAGATCACGACCGTTGTTTGGCCGCCGGCATGGATGATGTGTTGCACAAGCCTTTGGATGAATCACAACTTATTTCGAAAATTTCGAACGCACTCGCGATTCATGCAACAAGGGGTCAAGCATGACGCGCTACACGCTTGAACACCTAGCTGCATTGGCCGTTCCGCATTTGCCAGAGCGTTTCCGCGAGGGGCGGTTGCCGTATCTCTTCTTTGTGGTGTGGGTCTTAATTGGTGTGATGGTCATCTTGGCCATCATCACGCCGTATCCCAATGGTGTGCCTGTTCCTTTGGCGTTTGCCTTTGTGTTGCTTGTTTTGCAACTGTTATTTATTTGGGGCTTGCCATTTTCTGTTGCGGTTAATTTGGGCTTGTTGGCAGGGTTAACTCAGGTCACCTATGCCGCTTGGATGTCGGGGGGTATTTTTTCTCCGCGAATGGCGTGGATGACCGTCATTCCGTTGGTGCCGTTTTATGCCGTCAGTCGCCGCACGGGGGTGGTTTGGTTGGTCTTGGTCCTCTTGGTCGAAATGCTGATGAGTTATCTCACCTGGCACAGTTGGTTGCCAGACAACCCGACCCTAGGTGCGGCACAGGTCATGTCATCGTTTGCCAGCTACTCGGTGGTGACCTTGATTTTGATCACCGTCCCATTTCTGTATGACAACGCATTTCGGCTGGCCTACAACGCGAGCCTACAGCGCAACCAAGAGCTTGAAGAGAAACGCCAAGAGCTTTTGCGCACTTCTGCTTTGCGAGAGCAATTCATCGCCACCGTTAGCCACGAACTACGTACGCCCATGAATGCCATCTTGGGTTTCAACAACATGCTTTTGGCGCGGGTGTCCGACAACTTGCAGGCGCTGAAAATTCTCAACCACACGCGGCAATCGGCAGACCACTTGCTCACTGTGATCAACGACGTGCTGGATTACTCACAACTGCAAGCGGGCAAGATCAATGTCCATGCAGAGACCTTCGCCCTGAGAGATACCGTCAACACAGCGTTTGACCTTTTTGCACAACGGGTCGAAAGCATGCACTTGCAATACACCTGCACCATTGATGACAACGTCCCCCACTGGGTCAGCACAGATCGCCATCGGCTGATGCAGATCTTGGTCAACCTCTTGGGCAATGCCATCAAGTTCACACATCAGGGGTACGTCACTTTGTCTGTGCGCCGTCAGCCTTTGTGCGTCCACTTCTCTGTGCGTGACAGTGGCATTGGCATTCCCGAATCGCAACAGCCCAAAATCTTCCAGCGTTTTGTACAAGCGGAAGACGACATTCAATCGCGCTACGGCGGCAATGGCCTGGGCCTATCCATCACACAACGACTGGTTGAGTTGATGGGGGGGCATATCGGCTTTGAAAGCAAGCCGGGGCAAGGCTCCATGTTTTGGTTCACCTTGCCTTTGGTCGACGTTGCTGCGCCAACTGTGGAGGCACCCAAGGCCAAAACGACCAGCCTGCCAACGTCTGCAACGCAAAGGTTTTTGGTGGTGGACGATCACCCCATCAACCGATTGCTTGTGCGCCAAATTTTGAAAAACAATTGGAAAAACTGTGAACTCGTCGAAGCCGAAAACGGGCTCAAAGCGCTCGAGGCATTGCGACAACAAGAGTTCGATGTCATCTTGATGGACATGGTCATGCCGGAGATGGACGGCATTGAGGCCACCTCAGCACTGCGCCTGACGTTTGACCAGCCAGTGCGCGACACCCCGGTATTAGGCCTCACAGCCAACGTCAATCCGCTTGACCTCGAGCGATTTGCTGCCGCAGGCGTCAGCGCCGTGGTGCTCAAGCCCTTTGATGCAGCCAAGGTCTGCGCCAAAGTTGAAGAAATGCTTATAGAGAAAAGATCTTCCCTGGGTTCATGATGTTGTGTGGGTCCAGCGCCCGCTTGATGGTTCGCATCATCTCCACGGCGCCGTCGCCAGCTTCGGTTCGCAAGAAATCCATTTTGTGCAATCCCACCCCGTGTTCACCCGTACACGTGCCTCCTAACGTGAGCGCACGGTGGACCAAGCGTTGGTTCAGTGCTTCGGCCGTTTCATACTCTTTGGGATCATTGGGATCAATCAAATAACCGACATGGAAATTGCCGTCTCCCACATGGCCTACTAAGAAATAGGGCAAGCCAGAGGCTTCTGCTTCGGCGATGGAGTCGAGCATGGCCTCTGCCAGCTTGCTGATGGGTACGCAAGTGTCTGTCGTCACGGCGCGACAACCGGGGCGGCTTTGCAATGCGGCGAAGTAAGCGTTGTGGCGAGCGGTCCACAACCGTGTCCGCTCTTCGGGGGTGGTTGCCCACTCAAAAGACACACTGCCGTGTTCAAGTGCAATTTCTTGCACTGTTTTCGCCTGTTCTTCGACCCCCGCAGGTGAGCCATGAAACTCCATCAGCAATAAAGGCGCTTCCGCCAAATCTAGCTTGGCATAGGCATTCACGGCGCGTACGCTTGCTGCATCAATCAATTCAACGCGTGCAATAGGTACGCCCATTTGAATGATGGCAATCGTCGTTTGAACCGCCGCTTCTAACGACGGAAATGAACACACCGCTGCGGACACCGCCTCTGGTAATGGATAGATGCGCAAAGAAATCTCGGTCATCACGCCAAGCGTGCCTTCGCTTCCAACAAACAAACGCGTCAAATCGTAACCAGCGGATGATTTTTTCGCGCGCGTACCTGTGCGAATCACTTCGCCGCTGGCAGTGACCACCTCTAGGGCCAGGACGTTCTCTCGCATCGTGCCATAGCGCACGGCATTGGTCCCGCTGGCCCGTGTGGCGCACATGCCGCCGATCGAGGCATCTGCACCAGGGTCAATCGGAAAAAACAAACCCGTGCTCTTGATTTCTTCGTTCAATTGTTTTCGCGTGACGCCTGGCTGCACGGTCACGGTCAAATCCTCAGCGTTCACACTCAGCACTTGGTTCATGCGGCTCACATCCAAACTGACGCCCCCCTGCACCGCCAGTAAATGCCCCTCAAGCGACGAGCCAACACCATAAGGAATCACGGGTACGCCATGCGCGGCACACAAGGCCACCGCATCCGCTACATCCTGCGTGTTTTGCGCAAAGATCACCGCGGCAGGCGGCGGAACATCGATAAATGGAGATTCGTCGCGCCCGTGGTGCTCACGCACGGCCATGGCCACCGAGCAATTGGCGCCAAACCGTGCTTGCAATTCGGCCAAGCACTCGGCGGAGACCTCACGCTGCTTCACGGCGGGGGTCAAATGGTTGGGGTGGGTCGGCGCATTCATACAAACTCCTTGGCAATCCCTCATTCTATGAAGCTCGAAAGTTTTGCAGCGCTGCTTTGGCGACAGGCACAATAGCGCTATTCATCAAAGAACATCACGCACATGGGCAATCGACTTTCACAAATCGCCACCCGCACAGGCGATGCCGGCACGACGGGCTTGGGCAATAACCAACGCGTTTCAAAAAACAGCTTGCGTGTACACGCCATGGGCGAGGTGGATGAACTGAACTCCAACATTGGCGTGCTCTTATGTGAAGACATGCCGCACGATGTGCGCGATGTTTTGGTGGAAATCCAGCATCAACTTTTCAACCTGGGTGGAGAGCTCTCGATCCCAGGGTTTGAGTTGCTCAAAGCAGAGGCGGTTCAAGCTTTAGATGAGGCGCTGGCCACCTACAACGCTCAGTTGCCCAAGCTTGAAGAGTTCATTCTTCCGGCAGGGACGCGAGGTGCAGCCGTTTCTCATGTCTGCCGCACCGTGGCGCGCCGCGCAGAGCGTGCAGTGGTGGCCTTGGGCAATGAAGAAGCCATTGGTGATGCGCCACGCCAGTACCTCAATCGCTTGAGTGACCTCATGTTCGTGTTGGCTCGCGTGCTCAACCGCATGAATGGCGGGGATGATGTGTATTGGAAAAGCGAGCGCATGAAGCGCAGCGACGGCAAGTAAGTAAAACTTACATTTAAATTAAGTTCCCCCCACGATAGAGCCTGTTTAGTGGCAAAAACGGCTCAACCATGCCCAAGATACGCCTGTTGGCGTATGTACCTCCAAGCCTAAAACCAAGAAAATTCCATCGGTCTTATCGATTGACTGATGTTTTTATTGTTTCTGCAAGTTTTCGAGTTCTCGTTGGTTTTATCCCCGCGTGAGGCGAGCCATTGGCGGTCATCTCGCATCTGCGCCAAAAAGAATACATAAGAATTAATTAATAGATTCGCCAAAGTCGCCACAGGCCTTCATTAACAAAACTTAACACTATTGGTCCTATTAAGTTGCAAAAATATCGAAATTGGCAATCCAAATCCGTAATTCACAAAGAAATGTAGGGCAAAATAACCTCAATTTTTCGTGATAACAACTTAAAAAGAATACTTATGATGTCTTTGGTTTTGAGTTTTTCTAGCCGTCAGCGCCTTGCTTTTGCGACCGCGATCTTATTTTTGGCGTTTGCGAGTGCTACCTCAGTTCGGGCCCAACAAGCGGTCAAAGAGCCCCTGCAAACAGGTGCATCGGATAGGGCGACGGGTGAAGGCTCCGTGGCTGTGCCACAAGGCCGAGCCTACATTGCACCTAAAACGCGCAGCCCACAACTGGCCCGTGTGACCTTCTACCGCCCGGCACAAGGGTTCTCTACAGGGGTTGCCAGTATTTCGATCAACGGGCACTTTCACGCAGCACTCCAGCTGGGTGGTTACAACGAGGTGTGCCTCGAACCGAACGCTGTCGAAGTCGCCGCGCAGATGGTGCATACCGGCGGGGAACTCAAAAACTCCAAAGACGATACAGCCACGCTTAAACCACAAGCCGCACAAGATCTGTATGTGCGAGTGTTTGAATACGGCGATGGTCGCGCAACGCTGACAGTTGTGAGAGAAGAGGTGGCGATTCCGGAGCTCAAGGAAGTGCGTCGCCAACTCCATGCCATTTCACGCTACGCAGACGCCAAGAGCTGCTACAGCGCAGAGGCTCGAACCGGTGCTGACCACGATGAGTCTGTAGAGGTGGTGACCAAAGAGCGCGTGGTGTTAAGCACGGATGCTCTATTTGCATTTGACCGCGGCGATATCGATGGCATGACACCACAGGGTCGTACCGCGCTGGCTGATTTAAATAGCCGCTTACAGAAAAAATATGGCGCCGACAAAAACGTGATGCTCCATATCACGGGTCATGCGGATCCACTTGGTGGCCCGCTATTCAATCAACGCCTCTCGGAAGCGCGTGCAATCAGCGTACGCCGCTACCTCATGGAGGGCGGCATCAGCGCCAAACAAATGACGATTGAAGGCAAGGGCGCTTCACAACCTGTTGTGAACACATGCGCCAAAGCCGCCACCCCTGAATCCATCCAATGCAACAAACCGAACCGCCGTGTGGTGGTCGTTGTCCAAGAGTTGGTGCGCTGAGCGATCGCCACTCATTACCTAGTCAAGAATTAAGAGATCAAAATCATGGCCAAGAAAATCAACCTCATCGTCAACACGGGCAACGAAGAAACCAGCAAAACCGTTGAAGTCGTCATCGATAACGGTAAAAAAGGCTCAGCCGAGCGCATCAAAGCCGTCAAGGGTGCGCGCTACCAATTAGAAGATACAACGGCCAAAAATGTCGGCCCAGAGAAAATTCGCAGCAAACGTGTCGGCAAAAACCTGCACATCATGCTGGACGGTGGTGGTCAAGCAGATCTCATCATTGAAGGCTATTACGACGACGAAGTCGTTGCAGAAAGCAACCGCGGCTTGTACGGTCGCGCCGAAGACGGCAACCTCTACGAATACATTCCTGAAGATCCCACCGTAGACGGCTTGCCCAATAACTTAGAAGAGGGCGGCAAGCCAGTCAGCCAGGTTTTGGGTGGTGGACAGATTGGTGATGACTTTGCGTTGAGCGCGTTGCCATTGGTTGCAGCAGCAGGTCTGGGTGGCTTGGGCGCTGCGGCCTTGGCCGCGGTAGGGGTCGCTGCCGTCGCTGCAAATAACAATAACAACACACCTGCGACAACGCCAGCACCCTCAGGCCAAACCGGTGCACTTGCAGACAGCTCAGACACCGGCGTCAAAGGTGACAACATCACCCAAAACAAATCGCCCACTATCACAGGCAAAGCCACAGCAGGTGCTGCGGTTGAGGTCACGCTCAAAGATGCCAATGGCAATACCGTCGGCGGCCCTTACACCACCACCGCTGACAGCAATGGCAACTACACCATCAACGTCAGTCCAGCCATCACCGCCGATGGCACCTACACACCGGTCATCAAGGTCACCAATGCATCGGGCACGAGCACTGTCAACGGCACCGCGTTCAGCCTCCAATGCTGGCACGGCACTGACGCCTATTACACATGTGCTGACAGCGACAGACATCACCAACAAATCGTTCGATGTCACATTCACCAAGCCCAGCGTTTCGACAATTCAAACCGTGACGGCTAATTATGTGGACGCAGCAGGTAATGCAGCCACCGACACAGCGCCTAACGACAGTGCCAAACTCAGCGATGTGTCTGTCAGCATTACCAACGGCAAGGCATTTTCGACCGTGTTTGGTCCTGGCACGGCAGTTGATACGGTAGATGCGACCACACATGCCACGAACACTGCTGGCGGTGGCGGAACAGTAAATACTGATTTCTGGCGCGCTGAGGTGATTAACTACAGTGGTTCAAACACTGCTAATCGTGAAGCTTATGTTGAGTACGGCGCTTCGTTTGCACAAAACGGTGTGACGGGTACGGCGTATAGGATCAACATTGTCAACATTCAAGGACCTGTTTCTGGTGACCCCACCAAGAACTACAACCAGAATGCACCGATTCGATTCACGTCCAAAGTCGGTACCTTCACCACCATGTCGTTTAACTGGACTGATTTGCAAAACACCAGCAAAACAATCACGTTCTTCGACGCCAATAATTCACAAATTTCGTCTACATCGATCAGTGCTAATGGCGGTACGTTCAACTCGGGCACCTTATCGCGTCCAGCTTCGTATTTCGAAATCAGTGGCGGCACGCTTGACCTTTGGAACATTGACAATGTGACCGTTAACGGCAGTAGCGTGCCAACGACCATCGTGAGCACATTGGCAAGTGGTGACAGCGTGGTCAGCACAACGCCTACCCTAGAAGGTACATTGACCCGTGCACTCACAACGGGTGAGACGGTTCATATTTTCCAAGACGGCGTGGACAAAGGTGTCGCCACGGTCACAGGGACCAATTGGACATTTGGTGCAAATTTGGCGACTGGTACTGCCAGTAATTTTGTCGCCAAGGTTGTGAACAGTACCAATGTCGTAGAGTTTGAGTCACCCAGCTTCGCTTTGAAACAGTCGGCGAATGGTGTGGACGCTCCCGTGACTGTCAGCATTACTTCGGCAACTGCCACTACGGCCAGTAGCACGACCGATTCATTTACGACCAGCACCACCTCGGCGGACGTGAACAGTTTGAGCACCGCATTCTGGGATGTCACGACCAGCACTGGCGCCTTGGCTCGATGGGTCAGCAGCTCTTCCGCGCCAACGAATTGGGTCATTACTGGTTCTGAGTTGCAAATTGGCGTGCTATCAGGTAACGGTTCGACAAACAGTAGCTATAACTTTGCTGTCAAAGGCGGTGCTTCGTTCACGGGTCTGAGTTTTGTGACGGGTTGGGGTGATGTGATGAGAGCGGCTTCCTCACCGGTTGTTGTGACATATCTCGATGCAAATAACAATGTGGTCGCTACAGACTCATTCCGTTTTGATCAGGTCACAAGCAAGGGAAGCACTTACACCTATGACTCGACCACTCGAAACATCAGTTTCTCAGGCCAAGCCACTAAGTTCAAAGTCACCATGCGCGATGACAACGGATTTGCCATAGATGACTTGACTTTCAAGACATCAGCAGATTCAACGCCTTACTCGGTGGGTTCGGGTGGCACTGTGCTCGACACAACACCTGATTTGAATGGCTCAATTAGCCGAGCACTTAAGTCTGGCGAAACGGTGGAAATATTGCGCGGCTCAACCTCGCTTGGCAACGCCAACATCAGCGTTGGCTCCACCGCTTGGTCGTTCACTGATACTACCGGTTCCGTGGGAAGTTACACCTACACAGCCCGCTTCAAATCAAGCACAGGCGGTGTGTTGGCTTCGTCTGTTTTCAACTTAAACATTGCTACGACGCCTTTGGTGCTTGACCTCAACGGTGACGGTGTGCAGACCACCAGCATCAGTGAGGGCACACAGTTTGACTTGCTTGCGTCCGGCCAAAAGCAACATGTGGGTTGGGTCAGTAAGCAAGATGGGTTGTTGGCCATTGACTTGAATGGTGATGGCCAGATCAATTCGGGTGCTGAGCTGTTTGGTGATCACGCCCAACTGGCCGATGGCTCGTTGGCTAAAGATGGCTGGTCTGCATTGCGTGCGCTGGACAGCAACCACGACGGCAAGATCGACGCACAAGACGCCAAGTTCAACTTGTTGCGCCTGTGGGAAGACGCGGATGGCGATGGCGTGACCGACGCAGGCGAGTTGTACAGCTTGTTGGTGAAGTCAAGCGTGGAAGTGCACAGCAATGTTGCGCCTGTGGCTTTGAATTTCAGCAGTGATGTTGCGATGGATTACAACCACAGTGCCATCCAAGCAGACTTGGCTGCAGGCATTAACTCCAAAGCGCCTGCTGTGCTGAGCTTCGCAGACGAAGGCTTTGAAGAGTTCGCGGCAATGCCAGTGGTGGCTCAACCAGCGGTTGCGCGCAGTGCGACCGAGTTGGCGATTGACCAAATCGGTATGGGCGCTACGGACGTTGAGCAAGCAACTTCAACTTCAACAAAGGTTGAGTTGAAAGTTGCAAGCCCAGACACGCTGACGATGGACTCCGTGACGGCTGAAACTGCTAAAACTGACTTGCCTGTTTCGCACGACGAACAGGCTTGCGCGCTGGCTGTGGTGGTCGATCCAAACCAACAGTTGATCGACCAAACAACACTGAATTCGCACCATGCGAGCTAAGTGAATACTAATTAATTAAATTAGACCAAGGGAAAGCCCGTACTCTTTTGGAGTACGGGCTTTTTTTCAATAAGAAATATTAAGGCGCATGGAATTAATAAAATTGTGAGCGAAAATTACTACATCGTTTAAACTAACAGTTCGATTGAGAACTAAAAGACAACATGTATAAAACCGAAACTTGCAAAGTTAGTACTACACAGTACAAAAAAGGCTATTGCACAAAGGTATTACAAGCCTGCGAGCGCGCCTTGAGTGTGCAGCCCAAATTGGTGGCAGCCAATTTGTTGAAAGCGCAGTGCTTGGCCAACATGGGTGAACTGATAGAAGCACGAAAGATGTTTGCCAAAACATTGCGTCTGGACCCTACCAACTACAAAGCATGGTTAGAGGCTGGTGACTTGTGCAAACAGATGGGAGAGTTAGACCAAGCGGTCATTGCCTATCAACAAGCGCTGGAAGTAGCGCCAGAGCGTTACGAGGCACATCTTGCAATGGCATTGGTCAAGGCCAAGCAAGGCAAAAGCGAAGCAACCAACAAAGCCTATGAGCAAGCCGTGAATCAGGCAACCATCGTGGGCGATGAAGCGTTGGGGCAGGTGCATTGGCAAATGGGGCAATGCATGCTGGAGTTGGGTCACGCCCAAGAGTCGTTGGCGTGTTTTGCGTTTGCATTGGAATCTTCCAAAACACTCACAGATGCAGGCCCTGTGAACTTCGCAGCGGAAGTGTTGATGGATGCCGGGGATGCCAGCATGCGCCTGGGCAACAAAGCGCAAGCGATGGAGTTTTTCACATCAGCATCTACCGCAACGCAAGAAGCCACATTGACGCGTTTGTCGATGGTGAGCCATCGCAACGGGTTTTGGAACGAAGCAGTTTCTGTGGCGCGTCGCAGTGTGGCCTTACATCCGCAGAGCCAAACCGCGCACTGGAATTTGGCGAACATGCTGGTGAAGTGTTGGCGCATGGGCGAAGCCGAAGGTGTGTTGCAGCAAGCCGAAGCATTGGCGCCTGTGCCAGATGCACGCGCCTTGCGCGCTGAGGCCGCAAGCCTAGCGGGCGATGTGGAAAAAGCACTGGCTTTGTACATTGAGCTCGCCAATGAAGCCAAAGGCGAAGGCAGCTATGCGTCGAGCGCGGCAATCAGTGCGTTGTTCAGCGATGCGTATTCAGCCAAAGATGTGGCAGTGATGCAGCGACGTTTGTTTGCATCATGGGGCGAAGGTGCACGTAGCCGTGATTCGTTTGTGCGCAAGCCATTTGCAGGTCGTCGCCTGCGCTTAGGGCTGGTGGTGGGCGAGTTGTTGGATCAACACTCAGTCAACACCTTGCTACATCCGTCGCAACCAGTGACACATTGCTAACGGCTAAAAGCGTGGAGGTGATCGATATCACTGGTCTCGCGAGTAACGGGTCAACGACTCCTTCAAACACAATCAAATTGAATTTGTCGAGTTTGTTGCAAACGGATACCCTAAAGGGTTAAAACCGCTACTCAACGTTTTTACGATTTGTAGGTACCTTTGCCAATTTAAAGAGTACAATTGGTTTACAAGTTTTAATGTTTCACGCTTCAAATTAATAGAAACTAGCAAATATGAAAACCAAAACCCAGCAAATCAAATTGACATGTGTTGCAGCTGCTTTGTGTGCGCTCAGCGCACATGCACAAGCGCAGTCGTTCACAGATGTGGTCCAAAACGCGTTGACCATTTACCCCTCTATGTTGGCGGCCAAAGCCAAAACAGAGGCGCAGCGTTCGGACATTGACCGTGCCCGTGCCGCGCACATGCCGCAGATCAGCTACGGTTTTGCGCGTAGCAAATACAACAACAGCGATTTGCCTGCGTCCATCAAGCAAAACGCCAGCACGCCCACCGCACGTTTGAATTTGTGGTCGGGTGGCCGCATTGAAGCCGATGCTGAGCGTGCCGAGGCGCTGACACTGAGCAACGAATTGCAAGAAGCGCTCACGCGCGACGATGTGGCCTTGCTGGCTGCCGAGGCCTATATCAATTGGGCGCGTTCGATCGAGTTGCTAGAGCTGGCAACCAAGAACGTGGATTCCATCAAGATCACGTTGAATGACATTCAAAAGATTGCAGATGCCGACACAGGCCGTCGCATCGATTTAGAGCAAGCGCAAGTGCGCATGGACAGCGCCAATTTGACCAAGTTGCAGCGCCAAACCGAATTGGCACAAGCGCAGCAACGGCTCAGCCGTTTTTGGCAAGGTGCCTTGCCTAAAACCCCAGTGGGTTTGAAAGAGGCCCTTAGCCCCAACGGCCGCTTGGGTCGCGTGCCACAAAACTTGAATCAAGTGCTTGACGCCGTCACAGAGAGCTTGCCCGCCATTGCGCAGCAAAAAGCGCAGGTGGATGCCGCCGAGGCTGCCGTCAGAATGGCAAAGGGCCAATATTGGCCAACAGTCGATTTGAGCGCAACCCGTCAGCTCAATTTGGTGAGCTCGTTCCCAGCCACGTACAAAGAAGACACGTTTACGCAGGTGCAGGTCAATATGCCGCTGTACAGCGGTGGTGCTACATCAGCCGGTGTGCGCACGGCAGTGAGCCAACTGACCGCAGCACAAAACACGTTAGACGAGGCCCGCTTGTTGGCACGCGAAAAGATTTCGGTGGCTTATCAAGAGTGGGTCAATGCGCAAGGTCGTTCCGTGCAAGGCCAAAACCAAGCGCGTGTGGGTGACAAAGTGGTCGAAGGCTATCGCCAACAGTTCCGCTTGGCACGCCGTCAACTTTTGGATTTGCTGAACATTCAAGCCGAAGCGTTTGGTTACCAAAGCGCTGCCACTACGGCTTTTTATGACGAGCAAATCACCCGCGCCCGCATGTTGGCAGCCATGGGTGATTTGGCCAAAAGGTTTTAACCCATGAGAACGCCTGAGCAAGCGGATGGGTCCGCGGATGCACTGTTGGTGTGTCTTGCCTTGGTGGCCAAGCAGTTGGGCCACCCGCTGCATGTGCCTGCCATGCGCCAAGGCTTTGCCTTAGATGATGCTGGGCGAATCCCCCTCGAGTCCTACCCCGATTTAGCGCATCAGCATGGCTTGCTCGCGGGCTGGTCACGAAAAAAACTGTCAGAGATTCCTGGCTATGTGATGCCAGTGTTGGTGTCGCTGGTCGATGGTCGAGCCTGCGTGTTGCGCGCCGTCAAGAACGGCTATGCCGTGGTGTGGTGGGCCGAAACCGGCGAGCTGGACGACTACGTGTCGTTAGAGCAGTTGCAAGGCTTGGCACGCGACGAGGTGTTGATCGTCAGGTTGCAACCCAAGCGCAGCGACCAAACGTTGGCACCCATGGAAGGCGCAGCCTTTAGCTGGTTCTGGGGCACGTTGTGGCGCTTCCGTCATTTCTATGTGGAGTCCATGGTGGCTACGGTGGTGGCCAACATCCTCACGCTTGCCAGTGTGTTTTTCACGATGAACGTGTATGACCGCGTGGTCCCAACGCAAGCCTATGCATCGTTGTGGACCTTGGCCATTGGCACATCGGTGGCCATCGTGATGGAGTTCATCATGCGCTGGCTCAAAGCGCGGCTGGTGGATTTGGGTGGCAAGAAAGCCGACTTGGCCATCAATGCCACCTTGTTGCGCGAAATCATGAGCATTCGCTTAGAGAATCGCCCGCAATCGGTGGGTATGTTTGCCAGCTCCATGCGTGACTTTGAATCGTTGCGCGATTTCTTCTCATCGGCGTCGCTGGTGGTGTTGGCCGACATGCCGTTTGTGCTGATGTTCTTGGTCATGATCGCCATGGTGGGCGGCCCATTGGCTTGGGTGCCTGGCTTGGCGGTGCCGATTTTGGTGGCGCAAGGCATCATGGCGCAAAGGCCTTTGATGAAGGCCATGCGTGCCAATATGAAAGAAGCTGGCGATAAGCAAAGCGTGCTGGTCGAATCTTTGCTCAATCTGGAATTGCTCAAAGCGCATAACGCAGAAAGTTATTTACAGCGCCGTTGGGAAACCTCCAACAAAGCGGGCTCAGACTCCTACAAAGAAATTCGCTCTATCACCAACTGGATCATGGGTTGCACCACAGCAGTGACCCAACTGGTCACCGTGGTGATGGTGGTGGTGGGTGTGCACTTGATCCATAGCAATGCACTCACGCTCGGCGGCTTGATTGCTTGCGTGATTTTGGCCGGCCGCGCATTGGGGCCCTTGGGGGGCGTAATGTCATTGGCATCGCGCTATCAGCAGGCCTCATCGGCGCTCGAGTCTTTGGATGCTTTGATGAAGCGCCCACGCGACCGCAAGCATGGCCAAACCTATTTGGTGCCGCAACATGTGTATGGCGCACTGGAAGCGCAGGCGGTTGAGTTTGGTTATCCAGGCGAGCACGCCATCCCTGTGATCAAACGGTTATCGATGAAGATCGAAGCAGGCCAGCATGTGGCATTGCTGGGGCGTGTTGGCAGTGGCAAAAGCACCTTGCTGCGTTTGATGGCAGGCTTGTATACCCCGCTCGCAGGTAGCATCCGCTTGGATGGTGTTGAGATGCAACAAATTGAGCCGGCAGAAATACGCAGCTGCATCGGCTACGTGGGCCAAGATCCCCAGCTTTTCATGGGCACCTTACGCGAAAACATGGTGTTGTCTGAAACGTGGATCACAGACACCAAGATTGTGGATGTGCTGAAAACCTTGAACTTGTATGACATGGTGGCATCGCATCCACGGGGTTTAGACATGCCCATTACCGAAGCGGGTGGGGGATTGTCGGGCGGTCAACGACAACTGATTTCGATTGCACGCATGATGCTGCGCGACCCGCAGTTGGTCTTCATGGACGAGCCCACAGCCAACATGGACGGCAACACCGAAGCGCATGTCATTTCTGTGTTGAAGGGCTGGCTCAAGGGCCGCACTTTGTTGATGTCCACCCACCGCCCGCAGTTGCTGGAGTGGGCTGACACGGTGGCAGTCATTGAGGCAGGGCAGTGTGTGCTGTCGGGGCCGAGGCAAGAGATGATTGACAAGTTGTCGCGTGGTGTAGAAATCAAAACCAACGCGACCCATGGGGCAGGCGCATGAATGACAAAAAACCATCCACTTGGAGCCAGCTAAAAAACACATGGCTTCGTCTCAAAGAGTTTTGGCAAGACGATAAAAAGGCCGCAGGCTTTGGCGTGCGTACGGTTGAAGATGACGAGCGTGACGCCAGTCGCGTGTTGGTGTGGGCCACAGCCGCCACCTTGTTTTTTGGTTTGATTTGGGCTGGCTTTTTCAGCTTGGATGAAATCACCCGTGGCCAAGGCAAAGTGATTCCGTCCAGCCGCGAGCAGGTGATTCAAAGCTTGGATTCGGGCGTGTTGCAACAGATGTTGGTGCGCGAAGGCGACTTGGTTGAAAAAGACCAAGTGCTCTTGCAAATGGAAGATGCACGCTCAGGCGCAGGCTATCGAGAGGCGCATGAAAAATATTTGTCACTTCTTGCCATTGCAGCGCGGTTAAGAGCAGAAGCGAACAGCACGGCACTGACGTTTCCGCCCGAATTGAAAGAAGCCCCGCATTTAATCACGCAAGAAACCAACGCCTACAAAGCACGCAAAATTGCATTGGCAGATTCGCTCGAAGCGGTGGACGCTTCTTTGTCTGCCATCACGCGCGAAATTAAATTGACTGCGCCACTGGTCAAAGGTGGCGTGATGTCGGAGGTGGAGCTGTTGCGTTTGAAACGCCAGCAGGCAGACCTGATGGGTCAGCGCGCAGAACGCAAAAACCGCTACATCACGGATGCCAACAACGAACTCACGCGTGTGAATTCAGAGCTCTCACAGACCAAAGAAAACGCATCAGCACGAGAGGATGCTTATCTGTCCACCACCATCAAATCACCCATGAAGGGGGTGGTGAAGAATGTGCAAGTGACAACTGTTGGTGGTGTGATTCAAGCGGGCCAACCGATCTTGGAAATCGTGCCGACCGAAGACGAAATGCTGGTCGAAGCCTATGTCAAACCTTCGGAGGTGGCGTTTTTACAGGTTGGCCAAAAAGCAGTGGTCAAACTGACGGCGTTTGATTTCAACAAATATGGTGGACTCGCAGGGGAGCTTGAGCATTTAAGCCCAGACACCCTCAAAGATGAGCGCCAGCAGCGTCGTCCGGGCGCCAACCCCGTTGATTTAGAAGAAGGCTACTTCCGTATCTTGGTTCGTATCAAAGACCCGAACTTGGTGCGCAAGGGGGTGAAGATTGAACCTACACCCGGCATGACGGCCACGGTTGAAATACGCACAGGTCAAAAAACGGTACTTGAATATTTGTTCAGACCGCTGCAAAACGTATCGCAAGCGCTGCGCGAACGATAAGCTGCCGTTTAACATGTTGGCTCAGACACTGAGCCAACATGCAACGACGCAAATTTAACCAACACCTGCAACACAGCGCCATCGCACTGGCACTCAGTCCATGGCTGACCGCCGTGGCGGCCCCCTCTAACAAGCCAAGGCACTGGCAAAACAACCCGTTTGCATTGGGCGTAGCGAGTGGCAGACCTCGTGCCGACAGCGTGGTGCTATGGACGAGGCTTGTGCTGGCTGATGAAGATCTACTTTTAGCGGGTGAATCTTTGGCTGTGACGGTTGAAGTGTTTGCCGACTCAAAGCTCCGCCGCCGTGTGTATCAAACAGAGGTGCGAACAGACGCTTCGCGTGGGCACAGCGTGCATGTGCATGTTCGGCATCTACAACCAAGCACGGACTACTGGTACCGTTTCTCACAGAGCGATGCTCAGAGTGCCGTGGGCCACACACGCACAGCGCCAGCGCTGAATGCAGATGTGCGAGTGCTGCGCATTGCGTTGTCCTCATGCCAACACTACGAACAAGGCCAATACATCGCCCACGCAGAAATTGCGAACCAATCGCTGGACTTTGTGCTCTTCATGGGGGACTACATCTATGAAAGCAGCAACCCGCAATACGCGATTCGCAAACACAGCGGCGAAGAGCCCAAAACATTAGCCCAATACCGTGAGCGGTACGAACAATACAAGCGAGATCCGATGTTGCAGGCGGCACATGCTGCCCATCCGTGGGTGATGATGTGGGATGACCACGAAGTGGTCAATGACTATGCCAACGATCAAGACCGTCAGTACACAGACCCTCAGCAGTTTTTGCTGCGACGCGCGGCCGCCTATCAAGCATATTTCGAGCATCAACCAGTTTTGCTTGGGCCCGACCCACAGAGTCCGGCCAACATGCGTTTGTATGACCAGCTGAGCTGGGGCAAGTTGGCCGATGTGTGGACGCTTGATTGCCGCCAATATCGAAGTGCCCAAGCGTGTCGAGATCCGGTGCGAGGAGGTGCTCGCCCGGTGATGCAATGTGACGAGTTGAACGACGTAAGTCGGACCATGCTGGGTCTAGAGCAAGAGCGTTGGCTGAGCAAGAGCTTGAGTGCTTCCAAGCGTCAGTGGAAGCTGGTGGCGCAAGCCACGCAAATCAGCAGCACCAGCGTGCCCGCGCCTGTGGGACGCAGCTACTGGAACGATGCGTGGGACGGCTACCCCGAAGCCCGAAAACGCCTGCTGCAAACCGTGGTCGACGCCAAGTTGAACAATGTGGTCACCTTAGGCGGTGATGTGCACTGCAATGTGGCCGCACCTTTGCGAATGGAGCCCAACAACCCACAGTCACCCATCGTGGCCAGTGAGTTTGTGACCACCTCCATCACCTCTCGCGGCTTAGGCGACAAAGCCGCAGCGCTCATCCGAGAGAGCAATCCTGACTTGTTGCACTACCGATCTGACGAGCGCGGCTATTCGCTCATCACTGTCACGCCTCAAGAGGTGCGCTGCGACTTCAGAACCACCAAGTTTCCCGCAGGCAGCGAAGCAGGTTTGAAAACGCAAGCGAGCTATGTGGTGAAAAACGGCAAGGCGGGGCCGCAGCCCGTTTAACTCCGCAGCACACCTCGGTCGAGCGAGTAGCTGCGGTCACTCACCCACTGTGCGAAATGGGTGTTTTGCTCTGACAGCAGCACGCTCACGCCTTGGGCTTTCAACGCAAGAATAGCCTCGCCCATTTGCTCCACGATCACAGGAGCCACGCCTTCAGACGGCTCGTCTAACAACACCATGAGCGGGTTGCCCATGAGGGTGCGGGCCACGGTGAGCATTTGTTGTTCGCCGCCGCTCATGTGGCTGGCGCGGCGTTGCTGCATGTCGGTCAAGTTGGGGAACAGTGCAAACACTTGGTCGAGCGTCCACACCGGTGCGGCCTGCCCCGTGGCAAAGTGGCGTGGGGCTTGTATGCCAAGTTGCAAATTTTCGAGCACCGTGAGGTCGGTGAAGATGCGGCGGTCTTCGGGCACAAAGCCCAGACCCAAAAGCGCCGCTTGGTAAGGCTGCGCGTGCGAAATGTCGTGTCCGTCCAAGTACACGCTGCCGCTTCGCTGCGGCATGAGGCCCATGATGGCTTTGAGCAAGCTTGATTTGCCTGCACCGTTGCGGCCCACCAGCGCCACCACTTCGCCGCGTTGCACATGCAGGCTCACATCGAACAACACTTGCGCTGCGCCGTAGTGCGCGTTGAGCTGCTTCACGTCTAACAGGTGTGCGTTCATGCGTGGTCACCTTGGTGAAAAGTTTTGCCTCTGCCAAAGTACACGGCTTGCACCTGTGGGTCGTGCTGAATTTGCAGCGGTGTGCCGTGAGCAATGAGCTGGCCACGCGCCATCACCACCACGCGGTGGGCGTGTTCAAACACCACGTCCATGCTGTGCTCGGTGAACAGCACGCCTACTTGGCGCTGCTGCACGAGTTGACGCGTCAGGTCCATGAGGGCGTGGCGTTCGTCAGGAGCCATGCCGGCGGTAGGCTCGTCCATGAGCAGCAAGCGCGGCTGGTTGGCCAAGGCAATGGCCAGCTCCAAGCGTTTGATGTCGCCATAGGCCAATGCGCCGCAGGCGTGGTCGGCATACGCGCTCAAGTGCACTTGGTCGAGCAAGTACATGGCTTCGTCGCGCAACTGCGCGTTGGCGCGCAGCCATGGGTTGAATGTTTTGCCTTGCGCAGACAGCAACGCCATTTGCACGTTTTGCAGCGCGGTGAACGACGCAAAGGTTTGCGCGACTTGAAACGTGCGACTCACGCCCATGCGCCACAGTGCATGGGGCGGTAAGCCCAAGAGAGACTGACCATCAAGCCACACACCACCCGCATCGGGTGCGAGCTGGCCGTTGACCAAATTAAACGTGGTGGACTTACCCGCGCCGTTGGGGCCAATGAGAGCGAGCAACTCGCCCGCTTGCAAGCTGAACGACACATCGTTGACGGCCACGTTGCCGCCAAATGATTTGCGCAGAGCGCTCACTTGCAACAAAGGTGCACTCATCGCGAGCCTCCGCTAGAAGTGGGGCGAGGTGTGTGCGCCGCAGGCTCAGCGCCTGCTTGCGTGCGCGAGGTCCAACGCGACCAGAGCTGATGCAAACCACCCGCAATGCCTTGCGGAAACACCAGCACCAACAACAACATCACGCCGCCCATGACGGCACGCCAGTAATCGGTGCTACGCGCCAAACTGTCTTGCAGCACGGTGAATGTGAGCGCGCCCACCAGCGGGCCGACGGCAGATTCCACACCACCCAACAACACCATGATGAGCGCATCCACCGACTTGCTCACACCCAACACATCGGGCGAAATGCTGCCCTTAGAAAACGCGAGCAACGCCCCAGCCAAACCTGCCCATGTGGCGGCAATGACAAAGCCCACCCACTGCAGTCGCGCCACGTTCAAACCAATCGCGTGGGCGCGTGCCACCGAGTCACGACTGGCGCGCAGCGCGTAGCCCAAGGGCGAGGCCATGAGGCGGCGCAGCGCCCACACGCCCAAAGTCACACAGGTCAAGGTGAGCGCGTAGTAATGGGTTTTGTCTTGCAGCCACGCGCTGGGCCACACGCCCGTGAGGCCGTTACTGCCGCCGGTGAAGCTGTCCCACTGAAAACAGATGGACCACACAATTTGCGCAAACGCGAGCGTGAGCATGGCCAAGTACACGCCCGACAAACGCACGGCAAACCACGCCAGCGGCATGGCAATGAGCGCGGTGATGAGCGGCGCGGCGATCAGCGCCACCTCGGGCGACACGCCCGCTTGCAATACCAAGAGGGCTGCCGCATACGCGCCCAGCCCCAAATACGCGGCATGGCCAAACGAGTGCATGCCCGCAGGTCCCATGATGAAGTGCAAGCTCGCCGCAAACAGCGCGGCCACCAGCACATCCACCGCCAGCACCAACACATAAGGTGTCTCGCTGCTGAGCCATGGCAAAGCAACGGCCACTGCGGCTACCACCAGCCACGCGACACGACGTTGCGCTGCAGGCAACTCAGCATGGTGGTGGGTGACCACGGGTGCACGCGCATCGCTCAGCGGTTTGCCCATGAGGCCCCAAGGCCGGACCATCAACACCACAGCCATCACCAAAAACTCGGCCACCAGCGTGAGCTTAGAAAACGCAAACGACACACCGAAAAATTCCACCGTGCCCAGTGCGATGCACAAAGCTTTGACTTCGGCAATCAACAAAGCCGCCACAAATGCACCCGGAATCGAACCCATGCCACCGACGACGACCACCACAAACGCATCGCCAATAGTGGCCATGTCTAGCCCCAAGTGCGCGGGCTCGCGTGGCAGTTGCAGTGCGCCGCCCAAGCCTGCCAAAGCGCAGCCCAAAGCAAACACCGCGGTGAACAAATGGCGTGGGTTGATGCCTAAGGCGCCCACCATCTCGCGGTCTTGTGTGGCGGCACGTACCAGCACGCCAAAGCGCGTGCGTTGCAACAGCGCCCACAGCAGCGCCAACACCACGGGGCCGATGACGATGAGGAACACGTCGTAGGTCGGCAAGCGTCGGCCCATCACATCCATCGCACCGCTCAAGCCGGGCGCGCGAGGGCCCAACAAATCTTCAGCGCCCCACAGCCACAGCACGCCGTCTTGGATGACGAGCACCAAGGCGAAGGTGGCGAGCAATTGAAACAACTCAGGCGCTTGGTAAATGCGGCGCAGCACCAGCACCTCAACCGCCGCGCCCAATGCACCCGTGATGAGTGCCGCCATCAGCAGCATGACAAAGTAAGCCGTGGTGGCCGCAGCACCATCGCCCAACAAGACGGCCAGCACGCCCGACACGTTGGGCGCCAAGTGCGACACCAGCGAATACGCCACATACACGCCCAGCATGAAAAACGAGCCGTGCGCAAAGTTGACGATGCGGCTCACGCCAAAAATGAGCGACAAACCCGCTGCCACCAAAAACAAAGACGAAGCCGCAGCCAACCCGTTGAGGGCTTGAACGATGAAGCTGGCGACGTCCATAAAGTGTGTGGGCTGAAATTAAAACGCCCGCAATGGCGGGCGTTGTGGGTGAGGTTTAGTTGCTCGGCCTGAGCTTTTTCACAACGTCATCGCTGGGTTGCACAGAGGCGCCATCGATGTAGCGGTAGTCTACCAACACGCCCTTGCCACCGTCGTTTTTGGTACGGCCCAAAAACGCGCCCATGGTCGATTGGTTGTCTTGCTTGCGGAAGGTCACGGGGCCATAAGGTGTGCTGAACTTCAAACCACTGAAGGCCGTGACGAGTTGCTCGCTGTCGGTGCTCTTGGCTTTGCCAATGCCAGCAGCCAAGGCTTGGATCATGCTGTAGCCCACGACCGAGCCCAAGCGGGGGTGGTCGTTGTATTTGCGGTGGTAGGCCAAGTAAAAGGCTTTGTGCTCGGGCGTTTGCACGCCGTACCAGGGGTAGCCGGTGACGATCCAGCCGTTGGGCGTTTCGTCTTTGAGGGGTTCCAAGTACTCGGGCTCGCCGGTCAAGAGGCTCACTACCTCGCGGCCTTGGAACACACCGCGTGTGTTGCCCTCACGCACAAACTTGGCGAGGTCAGTGGCAAACAACACGTTGAAGATGGCATCGGGCTTGGCGTCGGCAATGGCTTGCGCCACCGAGCCTGCGTCAATCTTGCCTAGCGCTGGGGCTTGTTCGGCCACAAACTCCACATCGGGCTGGGCGGCTTTCAAGAGTTGCTTAAAGGTAGCGGCTGCCGATTGACCGTATTCGTAATTGGGGTAGACCACGGCCCAGCGCTTTTTCTTGAGCTTGGCGGCCTCAGGCACGAGCATGGCCACTTGCATGTAGGTGCTCGCTCGCAGGCGGTAGGTGTAGCGGTTGCCGTTTTGCCAAACCATTTTGTCGGTCAGAGGTTCGCCTGCGAGGAAGAACACTTTGCGTTGCTTGGCAAAGTCGCCCAGTGCCAAGCCAATGTGCGAAAGGAAGGCACCCGAGAGCACATCCACCTTCTCGCGGCTCAGCAGTTCTTCGGCGGCACGCACAGCGTCGCCGGGCGAAGCGTTGTCGTCACGCGTGATGAGTTGCAGCTGTTTGCCGTTCACGCCACCTTTGGCGTTGATTTCTTCCACGGCCAGCTCCATGCCTTTTTTGTAGGGCTCCAAAAAAGCAGGCTGGGCTTTGTAGCTGTTGATCTCGCCAATCTTGATGACGTTTTGAGCGAAGGCGGGCAAAGCAGCCACGCTCGCGGCAAGGGCGGCGGTGCGCAGGGTAGAAGCAAAAGAAAAGTTCACGACAGATGCCTTTTGAAAAGCGAGAAGCTTGGATTGTCTTGCAAACTTTGAGCCTCATTGCATACGGTTTGGGCATGACCCCAAGTTGCGCAGTATCAATAAAGCGTAAAAGTTTGCGTTTAATCCGGCAATATTTATGCGGTATTTACGGCAACGCCGCTATCTTGCGCCTCATTGAATGCATGCAAATTGAGGTCAAGATGAAAAATAAAGAACACAGTGCCAACAGCCATTACGCCGCCTTGGTGTTGGGCGCATTAGGCGTGGTGTATGGCGACATTGGCACCAGCCCTTTGTACGCGCTCAAAGAAGTGTTTGGCGGCGCGCACAACCCCGTACCCATCACGCCCGACAACATCGTGGGCATTTTGTCCCTGTTCTTTTGGTCGTTGATGGTGGTGGTCACGCTGAAGTACGTGAGCTTCATCATGCGCGCCAACAACGAGGGCGAGGGCGGCATTGTGGCGCTCATGACGCTGGCGATTGACAAGAAAACCATGGGCCCTTGGCGCTATGGCTTTTTAGTCACGCTGGGCTTGTTTGGTGCGGCGTTCTTTTATGGCGATGGGGTCATCACGCCAGCCATTTCGGTGCTGTCGGCAGTCGAGGGCTTAGAGCTGGTGACGCCCGCATTCAAGCCGTTCATCGTGCCGTTTTCTTTGGTCATCATCGTGGGCTTGTTTGTGTTGCAACGCAAAGGCACGGCGAGTGTGGGCGCTTTGTTTGGCCCGGTGATGGTGGTGTGGTTTGTGGTGTTGGGTGTGCTCGGTTTGTCAGGCATCGTGCAGCACCCAGAGGTGTTGGTGGCGGTGAACCCCTTGCATGGTGTGAACTTTTTGGCTGAGAACCCCTTGTTAGGTTTTTTCTCTTTGGGCTCGGTGGTGTTGTGCATCACGGGGGCTGAGGCCTTGTATGCTGACATGGGCCACTTTGGCATTCAGCCCATTCGTTCGGGTTGGTTGTATTTGGTGCTGCCCACTTTGGTGCTGAACTACTTTGGCCAAGGGGCTTTGTTGCTGAGCAACCCAGCGGCGATTGAAAACCCGTTTTATTTGTTGGCCCCCGATTGGGCGCTCACGCCGCTGGTGGCTTTGGCCACGGTGGCGACCATCATTGCGTCACAGGCGGTGATTTCGGGTGCGTTCTCCATGACCAAGCAAGCCATGAGCTTGGGCTACACCCCGCGTGTGGAGGTGTTGCACACCTCGGAAGATGAGATTGGCCAAATTTATGTGCCCTCGATCAATTGGTTTTTGATGGTCTCCATCATTCTCTTGGTGCTGGGCTTTCAGTCATCGTCTAACTTGGCGGCTGCGTATGGCATTGCGGTGACGGGCACCATGCTCATCACCAATGTGTTGGCTGTTTCAGTGGCGATACGTTTGTGGCATTGGCACCCCATGCGTGCGGTGTTGGGCGCATTGCCGTTTCTGGTCATTGATGGGTGTTTCTTTGGCGCCAATACGCTGAAGATTCCCGATGGTGGTTGGTTTCCCTTGATCTTTGGTCTCACCGTGTTCATTGTGTTCAGCACTTGGAAACGTGGTCGCGATTTGGTGAGCGATCGCATGGCTGACGATGCGCTGGAGCTGCGTGACTTTGTGAAAAATCTAGACCACGGCGGCGTGGTGCGTGTGGATGGCACAGCGATCTTCTTGGTCACCGATACCACCTATGTGCCGCAAGCCATGTTGCACAGCTTGAAGCACTACAAGGTGATTCACAAACATGTGATCTTTTTGAAAGTGACTTTGGACACTGTGCCTTATGTGCCCGCACAGCAGCGCATGCATGTGGAAACTTTGTCGAATTCGTTCTGGGCGGTGAGCATCAATTACGGCTTCAAGGACGACATCAACATTCCGGATGCGCTCAAGCATTGCAAGATTCCAGGCGTGAGCTTTGGGCTGATGGACTCGTCTTACTTCTTGGGCCGTGAAACCTTGATTCCGAAAATCAAGTCCGACATGGCGTATTGGCGTGAGCTGTTGTTCATCTTCATGTACCGCAACTCGGACAGCGCCACGTCGTTTTACCGTTTGCCTTCCAACCGCGTGGTGGAGCTGGGATCGCAAGTGGTGCTTTGATCTGCTGCATCGGGTAAGGTAGACCCAGGGAGTACAACCATGAGCCAACATACATCCAAACACCTCAGTGCTTGGCACAAGTCAGTGCTGACGGTGTTGCTCACCTCGCTGCTGGCGTTTTTGTTGATGCCCTTGGCAGAGCGCTGGGAGCTGGCCAACATCGTCATGTTGTTTTTGCTGTTTGTCTTGATGGTGGCCATTCAACTTGGGCAAACCAGCGGTGTGGTGGCGGCTGTCTACAGCGTGTTTTTGTTTGATGTCTTGTTTGTGCCACCTCGCTTTTCGTTGGAGGTGGCCAACCCTGAGCATTTGGTGACGTTTGCGGTGATGCTCATCACTGCCATCGTGTCAGCCCAAATGGCGGCGCGTTTGAAAAAGAGTGCTGAGGATGCGCAGCTGAGAGAGGCACGTACAAACTCGCTGTACCAAGTGGCGAGGGCTTTGGCTGGTACTCAATCGGTGAGTGATGCGGCGAATATCAGTGAAACATTCTTGCTTGCCCAAGTGGGATTGAAAGCCTATGTCATCGTGACCGATGAACAGGTGGTGCAAAACCAAATGGTGGGGGCTGCGCAGTTTCATGTGGAGACACATTTGGCCTCCTTGGCGTTGACGAGCAAAAAAACGGTCAGCAGCAGCGCTCTCAACACCACGGGTTGGGGCTGTGTGTACATCCCGCTGCTTTCGGCGGAGCATGGCCATGGCATTTTGGTGTTGGCCGCGCACGAAGACACCTCGGAAGTCACACCTGAAAAAGTGGCGTTTTGTGAAGCCTATGCCTCGTTGTTGGCGATCACCTTAGAGCGTTTGCATTTTGTGGAAGTGGCGTATGCGCACGAGCTCAGTGTCACCTCGGAACGTTTGCGCTCGTCCATCTTGTCTGCGCTCTCGCACGATTTGCGAACTCCGTTGACCGTGTTGGTGGGCTTGGCCGATTCATTGGCAACACACGAGCCTGCTTTGCCTGCTGACGCTGTGGCAACCGCGGGCACCATTCAAGACCAAGCACGGCGCTTGTCGAGCTTGGTGTCTAACTTGTTAGAGATGGCGCGTTTGAATGCAGGCAATGTGCAGCTGCGCTTGGATTGGCATGACATCACCGATGTGGTGAGCGCCAGCATAGAGCACTTGGGGGATGCGCTGAAGGCGCACCCTGTGTCTGTGCACATTCCTTCCAATGTGTCGTTGGTGCAAATTGATGCCACGCTCATGGAGCGCGTGGTGACGAATTTGTTGGAGAACGCGACCAAGTACTCACCCAAGGGTTCGTCTATTGCGCTGCAAGTGTCGGAAACGTCAGAGGAGTTGCTGTTGGTGGTACGCGATGAAGGACAAGGCATTGATCCACAAAAGCTTGACACCATGTTTGACATGTTTGAGCGCGGCACCAAAGAGTCGAGCATCCAAGGGTTTGGCTTGGGCTTGTCGATTTGCAAGGTGATTGTGCAAGCGCACGGTGGCCGTATCACTGCCAGCAATCGCGATTCAGGTGGTGCAGAGTTGTGTGTGTGCCTACCCAAGGGTGTGCCCCCAAGCGTGCCAGAGGAAATCGTATGAGTGCCAAGCCCCGTGTGTTGTTGGTCGAAGATGAGCCTGAGATTCGGCGCTTTGTGAAAAGCGCCTTGGAGGCCATGAGTTGCGTGGTGACTGAGGCCGACAGCGTCATGTCTGCCATGCATGTCTTGTCTGTCAATCCCGCTGATTTGTTGGTGGTGGATTTGGGGTTGCCCGATGTCGATGGTCAAACGCTGATTGAGCGCGTGCGCAGTTGGTCTGACATGCCTGTGCTGGTGCTCTCGGCCAGAGCGATGGAGCAAGACAAGGTGGATGCGCTGAATTTGGGCGCGGATGATTACCTCACCAAACCATTTGGCATTGCCGAGTTCAAGGCGCGCGTGCAAGCACTGCTAAGACGCCATCAGCGACAAGACGATTTGCCCACTTCGGTGCTGAGCTTTGGTTCGGTGCGCATTGATTTCACCAAGCGTGAAATTTTCAAAAACGATGTGCCTGTGCATTTGACCGTGACCGAGTTCAAACTGCTGGCGGCTTTGGTGAGGTCGTCTGGCAAGGTGATGACGCAAAAAGCGTTGTTGCAAGATGTGTGGGGCCCCGCCTTTAAGGACAGCAGCCACTATTTGCGTATTTACATCAGCCATCTGCGCCAAAAGTTGGAAGACGACCCTTCGCGCCCAAAGCACTTTGTGACGGAAATAGGCGTGGGCTACCGTTTCAAGCAATAAAGTCGAATTTGTAACTTTTTATAAGATTTTTACACCCCGCCTTTTAGGATTTTCAGCGTTCTAACAAGAAGGGGAACCGATGTTCAAATCTGTCTTTACACAACCGACCAGTTCAGGCTTTAAAGCCTGGAACAACGTGGTGGCGTTGTTTATTTTTATCTCATGCATCACCTTGGCTTTGGACACGGTGCCTGATCTTTCAGAAAGCTATCACAGCCTGTTCAACACCATTGAGTGGGTGGCCGTGGTTATTTTCACGCTCGATTACTTGGGTAATTTGGTTTTCTCAGAAAAAGGTTGGCGCTATGCCTTCACAGTGTGGGGCGTGATTGATTTGGTATCCATCTTGCCCAGCTACTTGATGTTGTTTAACTTCACGGCTTTGCAAGGCAGTAAGGTTCTGCGTTTGCTGCGCGTGGCGCGGGTGTTGCGAGTGCTCAAGCTGGCACGTCAGGCCATGCAGGTGAGCCAGTCCTCCAACCCGTTGGTGGCCAACCTGAAGATTTACTTCATCATCTTTTTCTCGGTAATGATGATCTCTAGTACGGCCATGTACTTTGTCGAGGGCAGCTTGTACGCGCCTGATGCCATGGAGGCTGGTCAAGCCCTGATTGACCAAGCCACACCCCAAGGTCAAGAGCCAGAGAAATTCGTTCCTGTCGATCCAATTTCAGGGAACTTGATTCCTGAAGACAAGCGTTTCTTCACGTCAATTCCTACCGCCATGTGGTGGTGCATCGTGACCTTGACCAGTACCGGTTACGGCGACATGTTCCCAGTCACGGTGGGTGGGCGCATCATTGGTGGCCTGACCATGTTCTTGGGCTTGGTGTTGTTTGGTATTTTGTTGAACGTGGTTGGCAAGACCATGATGGTGGTGCTGTTCGGCGAAAAACTCAAAAACGAAGACTAAGACCAGCTCAATAACCTAAATAAAACCCCGCAAAGCTTTTGGCCTTGCGGGGTTTTTTGTGCCTGGGTCACGCGCCGTTGGGCGCGTGAGGCAAAGCGGGATTAAGCCGTTTCCAAACGTGCTTCCAAAGCTTTGAGCGTGTCGCTCATGGCCTTGGGCAGGTTGTGGGCCAGCTTGCTGAAGTGTTCTTCATGTAGCTTGAACTCTTCGGCCCAAGCGGCTTTGTCGATGCTGGTGACTTTGGCGAAGTCGTCGGCGCTGAACTCGATGCCAGTCCAGTTGATTTCGCTGTAGTTGGGGGCCACACCAAACATGGTGTCGTGGCCTTGGGCTTTGCCTTCCAAGCGGTCGATGATCCACTTCAACACGCGCATGTTGTCGCCATAGCCAGGCCACACGAATGAGCCAGACTCGTCTTTGCGGAACCAGTTGACGCAATACAGCGCGGGCAGCTTGTAGCCAGCGGCCTCTTGCTTGGCGCCCATGTCCAACCAGTGTTGGAAGTAGTCGCTCATGTTGTAGCCGCAGAAGGGCAACATGGCGAAGGGGTCGCGGCGCACCACGCCTTGTGCGCCAAAGGCGGCAGCGGTGGTTTCAGAGCCCATGGTGGCAGCCATGTACACGCCTTCGGTCCAGTTGCGTGCTTCGGTGACGAGTGGCACGGTGGTGGAGCGACGGCCGCCGAACAACATGGCGTCGATAGCCACGCCATTGGCGTCGTCCCATTGGGGGTCCAAAGCGGGGTTGTTGGTCGCGGCCACGGTGAAGCGGGCGTTGGGGTGAGCGGCCTTAGCGCCAGTCTCTTTGGCGATGGCGGGGGTCCAGTCTTTGCCTTGCCAGTCGATCAGGTGATCGGGCAATTTGCCAGTGTCTTTTTCCATGCCTTCCCACCACACGTCGCCGTCGTCGGTCAAAGCCACGTTCGTGAAGATCACGTCCTTGTGCAGGCTCAACATGCAGTTGGGGTTGGTTTTCATGTTGGTGCCGGGAGCGACGCCAAAGTAGCCAGCTTCGGGGTTGATGGCGTACATCTTGCCGTCGGCGTGGGGCTTGATCCAAGCAATGTCGTCACCGATGGTGGTGACTTTCCAGCCGTTGAAGGCTGCGGGAGGTACCAACATGGAGAAGTTGGTTTTGCCGCAAGCGCTAGGGAACGCAGCTGCCACGTGGTACTTTTTGCCCTCGGGGCTGGTCACACCCAAGATGAGCATGTGCTCGGCCAACCAACCCTGGTCGCGGCCCATGTTGGAGGCAATGCGCAAGGCAAAGCACTTCTTGCCCAACAAGGCGTTGCCGCCGTAGCCCGAGCCGTAAGACCAGATTTCGCGGGTCTCTGGGTAGTGCACGATGTACTTGGTGTTGGGGTTGCAAGGCCAAGTGGTGGTGTCTTTTTCGCCAGCAGCCAAAGGTGCGCCCACGGTGTGCACGCAAGGCACGAAGGGGCCGTCGGTACCGATCACGTCGTACACGGCTTTGCCCATGCGGGTCATGAGTTTTTGGTTCACCACCACGTAGGCGCTGTCGGAGAGCTCAATGCCGACGTGGGCAATGTGCGAACCCAGAGGGCCCATGCTGAACGGGATGACGTACATGGTGCGGCCCTTCATGCAGCCGTCGAACAAGGGGTTCAACGTGGCGCGCATCTCGGCGGGTTCCATCCAGTTGTTGGTGGGGCCGGCGTCTTCTTTATTTTCAGAACAGATGTAGGTGCGGTCTTCCACGCGGGCCACGTCTGAAGGGTCAGAGCAAGCCAAGAATGAATTGGCGCGCTTGGCAGGGTTGAGCTTTTTGAAGGTGCCAGCGTCCACGAGCTGTTGGCACAGGCGGTCGTATTCTTCTTGGCTGCCGTCGCACCAGTAGACGGTGTCGGGCTTGCAGAGTGCGGCCATCTCGGCCACCCAAGCTACCAGCTTGGGGTTCTTCACATACGCGGGTGCGTTGATGTTCATAAAAAGCTCCTAAGTCAAAAAATTGAGGTCAGAGCCCAGCGAGTTGCTGCGAGGCTCTGACCTCAATTCATTGCCGCCGGTTTACATCAGCGGGGTGGCTATTTTATGAAACTCACCCCTTCCCGAACCTTGCAAAAACCCTATGAGTTACATGAAAACCCCGAAAAGTATTACTTTTAAGGCGGTTTTATGTAATTTCTAGGGAAGGCCCTAGGCAGAAGTTACCACCCGCAAGACCTCGTCGCCATAGGCCTCGAGCTTTTTGGCGCCGATGCCCGCGATGCCCTGCAAGGCATCGCGGTCTTGCGGTTCGGCTTGCGCTATGGCGGCCAAAGTGGCGTCGTGAAAGATGACGTACGCGGGCAGGTTGTGCGACTTGGCCACTTCTGAGCGCCAGGCCTTGAGCGCGTCGTAACGTTTTTGGCCCGCATCGTCCAAGGCGATGGGCGCGGGTTTGGAGGCGCCGCTGGCCGTGCGTTTGCCTTTGCGGTCGGCAGGGGTGGACACCGAGGCGCGCAAACGCACGGTGACCTCGCCCTTGAGCACGGCCCGTGAGGCCTCAGTTAAATACAAGGTGTTGAAAGCTTGCGCATCCACACCCAAAGCGCCGAGCGCGATGAGCTGGCGCAACACGCCGCGTAGCTGCACCTCGCTGAAGTGCGCGCCAATGCCAAAGGTGCTGAGGGTGTCGTGGCCGTACTGCTTGACCTTCTCGGTATCTTTGCCGCGCAAGATGTCCATCATGTGGCCTGCACCAAACGACATGCCGCTTTGCTGCTTCACACGGTAAATGGTGGATAGCAACATGCGGGCAGCCTCGGTGCCGTCCCAAATGTCGGGCGGGTTGAGGCAGTTGTCGCAACTCGCACAGGTGTATTTAGGTGCCCCATCGGGGGCGTAGGTCTCGCCGAAATAACCGAGCAGTCGCACCCGCCGGCAATCGGTCGCTTCGGCCAAGGCCAAGAGGGCGTCGAGTTTGCCGCGCATGACTTGTTTGAAGTCTTCGCCCGCCGGGCTTTCGTCAATCATGCGGCGTTGGTTCACCACGTCGTTCAGGCCGTAGGCCATCCATGCGTGGGCTTCTTGGCCGTCGCGGCCGCCGCGGCCGGTTTCTTGGTAGTAGCCCTCGATGTTTTTGGGCATGTCCAAGTGCGCCACAAAGCGCACATCGGGCTTGTCGATGCCCATGCCAAACGCAATCGTGGCCACCATCACCAGGCCTTCTTCGCGCAAAAAGCGGTTTTGGTTTTTTTGGCGAACGGCGCTGTCGAGCCCCGCGTGATAAGGCAGAGCGTTGATACCGGCATCGCACAAATTCTTGGCCACTTCTTCCACGCGCTTGCGCGATTGGCAATACACGATGCCGCTGTCTTGCCAGTCAGGCCCGACGTGCTCGCGCTGGATGAAACGCAGCAGTTGCAGCGAGGCGTCTTTTTTCTCGACGATGGTGTAACGAATGTTTGGGCGGTCAAAGCTGCTGACAAATTGCTGCGCGTCTTCGAGCTGCAAACGTTCCACAATGTCGGCCCGTGTGAGTGCGTCAGCCGTGGCAGTGAGCGCGATGCGTGGCACGCCTGCGTAGCGCTCGTGCAGCACCGTGAGGCTACGGTATTCGGGGCGGAAGTCGTGGCCCCATTGGCTCACACAATGGGCTTCGTCAATGGCAAACAGGCTCAGGCGGCCTTGCTCGTGCAGCATGTCGAGCTGGGCCAAAAAGCGCGGCGTGGTCACACGCTCGGGCGCGGCGTACAGCAGCGTGATGTCGCCACGGCGCAGGCGTTGCTCTACTGCATTGGCTTCTTCGCCACTCAAACTGGAATTTAAAAAGGCAGCTTCTACACCCGCCTCATGCAGCGCACCCACTTGGTCGTGCATGAGGGCGATGAGCGGCGACACCACGATGGTGATGCCGTACCCCGCGCGTTGACGGGCAATGGCTGGTATTTGGTAACAGAGTGATTTGCCACCGCCCGTGGGCATGAGCACCAGCGCATCGCCACCGCCACACGCGTGGTTGACGATGGCTTCTTGGGGGCCGCGAAACGCGTTGTAGCCAAACACTTCGCGCAAGATGTCTTGCGGATTCACAGACGTGGGCACGGCGACTTTCGGGGGGAGGTGGGCGTTGGCAGAGGCATGAAGGCGCTATTGTCCCTGCTTCTTACAATGGCGGGATGACTCAAGCCTACACACGCGCAAAAGAATTACCCGCCATCTTGGCCAAACGCATCGCCATCCTTGACGGCGCGATGGGCACCATGATTCAACGCTTCAAGTTAGACGAAGCGCAGTATCGTGGCGAGCGCTTCAAAGACTTTCACAAAGACGTGAAGGGCAACAACGAGTTGCTCAGCCTCACCCGCCCCGATGTGATTCGCGACATCCACGAGCGTTACCTCGCCGCCGGTGCTGACCTGATTGAAACCAACACCTTTGGCGCCACCACGGTTGCGCAAGAAGATTACGACATGGCCGACTTGGCCTACGAGATGAACGTGGCCTCGGCCCGCATTGCCCGCGAAGCTTGCGACAAATACAGCACGCCCGACAAACCCCGCTTTGTGGCGGGCGCCGTGGGCCCCACGCCTAAAACTGCCAGCATCAGCCCCGATGTGAACGACCCCGGCGCACGCAATGTGAGCTTTGAAGAGTTGCGCGCGGCCTACTACGAGCAAGTCAAAGGTTTGGTCGAGGGCGGCTCCGATGTGCTGTTGGTTGAAACCATTTTTGACACCCTCAATGCCAAAGCTGCGTTGTTTGCGATTGAAGAGTTTTTTGAAGCCAGCGGCGAGCGCTTGCCCCTCATCATCAGCGGCACCGTGACCGACGCCTCGGGTCGCATCTTGAGCGGCCAAACCGTGACCGCGTTTTGGCACAGCGTGCGCCACGCGCAGCCCTTGGCCATTGGCTTGAACTGCGCTTTGGGCGCCACGCTCATGCGTCCCTACATCCAAGAACTCAACCGCGTGGCCGAAGATACCTTCATCAGCTGCTACCCCAATGCTGGCTTGCCCAACCCCATGAGCGATACCGGCTTTGATGAAACGCCGGACGTCACCAGCCGCTTGGTGCACGAGTTTGCGGCCGAAGGCTTGGTCAACATCGTGGGCGGTTGCTGCGGCACCACGCCTGACCACATTGGTGCGATTGCCCAAGCCGTGGCCAATGACAAAGCGCGTGCGCTGAGTGCAGGGCCGTTTTACAGAGAAGCCGCATAATTAATCGCAACTTACAAAAAACGTAAGTTGCATGTGCCTAAATACGCCATTTGGCGGATTTACACGGGGATTGAATATTCACAAAATTGACATATTAGAAGTTTTGTCAGTTTTGTGATGCCTCAAAAATTCATCGATACCCCAGCTGGTCGCCATCTCAGAAGTCGTGTGGAGGCCGTCATGGCCATTTACAAAGAGCACGGCCACGTCAACCGTAGTTTGATCTCTGAAAAGTTGGAGCTGACCAAGTTGCAGTCCAGCCAATTGCTGCGCGAATTTCTCAGCGCCCATGCGCCAGTTCTGGAATGGGACACCATGCACAACAGCTACCGAGCACACAGCAAATTCAAGGTTCATTGAGCTAGCCATGCGATGCTTACCAAGCCCGCTTTCATGCGGGCTTTTTGCTTTTTAGCGCGGCATTACGGTGCAGCTAAAATACACAATCCCCCGAGGAGCGTTGCAGCTTCACCAACTCGCGTGAAGTCAGGCTTGGGGCCGAATCTTTTGCAACGACGCTCACCTGATTTGCGAGTTCCCAGGTGAGTACCCCCATGATTTCAAAAGCCGTTCCCCCCATGAAGCTGTCTGGCCTTGAGCCTGTCTCCATCGGCGAGGGCTCCTTGTTTGTCAACGTGGGCGAGCGCACCAACGTGACGGGCTCCAAAGCGTTTGCCCGCATGATTTTGAACGGCCAATACGAAGAGGCTTTGGCCGTGGCGCGTCAGCAGGTCGAAAACGGCGCACAGGTGATTGACGTCAACATGGACGAAGCCATGCTCGACAGCCAAGCTGCCATGGTGCGCTTTTTGAACCTCATGGCGGGCGAGCCCGACATTGCGCGTGTGCCTGTGATGGTGGACTCCAGCAAGTGGGACGTGATTGAAGCGGGCCTGCGTTGCATCCAAGGCAAGGGCATCGTCAACTCGATCAGCATGAAAGAGGGCGTGGACGAGTTCAAGCGTCAAGCCAAGCTGGTCAAGCGCTACGGTGCAGCGGCCGTGGTGATGGCGTTTGACGAAAAAGGCCAAGCCGACACCTACGCCCGCAAGATTGAAATTTGCGAACGCGCCTACCGCGTGTTGGTGGATGAAGTGGGCTTCCCACCCGAAGACATCATCTTCGACCCCAACATCTTCGCTATTGCCACCGGCATTGAAGAGCATGACAACTACGCTGTGGACTTCATCGAAGCCACGCGTTGGATCAAGCAAAACCTGCCCGGCGCGAAGGTGAGCGGCGGTGTGTCCAACGTGTCGTTCAGCTTCCGCGGCAACGACCCTGTGCGCGAAGCCATTCACACCGTGTTCCTGTACCACGCCATCCAAGCGGGCATGGACATGGGCATCGTGAACGCGGGCATGGTGGGCGTGTATGACGATCTCGAGCCCACGCTGCGCGAGCGTGTGGAAGACGTGGTGCTGAACCGCATGCCGAAATACAAAGAGGGTGAGGCCCACCTCACGGCAGGCGAACGCCTGATCGAAGTGGCCGAAACCGCCAAAGGCGCGGCCAAAGACGACAGCCAAAAACTCGCGTGGCGCGGCACGCCCGAGCAACCCGTGGCGGTGGCCGAGCGCCTCTCGCACGCACTGGTGCACGGCATCACTGAGTTCATCAACGAAGACACCGAAGAGGCGTATCGCGAGATCTTGGCCAAGGGCGGCCGCCCGCTGCACGTGATTGAAGGCCCCTTGATGGACGGCATGAACGTGGTCGGTGATTTGTTTGGCCAAGGCAAGATGTTCTTGCCGCAAGTGGTCAAGTCAGCCCGCGTGATGAAGCAAGCGGTGGCGCACCTTGTGCCCTACATCGAAGAAGAAAAACGCCAGCAAGCCGCAGCGGGCCAAGACGTGAAAGCCAAGGGCAAGATCGTCATGGCCACCGTCAAAGGCGACGTGCACGACATTGGCAAAAACATCGTCACCGTGGTCTTGCAGTGCAACAACTACGAAGTGGTGAACATGGGCGTGATGGTGCCTTGCCACGAAATTTTGGCCAAGGCCAAAGAAGAGGGCGCGGACATCATTGGCCTGTCTGGCCTCATCACACCGAGCTTGGAAGAAATGCAATACGTCGCCGGCGAGATGCAAAAAGACGACTACTTCCGCAGCCGCCTCATGCCCCTGATGATTGGCGGCGCGACCACCAGCCGCGTGCACACCGCCGTGAAGATTGCGCCGCATTACGACGGCCCCGTGGTGTACGTGCCCGATGCCTCGCGCAGCGTGAGCGTGGCGCAAGGTTTGTTGTCAGACCAAGCGGCCAAGTACATTGCCGAGTTGAATGCTGACTACGCCAAAGTGCGCGAGCAACACGCCAACAAAAAGCACACGCCTTTGGTGACCTTGGCCGAAGCCCGCACCAACGCCGCGCATGTGAGCTTTGACCACTACACACCCGCCAAGCCAAAGTTCATTGGCCGTCGCGTGTTCAAAAACTTCGACCTCGCCGAGTTGGAGAAATACATTGACTGGGCCCCGTTCTTCCAGACCTGGGATTTGGCAGGGCCTTTCCCCGCCATCCTCGACGACGCGGTCGTGGGCGCGGAAGCCAAGAAGGTCTATGCCGACGGCCAAGCGATGCTGAAAAAAATCATCGCCAACCGCTGGCTCACCGCCAACGCGGTGGTGGGCTTGTACCCCGCGCAACGCGTGGGAGACGACATCGTGCTTTATGCCGACGAAACCCGCCAACAGCAAGTGATGACGTGGCATGGCTTGCGCCAGCAAACCGTCAAGCCCGAGCGCGATGGTGTGCAAAACCCCAACCGCTGCTTGTCTGATTTCGTGGCCGACCAAACTCAAGCGGCAGACTATGTGGGCCTGTTTGCCGTGACAGCAGGTCTCGGTGCAGAGAAGCAAGAAAAGCGCTTCATCGACGCGCACGACGACTACTCAGCCATCCTCTTCAAAGCCTTGGCCGACCGTTTGGCCGAAGCCTTTGCCGAGTGCATGCACCAGCGCGTGCGCACCGATTTGTGGGGCTACGCCGCAGATGAGGCGCTGAGCAACGAAGACCTCATCAAAGAAAAATACCAAGGCATTCGCCCCGCGCCTGGCTACCCTGCCTGCCCCGACCACAGTGCAAAGCAGGACATGTTTGCCGTGTTGCAGTGCGACGAAATCGACATGGGCCTGACCAGCAGCTTGGCCATGACGCCCGCAGCCAGCGTGAGCGGCTTTTACTTGGCGCACCCCGAGGCCACCTACTTCAACGTGGGTCGCATCGGCGAAGACCAAGTGCAAGACTTGGCGCAACGCCAAGGGGTGGCGGTGAAAGATTTAGAGCGATTGCTGGCGCCTAATTTGTAAAAGCAAAAAGGCTCCGTGTGAACGGAGCCTTTTTTGTTTGTGCGTGGTTCGCGGTTTACCAACGCAACAAGCGTGAGCCTAGCAACGCGCCAACACCAGTCATCACGGCGATGCCCGCCACATACCAAACTGCCACAAATGCATAGGCGGTTTCGGTGCAGTGCAGTGAATAGACCAAGCTCGCCATAGCGCCCGCCATCAAGCCAGCACTTGCGCCCGCGAATGCTGGGCGCGTAGGGGCCATGCCGCGCAGCATCCAGAGCAATGTAGCGAGCAGGGGCACAGACAGCGCCGCAATGCTGGCGCTGCACTCTTGCCACGAACGGCCAAGCATCAGCTGCATGCCCGTGTCCGCATCCACAGTGGCCACTTGCATCAACGCCAGCAGGGCTATGCCCGCAAGCGCTGCGACGATGCCCCACATGCCTTTGCCAGCAGCAACGCCGGGGCGCGCCAAGTGCATCACCACTGGTGCTGCAAATACACACATGAGGGCCAACCACACCACCTTCACCCAAAACGCTGGGGTGTGAGCGAGGGTATTCAGCTCGGGGTTCAAGCCCCACAGCGTGAGCACCAGTGCCAAGCTGAGGGCAATGCCGGCAGCGGTGGCTTGTGCGCAGCGGCGCAAGGGCGAGGCAGTGGGAGTGGCGCTGGCTTCAGCAGCCAGCATGGCAATGAGATGGTTGGTTTTCATGGGGTGACTCCAAATTTTTGAGCCAAGGCTTTGAGCCCGCGATGGATATTGACTTTGACAGCGGCTTCGGTTTGCCCTGTGAGTTGCGCGGATTCAGCAATCGACAGGCCATGCAGCTTGGTGTGTTCAATCGGCACACGTTGCTTGTCGGGCAGTTCAGACAACAGCTGGTGCACATCGCGCGAGGCATCGCTGGCTTGTGCGTCCTCGCTTGTCCACAGCTGCTCTGCCCAATCGTCGATGTCGTCGTGCTTGCTTTCGCGGCGCGAATGGGCACGCAAGTGGTCAATCAACTTGTAGCGCGCAATCGCATACACCCAAGCCGTCAGCGGTTGGTCGCTTTGGTAGGTGTGTCGCTTTTGATGAATGGCCAACAAGGTTTCTTGCACGAGGTCCTCGACGTCTTGGGGCCGTGAATACAAACGACGCTTCAAAAACGCACGCAAATGCCCACTGATGGCAGACAGCGCTTTTTCGTAGCTGGGCGCATGGCCTGCTAACGCTTGCATCCATGTGGCGTGCAATGAGGTTTCTAAGGTTTGTATATCCACGGTGACATCAGTTCGTCAGAGGACGATGAAAAGTTACAGAAAAAATTAAATAAATATCTGTAACCAATTTGTTTGCGGCGGCGAATTACCCAAAGACCGCTGGTCATGATTATCAACTCACCTTTCAAAGGACTCTCATCATGAAAAAACAACAATTCCTCTCATTGGCTTTGGGCTCTGCCTTTGCTGTGGCCGCCATCAGCCCCGCTATCGCAGCCAACCCATTTGAGGCTAGCAAGCTCGACAGCGGCTACCAATTGGCCCAAGCCGACATGAAGCAAAAAGACGGCAAATGCGGCGAAGCCAAGTGCGGTGCTGACAAGAAAAAAGAAGCCTCATGTGGCGCAGACAAAAAGAAAGATGCTTCTTGCGGCGGTAAGAAGTAATTCAAGCAACTCGCGTGGAGTGACGCCATCATGAACCGACCCCTCTCAGGCGCAGGCCTTGGCTTTCGCCGTGAATTGATAGAGCCGCTGAAACACGGCGTGCCAAACGTCATCGACTTCTTTGAAGTCGCGCCCGAAAACTGGGCTGGCTTGGGAGGCCGGTCGGCCAAAGATTTGCGTCACTTCACCGAGCGCTACCCGTTTGTATGCCACGGCTTGTCCCTCTCATTGGGTGGGCCTGCACCGCTGGACACACAACTGCTGCACAAAACCAAAGCCTTCATGAAGGCGCATGGCATGCAGCTCTTCACCGAGCATTTGTCTTGGTGTTCTGATGATGAATCGCACTTGTACGACTTGCTGCCCATCCCCTGCACCCAAGAGGCCGTGATGTGGACAGCCAAGCGCATCAAGCAAGCGCAAGACATTTTGGAAATGCGCATTGGCATTGAAAACGCATCCACCTACATCGCTCCACCCGGCGCTGACATGAGCGAAGCCGAATTTGTGGCGGCGGTGGTGAAAGAGGCCGACTGCCTGCTGCATTTGGATGTGAACAATATTTACGTCAACAGCCAAAATTTTGGCTTTGATGCCTTGGACTACCTCAACACCTTGCCGCTCGAGCGCACGTGCTATGTGCATGTGGCAGGCCACTATGTAGAGCCCGATGGCCTGCTGATCGACACACACGGCGCAGAGGTGATTGACCCTGTGTGGCATTTGCTGCTGGCCGCGTATGAGCGCATCGGCGGCCATGTGCCCACTTGCTTAGAGCGAGATTTCAATTTACCCGGCTTGAGCGAGTTGGCGGCCGAAGTCATGCAAATCGCACGGTTGCAGGCCCAAGCGCCACGCATGAAGAAGGTGGCGTGATGACGGCGATGTTTCAAAGCTTTCAGCAAGACATGGCGCGCCACGTGCGTGACCCGCATCACACGATGCGCCCAGCAGGCGTGCCCGTGCGGCGCATGTCGGTGTACAACGAGATGCTGTTCAACAACGTGTGCGGCTTCATCGACACCTGCATGCCGCTGAGTCGTAAGTTGCTGGGTGACACCGCATGGCGACGTTTGTGCCGTACTTTTTACCGCGATTGGCCTTTGCACACGCCATGGTTTCGCGACATACCGCGTGAGTTTGTGCGCTATTTGCAAGAGGGCAGCCCCAAGCAACCGCTGCTGCGCTGGTTGCCTGACTTGGCGCATTACGAGTGGGCCGAGCTGGCGGTGGATGTGATGGACGTGACGCGCCCAGCGGCCAACCCACAAGGCGACCTGATGGCAAACACCGTGGTGCTCAACCCTGCACGCATGGACTTGCACTACGACTGGGCGGTGCATCGCATTGGCGAGCAACACAAACCACGCAAACCTTTGGACACGCATTTGGTGGTGTACCGCGATGCAGACGATGCGGTGCAGTTCACCGAAGTGAATGCCGCCACCGCACATGTGCTCGCGCTGCTAGACGTGCAGCCCATGACCGGTACACAAGCGATGCAGCACATCGCCGAACAAATGCAACACCCGCAGCCTGAACAACTGGTGGCGTTTGGTACCAGCTTGCTCAAGCAACTTCAAGAACAAGACATTATTTTGGGAACGCTGCCATGAGCCACAGCATCCATCACGTGTGTATGAAAACACGCCTCAATCAATACCTCGGCACATTCGACGCGTTGGGTTTGTGGCTAGGTCTGCTCAGCTTGCGTTTGATCTTGGGTTGGGACTTTTTTGAATCCGGTTTAGAAAAATTCAACGGCGAAAACTGGTTTGCAGATATTCAAGATCAGTTCCCGTTTCCCTTCAACCTCGTGCCGCCCAACATCAGCTGGCAAATGGCCATGTGGTTTGAGTTGCTTGGTGGCATTGCTTTTGTCATCGGGTTTGGCACGCGCTTTTTCTCGGTGTCGTTGCTGGTGCTGAGTGTGGTGGCCATAGCCAGCGTGCACTGGCCCGAGGCATGGAGCACTTGGCGCGAGCTGGCGCAAGGTTATGTGTTCACCGACAAAGGTTTTGGCAACTTCAAGTACCCCGTGGTGCTGATGGGCATGTTGTGGACCTTGTTGTGGATGGGGCCTGGCCGGTTGTCGTTTGACTATGTGTTGCGCAGCCGCTGTGCTAACCACAACGCTGCTACACCCACCACGCTGGCCGCCAGCATGACCCACAAGCCCACGGTGTAACCGACCTCGGCAGACCACAGCAGCCCCATCAACCATGGGGCTGCGGCCCGGGCCAATGCCATGGGCAAGCCCAGCAAGCCGTTCAAGCTGCCCATGTGTTCACGGCTCACGTATTGCGCCATGACCGTGCCTTTGACGATGGTGAGCATGCCGTTCCCCAAACCATAAAACACCACAAAAAGCACGCCCCACAGTCCGTGGCCAGCGCCAATGAGCAGCGTTAAAAAGCCTAGTGGAATGAGCACCGTCACCCAACGGTTGGTGGCGTGCACGTCTACGCGGTGTTCGGCCATATACAAGCCCAAACGGCCCATCACTTGCAGCACACCAATGCTGGCCGGTACGGCAATCGCCCATGATTCGGCCATGCCACTTTCGCGCAGCAAGCTCACCATGTGGGCGGGCAGGGCGGACGTGACGCCCATGAGCAACACCACAAATGTGGCCAGCAGCCAAAACTGTGGCTGGCGCACGAAGTGCCAAAACGTGGCGCTGTCGGTTTGTGTGGATGCCAGCACGGCGCGTTGCGGTGCATCGCGTAACAACAGCCAATGCACGGGTGCACATACCAGCAAGTGCATGGCGGCCAACACGCACAGGGCATCGCGCCAGCCTAGCGCATCAATGAGCCACGCCACGAGCGGAATAAACACGGTGCTGGCTAGGCCACCTAAAAACGTGAGGATGATGATGGCGCGTCTGAAGTGCTGCGGAAATCGTCGCGTCAGCACTGCAAACGCAGGCGGGTACAACGTGCCCGCCAAGCCCACACCCAATACAGCCCACACCGCATAAAACTCAAGCACTGTCGTGATTTGGCTGTGCAGCACAAACGCCAATGCCACCAGCAGTGAGCCAACTGTCATCACTGTGCGTTCATGCCCGCGATCAATCCAGCGACCCACTGGGAAAGCCAACACGCCTTCGGCCAACAACATCAAGCTAAAGCCCAAAGACGATTCAGCCCGGTTCATGCCCAAGGCTTGTTCGAGCGGCTCCATGAACAAAGCGAATCCGTAAAACACACTTCCCCAACTGATGAGTTGCAGTAGCGAAAGCGCCCAAACAAAGCGTGCGTCACGCGGATGGAAATGGTTTTGAGACATGGGTTGTCAATGATACGCAGCCTCAATTTTTAGATTGACGCCTACGCGATTTGTGAGGTTTTGGGGCTGTTATCAAAAAGGTGGTGATTTGCAAATTCGTTTGTTCATGTTCTCAGAAGCTCTGCCGAATACGAGGCCTGGAGCCATCGATTGGCACTTTGTATGAAAGCGACCTTATGAAACATCACATCCTTCAAGGCGCAGGTTTGGCCTTGCGACCTGCGCTGCTGGCACCGCTGAAAAGCCGTGCCCCTGACAACTTGCAGTTTTTAGAACTCACGCCACCCGATTGGATCGGTATTGGTGGCACGGCGGGTAAAGATTTACAGCAACTCACGCAGCATTACCCCGGCGTGTGTTTGAGTCAGAGCCTGTCACTGGGTGGTCCAGGGGTTTTGGACAAAGCTGTTTTACGTGATCTGCGCAGCTTCATTGTTGAACATAGTATCCAGGTGTTTTCTGAAGCCTTGGCTTGGAGCGCGGACGACGCGCCCTTGTTCATCAACTTGCCCATTCCCAGTACGCGCCAAGCAGTGCAGTGGACGGTGTCACGCATTACCCAAGTGCAAGAAGCGTTGGGTTTGCGCATTGGTATTCGAAATGTGATGCACCACATGGCTCCCACTTTGGTGGAGATGAATGAAGCAGAGTTCATTTCTGAAGTTGTCAGCGCCTCAGGCTGCAGTCTGCATTTGGACTTGCATGCATTGGCGGCCAACGGCTTGCATTTTGGTTTTGATCCACATGCGTTTTTGCGCGCTTTGCCCTTGAGCAGCATTGACTACGTGCGCGTGGGGCGCGAGTACCCCTTGTTGGGCGATGTGTTGGCGCGCACCCATCGACGCGTGGCACGTTGTGTGGACGATGTGAAACAACTCAACTTGGAGGCTCTGACATGCTGACCGATTTCCGCCAATACCAATTTGCTCTAGCCCGCCATTTACGCGACCCTTTGGGTGTGCCAGCCCCCGATGGCGTCGACAAAGTTGCCGCTGCTGCTTGTACCCAAGAAATGGTGAAACATTTGTGCGATGTGTTGGAGCCCGCCTTTCCGATAACCCAAGCGTTGTTAGGCGAGGATATTTGGGAGCATGCGGTGCGCCTCTTCTTAAAAGATGCACCCAATCACACCCCTTGGGCCAGCACCACGCAACGTGCCTTTGTTGAGCATGTGTGCGAAAGCCCCGAGATGCAAACCTTACCTGCCTGGCTACAAGACTTGGCGCATTTCGAATGGCTACAAAACGCAGTCAACACGGCACCTGTGAAGTGGCCCGCTTTTGATGACGCGGCGGATGTGATGCGCCATGCGGTGGTGCTTAACCCGACGCATGTGGAGGCGGCTTACGAATGGCCCGTGCACAGCATTGACACCGACCACGAACCTGACGACATGCAAAGCACCTATGTGTCGATGTTGCGAGACATGGACGATGAGTTGCATGTGTTTGAGAGCAGCGTGTTCAGAGGTCAGTTGCTCGACCTGCTGCGCGAAGGTCAAACCGGTGAGCAAGCCTTTTTGGTGCTGGCACGTTGGTTGTCACATCCTGAGCCCGAAGCGTTTGTGCGTGAAGGTGTAGAGGTCATGGCGCAATTGCAGCGTGAGGGCATCGTGCTGGGCGCTCGCGCTTAAGTCAGCACGCGACGGTATTGCAGCGCCTCGGCCACATGTGCCACTTGTATAGCGGTGCTGCCGGCCAGGTCTGCAATGGTGCGTGCCACGCGTATCGCACGGTGTGTGCTGCGGCTGGACCAGCCCAGTTTGGTGGCTGCGTTTTGCAAAAACGTGGCCGCTGCTGCGTCTAGCTGCATGTGCGCTTCTAAAGCTTGGCCTTGCAGGGCTTGGTTGGGTACGTCTTGTCGCGCTATGGCTTTGGCGTGTGCGGCTAGGCATCGCGCACGTACCGTGGCCGTGGACTCACCGGGTGCTGTCTGCATCAACACATCAGCAGTCAGGGTCGGCACTTCCACTTGCAAATCAATGCGGTCTAGCAACGGTCCGCTCAGCTTGCCTTGGTAACGCGTCACTTGGTCAGGCGTGCAGCGGCAGGCTTTGACGGAAGAGCCTAAGTAACCACATGGGCAGGGGTTCATCGCGGCGATCAGCTGAAACCGTGCTGGGAACTTCGCCTGCGTGGCCGCCCGTGAGATGGTGATGTGGCCGTTCTCTAGGGGTTCACGCAATGCCTCCAAAGCGCTTCGTTTGACCTCGGCCAGCTCATCCAGGAAGAGCACACCGTTGTGCGCAAGCGATATCTCGCCCGGGCGCGGCGGTGTGCCGCCACCGACCAACGCCACCGAGGTGGCCGTGTGATGTGGGCTGCGCGTGGGCCGCTGCATCCACTGGTTCAATTCAAAGCGTCCTGCCAAGCTGGCAACGGCAGCGCTTTCTAAAGCTTCATCTAAGGTCATCTCAGGCAGTAGGGCTGCAAAGCGTTGTGCCAACATGGACTTGCCTGTGCCAGGTGGGCCCACTAGTAAAAGCGAGTGACCACCCGCCGCTGCAATCTCAAGGGCGCGACGTGCCATGGCTTGTCCTCTGACATCTGCCAAGTCGCTGATGTTTGTGTGAGGGGCATTGCCTTGTGTCGCAATCAGCGACGGCGCTTCGATGCGACACCACCCTTCTGTGGTGTGTGCAACATGGCTGTTGCCTTCTTCGCGCTGAGCCATCAAGCCCTTCACCTCTGGTTTTGCAAAGTGCGCCACCACATCGCTCAAGTGCTGGGCGCGGTAGACCTCGGCCGTGGGGACAAGTGCAGCTTCTTCTGCGCTGCCGAGAGGTAACACCAAGCGCGTGCGCACACCCGAACCGCGAAGTGCCAGCCCCATGGCCAATGCACCACGCACGGGCCGTAACTCCCCCGATAAAGATAACTCGCCAGCAAATTCATGTTGAGCCAACGCGGCGATGTCTAGCTGCCCATGCGCAGCCAAGATGCCCAAAGCGATCGGTAAATCAAAGCGCCCCGAGTCTTTGGGTAGATCGGCTGGCGCCAAGTTAACGGTGATTCTCTTATTGCTTGGAAACTCCAGCCCCGCGTTTTGAATGGCGCACCGTACCCGCTCGCGCGCTTCCTTCACTTCGGTATCGGCCAAACCCACCAGCGTGAAGCTTGGCAGACCATTGGCCAAATGCACCTCGACGGTGACAGCCGGTGCCTGCAAACCCAAGAGTGCGCGGCTGTGAATCAAAGCAAGCGACATACAACTTCCAGTTCCAAGGGTTATCCCCATTGCGGGGCAAGTAGTACGAAGTAGCGCACCAAAGAAGTGCACCAAAATGATGGGGTAGTCAGACTACTGCATCACTTTGGGTCACGGCGTGAGTGAAGAGAGCACTTTTGTGGACTTTGGCGCTGGCACGGACCCTGCTAAGTAGGTGTATCCCTCTTAAATTTTCAATGGAGAAAACTATGAACATCAAGTCCAAACTTTTGTTGGCCCTCTTGGCCACATCTTCTGCAGCGTTTGCGCAAACAGCGCCTGCAGCGCCAGAAGTGACATACAACGTGGGTGTCGTGAGCCAGTACCGTTACCGCGGTATCGCTCAAACCAAAGGCGATCCAGCATTGCAAGGCGGCATCGACTACGCCAATGCCAATGGCTTCTATCTGGGCGCTTGGGCTTCGACGATCAAGTGGATCAAAGATGCTGCTTTGGGCACGGGCGGTAAAACAGCCAAAGGTCCAGTTGAGTTGGATCTTTACGGTGGTTATAAGTTTGAAGCAGGTGGTTTGGCTTATGACGTCGGCTACTTGCGTTACCAGTACGTGGGCAACACATACAAAGACGCAGCACCTTCTGCTAACGTGAACGCCAACACAGACGAAGTCTATGGCGCCGCCACTTACGGCCCAGCAACATTGAAGTATTCACAAGCCACATCTAACTTGTTCGGCTACTCTGACAGCAAGGGCAGCACCTACTGGGATTTGAGCGCCACATTTGATTTGGGCAATGGTTACAGCATCGTGCCTCACGCTGGCCGCCAAAGCATCAAGAACGCAAACCAAATCTATGGCTACAGCGACTTCGCTTTGACCTTGAACAAAGACTTGGGTGATGGCTTGACAGCGAGCGTTGCCGCTATCAAAACAACAGCTGATGAGACGCTCTCAAAAGGCTTGTCATCTACTAGCTACTACGCTGGCAAAAACGCAGTGGTCGTTGGCGTCAAGTACGCGTTCTAAACCAACGTACTGTCTTCTCTAGGAGCAACCATGAAACTCATCACCGCCATCATCAAGCCGTTCAAGTTGGACGAGGTCCGTGAGGCCCTCTCTCAAATTGGCGTGCAGGGCATCACTGTTACTGAAGTCAAAGGCTTCGGCCGTCAGAAAGGCCACACCGAGTTGTATCGCGGTGCTGAGTACGTGGTTGACTTCTTGCCCAAGGTCAAGATCGAAGCTGCGGTCGACGCTGAACACGTTGACCGCGCGATCGAAGCGATTGAAGGTTCTGCCCGTACCGGAAAAATCGGCGACGGCAAGATTTTTGTTTACGACTTAGAGCAAGTTGTTCGCATCCGTACCGGCGAGACCGGGCCCGAAGCACTTTAAGAAAGAAGATCCATCATGACTAAACTTTTCGCCTATCTGGCCATAGGCGCTGGCTTCCTTTTGTCTGGAAGCGCCGCTTTGGCCCAAGCTGCCCCCGAAGCAGCCGCTGCAGTTGCCGCCATCCCTAACAAGGGCGACACCGCATTCATGACGATTTCCACCTTGTTGGTGATCTTGATGACCATCCCCGGTTTGGCTTTGTTCTACGGTGGTTTGGTTCGCAGCAAAAACATGCTGTCTGTGTTGATGCAAGTCTTCGTGGTGAGCTCACTCATTTATGTGTTGTGGACGATCTACGGTTACACCGTGGCCTTCACCGGTGGTTCACCTTTCTTTGGTGGCTTTGACAAGTTGTTTTTCAAAGGCATCACGCCTGACTCCATTGCTGCCACGTTCAGCAAAGGCGTTGTGATTCCTGAATTCACATTCGCAGCCTTCCAAGCAACCTTCGCTGCGATCACTTGCACTTTGATCGTGGGCTCATTCGCTGAGCGCGCCAAGTTCTCGGCTGTGTTGTTGTTCTGCGTGTTGTGGTTCACCTTCAGCTACTTGCCCGTGGCCCACATGGTTTGGTACTGGGACGGCCCTGACGCCATCACTGACGCTGCTAGCTTGGAAACTGTGACGGCCGCTGCTGGCTGGCTGTGGGCCAAGGGTGCGTTGGACTTCGCAGGCGGTACGGTGGTGCACATCAACGCTGCGGTGGCTGGTTTGGTCGGTGCTTATGTGATCGGCAAGCGCGTCGGTTACGGCAAAGAATCGATGGCGCCTCACAGCTTGACATTGACCATGGTCGGTGCCTCTCTCTTGTGGGTGGGTTGGTTCGGTTTCAACGCTGGTTCGAACCTCGAAGCCAACGGTGTAGCAGCCCTCGCTTTTGTGAACACCTTGGTGGCCACTGGCGCAGCGACCATTGCTTGGATTGCCGGTGAAGCGATGGCCAAAGGCAAAGCTTCGATGCTGGGTGCTGCTTCGGGTGCTGTGGCTGGTTTGGTGGCGATCACTCCCGCTTGCGGTTTCGTGGGCCCCATGGGTGCCATCGTGATCGGCTTGGTGGGCGGCTTCGGCGGCTTGTGGGGTGTGAATGGTTTGAAACGCCTCTTGGGCGCTGACGACTCACTCGATGTGTTCGGCGTGCACGGTGTCTGCGGTATCTTGGGTGCGTTGTTGACCGGCGTGTTTGCAGCCCCATCCCTCGGCGGTACTGGCGTGTTCGACTACGTGGCCAATGCCGTGAACCCTGACTATTCCATCGTCGACCAAGTGATCATCCAAGCAACTGCTGTGGGTACCACCATCGTCTGGTCTGCTGTGGTGTCATTCGTGGCCTACAAACTGGTGGACATCGTGTTGGGTCTGCGTGTGACCGAAGAAGAAGAGCGCGAAGGCCTCGACATCAGCTCACACGGCGAAACGGCCTACCACCGTTAATTTTTCAAGTACTTCAAGTTTTCCTTGGACTTCACAGCCCGCCTCTCGGCGGGCTTTTTTTATTTTTGACAGGACTGTGCAAAAAATTCAAAACCAGCTGCAAACCTAGCGGCTACCATGCGGTTCATGCAAGACACGCTGCAACACCTCACCGACCGTATCCTTCACGCCACTCAAACCAGCCAGCCCTTGCGCTTGCGTGGGGGTGGTACCAAAGACTTTTTGGGGCAATCGCTGCAAGGCGAAGTGCTAGACACCCGCGCTTACAGTGGCATCTTGAGTTATGAACCCAGCGAGTTGGTGATCACCGTGCGTGCAGGCACCCCCTTGGCCGAGGTTGAAGCGGCGTTGGCTGAAAAAGGTCAGAGCTTTGCTTTCGAGCCACCGCACTTCTCAGCAGGGCGGCACGATGCTTTGGGCGAAGGCACCACGATTGGTGGCATGGTGGCTGCAGGGTTGGCGGGGCCCTCGCGCGCCAGCGTGGGCACGGTGCGCGATTTTGTGCTGGGTGCACGCGTCATCAATGGCAAAGGCGAACACCTCACCTTTGGCGGTCAAGTGATGAAGAACGTGGCGGGCTATGACGTGTCGCGTTTGTTGGCCGGTAGCTGGGGTCAGTTGGGGCTCATCACCGAGGTGTCATTGAAGGTGTTGCCTGTCGCGCCCGGTGAGGCCACTTTGGTGTGCGCTGGCGTTAGCCAAGCGCAAGCCTTGAAACTCATCAACCAATGGGGCGGTCAACCCTTGCCCTTGAACGCCAGCGCGTGGGTGTACGACACCACCGCCGATCCGGCGCAAGATTTTTTCTTTGTCCGCTTGCGTGGGGCTGTTGCAGCCGTGGATGCCGCCGTGACCAAAATGAGCGCTGATGTGCAAGCCTTGGGTGCACACGTGACACGCATGAATGCACAGGATGTCGTTGACGACTGGCGTGGCAGCGGCGAGCACACTTTGGATTTCTTCAAAGCCCCAACCGATCAAGACTGCTTGTGGCGCCTGAGCGTGCCGCAAACCGCGCCTGTGCTGGATGTGCGTGTCAACGGCGTTGCATGCGCCCAATACATCGAGTGGCATGGTGCCCAGCGTTGGTTGTGGGCGCCTGCCTCAGCCGTTGCGCAAGTGCGCGAGGCGGCGGTGAAAGCAGGCGGCCACGCCACCTTGTTCCGTACCAGCGCTGCACATGGTGACGCCGATAAAGCCGTAGGCGTGTACACCCCACTCAACGCGGTGCAGCAGCGCATTCAAAACGAACTCAAAAAACAGTTTGACCCAGCCGGTATCTTCAACCCTGGTCGTGTTTAAAACACAGAGCCTCACATGCAAACCAACCTGGCCCCCCAATACGTCGGCACACCCGAAGGCGAACAAGCCGAAGCCATTTTGCGCAAGTGCGTGCACTGCGGTTTTTGCACAGCGACGTGCCCGACCTACCAACTGTTAGGCGATGAACTCGATGGCCCACGCGGCCGCATCTATTTGATGAAACAAGTGTTTGAAGGTGCCACGCCCACGCGAGCCACGCAGCAACACTTGGACCGCTGCCTCACTTGCCGCAACTGCGAAAGCACGTGCCCCAGCGGCGTGCAATACGGTCACTTGGTGGACGTGGGCCGCAAGGTGGTGGACGCGCAAGTGCCGCGCCCTGTGGGTGAACGCTTCATGCGTTGGGCCTTGAAAGAAGGCCTCACTTCTCCGCTGTTCGCGCCGGCCATGAAGCTCGGCCAAGCGGTGCGCGGTGTATTGCCTGCCAAGCTCAAAGCCAAAGTGCCAGCGCCTCAAACTGCTGAGCGCAATGGCGTGGTGTGGCCCACAACGCAACACCCCCGCAAAGTGCTCATGCTCGCAGGCTGTGTGCAGCCCGCCATGCTGCCCAACATCAACACGGCCACTGCGCGTGTGCTGGATGCCGCGGGTATTCAAACCATTGTGGCGCCCGAAGCGGGATGCTGCGGTGCAGTCAAATTTCACTTGAATGACCAAGACGGTAGCTTGGTGCAAATACGCGCCAACATTGACGCGTGGTGGCCGTTTGTCGAGCAAGGCGTGGAAGCCATTGTGATGAACGCCTCAGGCTGTGGCGTGATGGTGAAAGACTACGGCCATGTGTTGAAGGATGATGCGGTTTATGCCGCCAAAGCCAAACGCATCAGCGATCTCACCCAAGACTTGAGCGAGTTGTTGCCCGAGTTGGTGCCCTTACTCAAACCTAAATTGAACGCAGCGGCGGTTGCTGCGGTAGGCGCTCAGGCGTATCACCCGCCTTGCACCTTGCAACACGGTCAAAAGCTCAAAGGTGGTGTGGAGCAACACATGGCGGCCTTGGGTTTCTCAATTCAAGTCGCTAACCATGAATCACATCTGTGCTGCGGCTCTGCAGGTACCTACAGCGTGCTCAACCCCGACATCAGCTACACGTTGCGTGACCGCAAGTTGGGTAACTTGGATGCACTCAAGCCCCAAGCCATCCTGAGTGCCAACGTGGGCTGTATCACTCACTTGCAAAGCGGCACAGATGTGCCTGTGAAGCATTGGGTGGAAGTGCTGGATGCGGCTTTGAATTAAGCCGCCAAAGCTGCTTCGATGTCTTTGGCCAGCTTGGCTGGCGCATCCATCGATGCATATCGCTTGAGCACGTGACCGTCTTTGCCGACCAAGAACTTGGTGAAGTTCCATTTGATGCCCTCGCTGCCCAAAAGACCCGGTGCTTCGGCTTTGAGCCACTTAAATAATGGATGGGCGTTGTCGCCGTTCACATCTACTTTTTCCATCATCGTGAAGCTCACGCCGTAGTTGCGTTGGCAAAAGGCGCCGATTTCCGCGTTGGTGCCCGAGTCTTGGGCGCCAAACTGGTTGCATGGAAAGCCAATCACGGCGAGACCGCGTGAACCATAGGTTTGATGCAACGCCTCTAGCCCTTCAAACTGGGGCGTGAAGCCGCAGGCACTAGCGGTGTTCACAATCAGCAAAACTTGGTTTTGCAGGTCAGCAAAGGACAGAGGTGTGCCGTCGATGCGTTGGGCGGCGAAATCTTTGAGCGCGGTCATTTGTGAGTCTCCATGGATGTATGTGCATGCGATGCCAGCAAGGCCATGACCACAATCATGCCGCCACCCAGCGCGACGCGCCATGTGAGCACGGAAGCCCCTAGTGCAACTGAGGACACACTGGCGAAGACCACTTCCGACATCATCACCATCGCTGTGGTGTGTGCGCTTAAGCGCGCCGCGCCGTACTGCAAAGAAAAGTTAGACAGCAAAAATGCGGCGCTCAGCCCCAGCACCCAAGGTGCCCAGCTTGTGAGGACGGAGAGGCTGGCATTTTCAAGAGGCGATGCAAAGAGCGGTGGTATCACGCTCAGAGTGGATGCCAGCAACGCGCACGCGATGGCCATCCAAGCGCCGCCTGCAAACATGGCGACCATGCGCGACGACTCAGGTGTGTGTTGCAAACGCAGCAACCAAATATTGGTCAGGGCAAAACAAAAACCTGCGAGCAGAGCAAGAACATCAGCCAGATCTTGCGGCAGTGGCCAAGGCGATGCAGGTGTGGTGAGGACGAGCACCATACCCACCAAAGTGAGCGACAAGCGCACCAATGCCCCCCGTGTGGGGCGTTCATCCAGCAGCCACCATGCCAGCAACAACGACCAAGTCGGCATCAGATAAAACAGCAACACCACGCGCACCACATCGCCAGTGGTGACGGCCCAGTTGAACCCCACATTGGTGAGGCCAGACACGGCCATGAGCCAATAGAGTTGCGGGTGTTGTCTGAAGTGTGTCCAACCTGAAGGACAGATCAAGCTCAGTACGATCGTTGCCAGGGTGAAGACAGCCGCCGTGGCCCATAAAGGGTGCAGGCCTTGCGCGTCCAGCGCACGTAAAGGGAACCACGACAAGCCCCATACCAGCGCATTGAAAGCCAAGGCCAACACGGCCAGCGCGGGGCGCGTCATGAGGTGCTGTGTGCGGACTGCTTAGCCGTGCAAATCGTCGTTGCGTGCGATGTGCATCAAACGCGCCAACTCCTCGCGGTGGTGGTTGTGGTTGTGTTCATGCCACAGCTTGATGAGCCACATCACATAGCCGACCAACACGCCAAAGGCGGTGATGGCACCAAAGGCGCTGAGTCCCATGCCGGTGCTAAACGTGTACAAAAAGCCCAAACCCAAAATGCACAGTTGTTCATTCAGGTTTTGCACAGCAATGGAGCGACCTGCTCCCATGAGGTTGTGGCCGCGGTGTTGCAACAGCGCATTCATCGGTACCACCAAGAAGCCACCTAAAGCGCCCAAGATGATGAGGAAGGGCACAGCCAACCACAAGTTGTCAATGAAGTTCATGGCCACCACGAAGCAACCCATGGCGATGCCCAAAGGCATGAGGCGTGTGGCATGGTCGAGCTTCATCTTTATAGATGCGACCACAGCACCGACAGCCGTGCCAATGGCAACGACACCCACCAAGCTTGACGCTTGCGTGGTGGTGTAGCCCAAAGCAGCAGCACTCCATGCCAAGACGATGTAGCGCAAGTTGCCGCTGACACCCCAAAACAAGGTGGTGGTGGCCAATGAGATTTGGCCCAGCTTGTCTTGCCACAGACGCTGGTTGCAATGCCAAAAATCGGGCAGGAGTGCCAACAAATTGCGCACCATGCTTTTTTCTGGATCAAGGCGCATGGGAATGAGCGCGGCACCGGTGTAGGGAATGCGTTTGTTGAACCAAGCGGCCAAGGCGTACAGCGGAATCAGCAGGCAAATGGCGGCTTCGGCGGAGGTGTCAACGCCTGTCGTGAGTAGTGGCAAGTCAAACGACAGCAACCATGCTGACAAATTGGGGCCGACCAGCTGGCCACCCAACAACACGCCCAAGATGATGGAGGCGATCGTCAAGCCCTCGATCCAGCCGTTCGCTTTGACCAACTGAGATGCAGGGAGCAACTCGGTCAAGATGCCGTACTTGGCAGGTGAATACGCTGCCGCGCCCAATCCCACCACGGCGTAGGCGAGCAAAGGATGCACGCCAAACAACATCATCAAGCAGCCCACCACTTTGATGGTGTTGCTCATGAGCATGACCTCGCCTTTCGGTCTCGCGTCGGCAAATGCGCCCACAAAGGGTGCGAGCACCACGTAAAACAAAGCGAACATAGGCACAAGAGCCGCACGTTGCCACTCGGGTGCGCCATCGGATTTGAGGAGTTCTACGGCTGTGACGAACAGTGCGTTGTCGGCCAGCGAGCTGAAAAACTGCGCCGACATGATGGTGTAAAAACCGCGCTTCATGGGTAGGTCTGGCAGGTGTGCAGAAGAGCTGTACACCTGTTGTTTTTTCTTTCTTCTTGAACTACCCGAGGTTATATCACGCGGGTGCCACAATATTGACTATGCCCCGTCCGATTCAAGCCTTTGTTCACACCGACGCGCTGCGTCACAACTTGGCCCGCATGCGCGCTGCTGCTCCAGACGCTCGCGTGTGGGCTGTCGTCAAAGCCAATGCGTATGGTCATGGCATTGAACGTGTGTTTGACGGTTTACGTGGTGCCGATGGCTTTGCGTTGTTGGACCTAGATGAGGCGCAACGCTTGCGCAGCTTGGGCTGGCGCGGCCCCGTGCTTTTGCTGGAGGGGGTGTTTGAAGCGCGCGACTTAGAGCTGTGCTCACGCCTTGACCTGTGGCATACCGTGCATTGCGACGAACAGATTGACATGCTCAGCCGTCACAAAACACAAGTCCCGCATCGGGTATTCCTCAAAATGAACAGTGGTATGAACCGTTTGGGTTTCACGCCCACACGGTTCCGGTCGGCTTGGACGCGGCTGAACCAACTGCCGCAAGTCGATGAAATTTCTTTGGTAACGCATTTCAGTGACGCGGATGGACCTAAAGGCATTGCCGAACAAATGCGCGTCTTTGCCAAAACCACCGAGGACTTGCCTGGCGAGCGCAGCACTTGCAATAGTGCGGGCTTGTTGCGACATGCCAGCGACACGGCTGTGGCCGCCGATTGGGTGCGTCCTGGCATTGCGTTGTACGGCAGTGCACCTGATTTTCCTGAGCACGATATGGCGCAATGGGGTTTGCAGCCCACCCTTAGCCTGCGCAGTCGAATCATTGCGGTGCAAACGCTGCAAGCCGGCGACACCGTGGGCTACGGCTCATCGTTTACAGCGGATGCGCCGATGCGCATTGGCATCGTGGCTTGTGGGTACGCGGATGGCTATCCACGCCATTGCCCTACCGGAACACCTGTGCTGGTTGAAGGCGTGCGCACCCGCACGCTGGGGCGCGTGAGCATGGACATGATTGCTGTGGATCTCGGCCCCACCCCACAAGCAGCCTTTGGCAGTGAAGTGACGCTGTGGGGCAAGGCCAGTCAAGGGGCTGTGTTGCCGATTGATGACGTCGCGAAGGCAGCAGGCACTGTCGGCTATGAGCTGATGTGTGCGGTGTCAGCGCGGGTGAACTTCTCTCAAGACTAAGCACTCAAGCTTGAAGGTCTGAAAGAAAGAGAGCGGTACTTAAGCCGTTAGCTAGTGGGCCTGCTATGGTCCGGAGAAGTTACCAACTTTCTCCAAAATGAAAAACCTAAGCATTAAGCTGCAGTTATCGCTGAGTGTGATCGCGATCGGGTTTGTGTTGCTACTCGCGCAGTTGATTTTGCAGTTTTCGGTGCTTCGCGGCGATATTGTTCAGCGAATTGAAAAGAACGAATTTCGCAGTCTCACGGCCTTTGCTCAGAGCCTCGACGAAAAATTGCAAAACAGCATGGACATGCTGGCAAGTGTCGGCGCGAATGTGCCGCCTTCTTCAATGGCAAACGTTGCTGCCTTAGAAAAATTCCTGCAGCGGGAATTCGCGCTTTTCAATGTGTACGACGACCTGTACATATTTGACGCCAAAGGAATTCTGCTGGTCGACTGGCCGATCAAAGCAGGTCGTCGCACGCTCGACATGTCTTCACGCGATTACATCCAAGGCGTCATTGCGACAGAAAAACCGGTCATTTCTAAACCGATTTTGGGCAAGGCCACGAAGCAACCCATTGTCGTGATTGCTGCGCCTATCAAGGATGCCAAAGGGCGCTTGATTGGCATCATTGGCGGTGTGCTCAATCTTTATAAGCCTAACCTGTTGGGGTCGATTGCCACCCAAAAAAATGGTGAAGATGGCTATTACTATTTGGTGACCAAAGATCGTGTTCGCATTGCACACCCAGATCCGAATGTGATCTTGAAGCCACTGCCGCCAAATACGGGCAATGCGCCGTTTGAAAACGCAATGCAAGGATTTGAAGGTACCCAAGAAGGGGTCAATACAAGGGGTTTGAAAGGTTTGTTTACTTTTAAACGACTAGCCACCACGGACTGGATTGTGGCTTCTGTGATTCCTTCGGCCGAGGCGTTCAAGCCCCTTGCGGATTTGTACGAAAAGATGGTCTTGGTCAGCGTGCTGTTGATGTTGGCCATCGTGCCGTTCTTGTTGAGCTTTGCCAGTCGCTTGGTGCAGCCGCTGGCGCAGTTGGCGCAGGCCATGCACGACAAGGCAACGCAGATGCGAGATGGCAAAACTGCTACGGCCGTTCAGGAGATTGGTGGGCAAGAAATTAAGACCGTGGTTCGTGCATTCAACGAATTCATGGATGCGCGCATCCGCGCTGAGACCGAGTTGTCGTTGGCCCGCGACGCAGCACAAGAGGCCAACGCCTCTAAGAGCAGTTTCTTGGCCACGATGAGCCATGAAATTCGCACCCCCATGAATGGGATTTTGGGAATGACGGAGTTGTGTTTGCAAACCCAACTGACGGCCGAGCAACGCAGCTATTTGGAGATGGTGTCAGTGTCGGCGAATTCACTCTTGGTGGTGATCAACGACATTTTGGATTTTTCAAAAATAGAGGCGCGAAAACTACATCTTGATCCGCATGAGTTTTCCCTGCATGGTTTGCTGAGGCAAGCAACACGAACGCTTTCTTTACGTGCCTCCGAGAAAGAATTGGAATTCGTTTGCGATGTGGGCACCGATGTGCCCGATATGGTTGTTGGTGATCCTTTGCGTTTGCAGCAGGTGATCAGTAATTTGTTGGGCAATGCCATCAAATTCACGGCCCAAGGTGAGGTCATGCTGACCGTTGAACAACTCAAGCCAGCCCCGTCAGATGATGGCGTCTGGCTGATCATGCACATCAAAGACACGGGGATTGGAATTTCCTTAGAAAAGCAGAGCTTGATTTTTGATGTGTTCACCCAAGCGGACTCCAGCACCGCGCGTCGGTTTGGAGGCTCAGGCCTTGGGTTGGCCATCAGTCGGAGTTTGGTTCAGATGATGGGCGGGGAGATCACGGTTCAAAGCCAGGTCGGCAAAGGCAGTGTGTTTAGTTTTACTGTGCATTTGCAATCGACGTCTCGCACACAGGACACATTGCCTGAGCTCAACACAAGTTTGCGCGGCAAAACCGTGCTGCTGGTGGATGACACCGCCAGCAGTCGTCAAGTTTTGGCTAAGCGTCTGAGTGATGTGGGGTTGAAACCTGTGATGTGTGATGGTGCCGCTCAAGCCCTGCACACCCCACAACTGGCGCAAGCCGTGTGCGCCCTGATCGATGTGAATATGCCGGACATAGACGGTTATGCCTTGGCGTCACAGTTACGCCAGCAACGCACTGCCCATCAGCTGCCAGTGTTCATGATGGGGGCTTTGAGTGAGCAAACCTCTCAACATCAGTTGGTGGAATTGGAATTGCAGGGCTTCTTGATCAAACCAATAGATGCCCATGAACTGATGAGTTGCCTCAACAGCTTGGCCAAGCTAGAAACAAATGCGCAGGCTGCAGTGGGTGCCGTGGCTGAGAGACCCTCTGCGGTCCCCGCGCGACAAATACTGCTGGTGGAAGACACGCCGATCAACCAAACGCTGCAGTCTATTTTGCTCAACCGCCTCGGCTTTGAGGTCACCTTGGCGAGCAATGGCATGGAGGCGGTGGATGCCTTCGACAACCGCCACTTTGATGTGATTTTGATGGACATTCAAATGCCAGAAATGGGCGGCATAGAGGCAACCCAGTTGATTCGTGACCTTGAAAAAACAAAACACCTGAGGCGAACCCCGATCATCGCGGTAACCGCCAATGCGCTCAAAGGTGACCGCGAGCGCTATTTTCAAGCGGGCATGGATGGGTATGTGTCCAAGCCGCTGTCAATGGAGTCACTCAGAGCTGAAATCGACCATGTGTGGGAGCAAGCTCGCTTGCAAGATGTCGCGTATCAGTGACACCAGTCAATACTACTGGCTATTTATCCAGTAATATCTGGGCATGGCCAAAGACAAAACCCAATACACCTGTACCGACTGCGGTGGCATCAGCGCCAAGTGGCTGGGCAAATGCCCGTCCTGCGGCGCATGGAACACGCTGATAGAAAGCGCAGTCGAAACCGCTGCCGCCACCAAAAATCGCTACGCCGGTATGGCCGCCTTGGCCCCCGCATCAGAGGTGGCGATTCTTTCCGACATCGAAGCGCAAGACGTGGCCCGCACACCCACGGGCCAAGACGAGCTAGACCGCGTGTTGGGCGGCGGCATGGTGGAAGGCGGCGTGGTGCTGATTGGCGGCGACCCCGGCATTGGCAAATCCACGTTGTTGTTGCAAGCCATGGACGGTTTGCAGCGCAGCGGCATGAGCACGCTGTATGTGACGGGTGAAGAGTCGGGTGCACAAGTGGCCCTGCGCTCGCGTCGTTTGGGGTTGGACCACTCGCAAGTGCAAGTGCTGGCTGAAACCCAGCTTGAAAAAGTGTTGGCCACCGTCGACAAATTGCAGCCTGCCGTGGTGGTGATGGACTCCATTCAAACCGTGTATTCCGATCAACTCACCAGCGCACCGGGCTCGGTGGCGCAGGTGCGCGAATGCGCGGCACACCTCACGCGCATGGCCAAGTCCACAGGGACCGCCGTGGTGTTGGTGGGGCACGTAACCAAAGAGGGCGCACTCGCTGGCCCGCGCGTGCTCGAGCACATGGTGGACACGGTGTTGTACTTTGAAGGCGACACCCATTCCAGCTACCGTTTGGTGCGCGCCATCAAAAACCGCTTTGGTGCGGTGAACGAAATTGGCGTCTTTGCCATGACCGAAAAAGGCTTGAAAGGTGTGAGCAACCCGAGCGCCATCTTTTTGAGCCAACACACCGAGCCCGTGCCCGGAAGTTGTGTGCTGGTCACGCTTGAAGGCACGCGGCCCATGTTGGTGGAGGTGCAAGCCTTGGTTGATACCGGTGGCCCATCGCCCCGCCGCTTGAGCGTGGGCTTGGACCGCGATCGCTTGGCCATGTTGCTGGCTGTGTTGCATCGCCACGCAGGCGTGGCGTGCATGGACCAAGATGTGTTCGTCAACGCCGTCGGCGGCGTGCGCATCAGCGAACCGGCAGCAGACTTGTCGGTGCTGCTGTCAATTCAAAGTAGCTTACGTGGTAAGCCGCTGCCGCAAGGCTTCATTGCCTTTGGCGAAGTGGGCTTGGCGGGCGAGGTGCGCCCCGCACCGCGTGGTCAAGAGCGCTTGAAAGAAGCCGCCAAACTGGGCTTTAGCGTGGCTATCATTCCTAAGGCGAATGCACCTAAAAAACCGATTGAAGGCTTAAAGGTGCATGCGGTCGAGCGGGTGGACGAAGCCATTGCTCTGGTGCGTGAGCTGGGCTAACGCATCAATCGTCGTAGTCGTGGTAACCGGTTTTCAACTCGAGCTTGATCACTTGGAAGATGTTGTTGGCATCCATATAGCCTTTGACTTCCACATAGCTGCCGTTGCTTGGCGCGCCGTATTTGAAGTATGTGTTGGCAGAAGTTTGTGCGGTATAGGTCACACCCAAACGCGTCAAGTTAAAGGTGCTGTTGACGCCAGACCAGCCGCTGACTTGGCCATACATTTCAAATACGCGTCCTGTGCTGGCGTTACTGTTTGAAGCGTATTTGATCTCTACTTTTGTGGCGCTCAAGCTGCCGTTCACGTAGTTGCCTTTGACCTCTACAAAAGAGCCATTGCTAAGGTTAGCGATTGAGCCAATCGGAAAGTAAGCAGAGCCAGCATTCACATTTACACCTTGAACGGTGAAGGTGCTGCCACTCAAGTTGCTGACAGCGCCATAAAACTCGTTGGAATAAGTCAAGGTTTGACCCTGGCCGTTGGTAAAGCTGCGCTGTCCCTCGACCTCTACCCGAGATGCGTTTAGCACCGAGCCTGACCAAGTACCTTTGATTTCGTAAAGCGTGTTGGCAGTCAAGGTGGCACCACTGACCTCAACACCTCCCACATACCAATTGCCGTTCGACTGGGTGGCAATGCCTTTGATCTTGGCATAAGTCGAGGCGTTGGGGGCACCATTGAAACGGGTGAGATAAGCTGCGTTGACCAATTGCAAACGTGTGGCTGTCAGGGTCGTGCCATCCCAATCTGTGCTGAGTGGGGCCAATGCACGAACCGCATCCCCAACTACGGGTACGTTGCCAGTGGGTTGAATTGTGCAAGCACTACAGTCCACCGTGATGCTCGAAGCTGCGCCTGTCTTAACCGTGTAGGTATTTCCTGTGATCGCTGTGATGTTGCCCCGCACCGCTAGATCCAATGCATGTGTTGCTGGATTGGTGACTACAACGCGGGTGGCCAAGAAGCTGCCATCTGCTTGGGTAAGGCCATAGATAGTGAGTAACGGGTTTGTGCCGGCGAGTGCTGCTAAGTCAGCATAAGTCGTTACCGCTGTGCCACTCGATGTGCCATTGGATGTGCCGCCATAAGTTGTGGCAGAGGTGATTTGAATGACTTGCGTTGGCAGAGTAATGGCAGACGCGCTGATGGCGTTCATCGTCCCGCGCACTCCGCCGACCACGCGAATGCGAGCCGCGCGTCCTAGGTTTTGCGCATCGTCGACATCGCCAAACAATGCGACGGTCATGCCCAGTGCGAGTGGGCTGCTGAAGGTGGATGTGTTGCTGTCATAGCTGGAGCTGAAGTCATCGCTGTCGTAAACCACAGAGTCTGTGGTCTCAAACCGAACGCCGTTGACCACGATGGAACCTAAACCGGTGATGGAACCCTGATAAGCGGCAGCTGCACCGTTGAAAGTCGCAGCTCCTGCTGGGTTAGCAGACCAATAGGCATCGCTGTCACCTCCGCCCCCGCCCCCTCCGCATGCGCTAAGAAAACCAGTGGCAGCCAGTAGCAAGGCAAGGACTTTTGGTTTTAAAACAGAACGTGACATACCAACTCCATCAACAACGAATGGCGCAAGTGTGCTGACGCCAGATTAAGGCAGCCTTAAGGGTCAGGAGGGAAACCTTAAGAAAACCCTAAGACGCGCTCACTAGCATTGGTTTTGAAAGGCACACAACCATGCTTCCCAACTTCTTCATAGTGCTGTTATTTGTTTCGCTCAATGCATGGGCTGCAACACCTGCCGAGTTGTTGGCGGGCTACACCGCGCAGTCCGGGCTGCCTGCCAGCGCCCTAAAAGGCGAAACGTTCTTCAAGGCTAGTCATGGCCAAGAATGGCAATGCACCAGCTGCCACGGCAAATCGCCCACGGTAGGCGGGCGTCATGCCAGCACTGATAAAGCCATTGAGCCATTGGCCCCTGTTGCTAACGCCAAGCGATTTACTGACAGCGCCAAAGTAGAAAAGTGGTTTCGCCGCAATTGCAAAGATGTGCTGGCGCGGGAATGCACCGCCGCTGAAAAAGCCGATGTGTTGGCTTGGCTCATCACCTTGCGTTGATAAGAGACCGTCATGCATTTTGCTTTTTCATTTTTAGTGCGCTCCGTGGTTGCCGCAGTCTTATTTAGCATCACCGCATCGTGGGCGGATAGCTACAAAGGCCCAACGCCACCGGCGGTGTATAGCCAAGAGTGCGGCAGCTGCCACTTGGCGTTCCCGCCCAATTTGCTGCACAAAGCCTCGTGGCAACGGGTGATGCATGGTTTGGACAAACATTACGGCAGCGATGCCTCGTTGGATACGGCCACACAAAAACAAATCGACACTTGGTTGCAAACCTACGGTGGCCAAGGCAAGCGTGCGCGCGAAGAGCCGCCACTTGACCGTATCACTCGCTCGGCTTGGTTTGAGCGCAAACACCGAGAGGTGAGCGCAGCTACGTTCAAACGTGCGTCGATCAAAAGCCCTGCGAACTGCACGGCGTGCCACCGTGATGCGGCGCAAGGCGACTTTGAGGAAGATCGCGTGAGGATTCCAAAATGAACCACACTGTTTTGAATCCTACGCAAGAGATCGCGCCCACCGTCATGTCTCAAGCGCGCCAACCTGTGGTGGACTTTGGTACGCGTATGGCGCATGCCAGCATGGCCTTGGCATTTTTTGTGTCTTATGTCACCTCAGAGTCTGAATATTGGCGCTTGGTCCATGTGTACAGCGGGTACAGCTTGGCCACTGTGCTGGCGTTTCGTTGGGTGTGGGGTTGGGTTGGGCCGGCCTCGGCACGCTGGGGTTTGTTGCTGCGCCGCGTAGCCATGTGGCGTGTCTGGGTGACCAAGGCTAAGCAAGGCGAATGGCACACCCGCAACTTTTGGGTGGGTGCTAGCAGCTGGGTGCTGAGCGCTGCGGTGCTGGGTATTTATGCCTTCAGCGCGGTGGCGATTGCCAGCGGGTGGGCTACCTACAATGAACTTTTAGGCGATGGTTGGTTGAACGATGCCTTGCAAGAGCTACACGAAGGCTTGGGCAACGCGGTCATGGCGATGGTGTGTGTGCACGTGGGGATGGTGGTGACGCTGCGCGTATGGCGCGGCCCACAAGCCCTACGACCGATGTGGCGAGGCTATGCGAATACTTCTGGCCGAGGATGATGAGCTGCTTGGCGGCGGCTTGCGCGCGGGTCTAGACCAGCGCGGCTTCCAAGTGGATTGGGTGCGCGACGGCGTGGCCGCAGAACGCGAACTGTTGAGCGCGCAGCATCAGGCCGCAGTGCTGGATATTGGCCTGCCGCGCCAAGATGGCTTGACCGTTCTAAAGGCTGTGCGGGCGCGCGGCATCGACACCCCCGTGTTGGTGCTGACGGCGCGTGATGCTGTGGCTCAACGCATTGAAGGGCTCAACCTAGGCGCCGACGACTATGTGGTCAAACCTGTGGACTTGGATGAGTTGGCCGCTCGCTTGCACGCCTTGGTGCGTCGTGCCCACGGTAAAACACAAACTTTGCTGCAAGTGCGTGATGTGGCGATGGACCCCACCGCACGGCAAGTGAGCCGTGCGGGTGAAACGATCAGCCTGTCCACCCGAGAGTTTGATTTGCTGCAGGCTTTGTTGCTCAATGCGGGGCGCGTGCTGTCACGCGAGCAGCTAGAACAGCACTTGTATCGCTGGGGCCATGAGGTGGAGAGCAACACCATTGAAGTTCATATTCACCACCTGCGTCGCAAGATGGGCGCGGGGCTGATCGACACCGTGCGCGGTGTGGGTTACATCGTCATGCCTTGATACGTTGGCCAGTCACATGTTACAAAAATTCTCATTACAGCAGCGCTTGCTCACGCGCACCCTAGGCGGTGTTTTGGTGGTGTGGGTGGCCACGGCTGCCTTTGTTTGGTTTGAAGCGCAGCATGAAGTCGATGAGTTGCTAGACGCCCACTTGGCGCAATCGGCGGCCTTGTTGGTGGTGCAGCAGAACGCCACGCCAGAAGACGAAGAGCCTTTGTTGGATGCGCCCACCTTGCACAAATACGCCCATCGCGTCGCCTACCAAGTGTTTGACGAAGATCGCTTGGTCATGCATTCGCCCAATGTGGCGCACGAGCCCATGGCGCAGCACAAGTCAGGTTTTGAAACGCTGACTTTGCCCGATGGCAAATCGTGGCGCGTTTTTGCAGCCCCTGGGCGCGAACATGATGTGCAAATTTATGTGGCCGAGCGCTTAGACAGCCGCGACGAAATTTTGCGTGCGGTGCTGCTGGGCTTCTTGCCGCCGCTCACCATTGCCTTGCCGCTGTTGCTGATTGGCCTGTGGTGGAACGTGCGTTCAGGCCTGCAACCCTTGCAGCGCTTACGCCAAGCGCTGATCAAGCGCGACACCCAAACTCTCACGCCCGTGAGTCTGCCCGAAACGCCCCAAGAAGTGCAGCCCATGTTGGACGCGCTCAACGACTTGCTGCAGCGCTTGGCCCAACGCATGGAGACCGAGCGCCGCTTTACTGCCGATGCTGCCCACGAGCTGCGCACGCCCATTGCCGCCATTCGCGCCCAAGCGCAAGTGGCGCTTACCTCCGCCGCTCATGACCAAGTGCGCCAGCAAGCCTTGCAAGACACCTTGCTGGGTTGTGATCGCGCCTCGCGTGTGGTCGAGCAGTTGCTCACACTGGCCCGTGTCGAAGGCCCGCAAGATGTAGCGTCTGAACCCTTTCGCCTAGACCAACTGGCCCAACAAGTCATGGCCGACCTCACACCCGATGCTTTGCGCCGAGGCCAAACGCTGGAGCTGCTGGCACCTGAGCCATTGCAAGTCAACGGGCAAAGCACGTTGTGGCAGATCTTGCTTCGCAACCTGATTGACAACGCTTTGCGCTACAGCCCCGATGGGGCGGTGGTGCGCATCCATGCGCAGCGCTTGGACGGTCACCATGCCCAAGTGACCGTGGAAGACAGTGGCGCTGGGCTGTCGAGTGCTGACATGGCTCGCTTAGGTGAGCGTTTCTTCCGAGTGTTGGGCACTGAGGCTACGGGTAGCGGCTTGGGTTGGTCCATCGTGCGTCACATTGCCAGCTTGCAGCAAGTCGATGTGCAGCTGGGCAAGTCGGCCGATTTGGGTGGTTTGCAAGTTACGCTGCATTGCTCTGTTTAGCTTGCCGTGATGCGGGGGTTCGAAGATCCGCACTGAGCCTGAGACAATAGGCGCATGAACTTTCAAAGATATTTGGTGCCCATTGGAGCGGTAGGCCTGACGGCTTGGGCTTGGCAAAGCTGGGGCTGGATGGGCATTGCCATGGTGGTGACGGGCGGCGTCATGTGGCTGCTCTTGTATTTCACGCGTTTGGTACAAATCATGAAGCGGGCCAGCAACCGCCCGATTGGCTTTGTCGACAGCGCCGTCATGCTCAATGCCAAGCTCAAAGCTGGCGTCAGCTTGATGCACGTCATTGCGATGACCAAAGCCTTGGGCCAAGCAGAGTCCGAAAAGGGCGCTCAGCCCGAGGTCTTCAGCTGGCGCGATGGCAGCCAATCGGTCGTGCGCTGCGTGTTTGTGCAGGGCAAGCTGCAAAGCTGGACCCTGGATCGCCCCTTCCAAGCCACAGACGTCGAACCGGTCAGCCACGCGGCGAACGACTAAGCGCTTTGAATTGGCGGGTTCTAGCCCCGTTAAAATGAAGTATTACGCCAAAACAGGCGACAACAACATCATCAGTCCAAAGGAAATCCCATGAGCGTCGTGATCCCATCATCCATGTCTGACCGTGACGGCAAAATCTGGATGGACGGCCAGATGGTCGATTGGCGCGACGCCAAGATCCATGTGTTGAGCCACACCCTGCACTACGGTTGCGGCGCTTTTGAAGGCGTACGCGCATACAAAACCGAGCAAGGCACAGCCATCTTCCGTTTGCAAGAGCACACCGACCGCTTGTTCAACAGCGCCAAGATCTTGCGCATGAACATTCCGTTCACCAAAGAGCAAGTCAACCAAGCGCAATGCGATGTGGTGCGTGAGAACAAGCTGGAGTCCGGCTACTTGCGTCCCCTGACTTGGATTGGCGATAAGAAATTGGGCGTCAGCCCCAAAGGCAACACCATCCATTTGATGGTCGCAGCATGGACATGGGGTGCATACCTCGGCGAAGAAGGCATGAAGCGCGGCATCCGCGTGAAGACTTCTAGCTACACCCGCCACCACGTCAACATCACCATGACGCAAGCCAAAGCGGTGAGCAACTACACCAACTCCATCCTGGCCAATATGGAAGTAACTGACGAAGGTTACGACGAGGCCTTGTTGCTCGACACCTCAGGCTTTGTGTCTGAAGGCGCTGGCGAAAACATCTTCGTGGTCAAAGACGGCGTCATCTACACGCCCGACTTGTCAGCTGGCGCTTTGAACGGCATCACCCGCAACACTGTGTTCCACATCGCCAAAGATTTGGGCCTTGAGATTGTGCAAAAGCGCATCACGCGTGACGAGGTGTACATCGCTGATGAAGCCTTCTTCACAGGCACTGCTGCAGAAGTCACACCGATTCGTGAACTCGACCGCATCCAATTGGGTGCAGGCAGCCGCGGCCCGATCACTGAAAAAATCCAAACAGCGTTCTTTGACATCGTCAACGGCCGCAACCCCAAGTACGCACACTGGCTCACCAAAGTCTAAGCAGCGACGTTTGAACTTTTAGGAAAAGAACATGAGCAACACAGTTGAACTCTTGGCCAAAGATTTAAACGGCAACGGCGGCGTTTACTGCCCCAGCGCCAAGGCCGATATGAAACTCTGGAACAGCCACCCCAAGGTTTACTTGGATGTGGCCAGCACCGGTGAAGCCAAGTGCCCTTACTGCGGCACTGTGTACAAACTCAAAGCCGGCGAGCACGTTGGCGGCCATCACTAAAAACGCGCTCATCATTGCACCCCAATGGATTGGGGATGCGGTGATGACCGAGCCCTTGCTACGTCGCTTGGCTGCGCGTGGCGAGCGCCTCACCGTCGCTGCTTTGCCTTGGATTGCACCGGTTTACCGTGTGATGCCAGGTGTGGCTGAGGTGATTGAAATGCCGTTCAAGCACGGTGGCTTGCAGCTGATGGGGCGCATCAAATTGGCGGCCCAACTGCGTGGCAAGTTTGATGTGGCCTATGTGTGCCCCAACTCCTTGAAGAGTGCCTTGCTGCCCTGGATGGCTGGCATTGCCAAACGCGTGGGCTATACCGGCGAGATGCGTTACGGTCTTCTGACTGACCGCCTCGGTAATCCTGATACCGAAGAGCGCCCGCCGATGGTGGAGTGGTACGCCGCGCTCAGCTTGGTCGGCCAAAGCCGCAGCGGTCCGATGAAACTGGTGGGTGATTTGCGCCCCGTGCTCAAAGCACCCGTCGGTGTGTTGGATGAGGCGCTAGAGCAACTTGCAACCGACATGCCCACCTTGCCGACTTTGGCCAAGCACAGTTTTGTGGTGTTTGCGCCTGGTGCTGAATACGGCCCTGCCAAACGATGGCCTGCAAAGCATTTTGCCGAGTTGGCAGGCAAGATTGATCGACCTGTCTTTTTGCTCGGTTCCAACAAAGAGTTCGACATCTGCCAAGAAATTGCCACGGCTGCCAACGCAAGCAAGCCAGGTCACTGCTTTAACTTGGCGGGGCAAACCAACTTGATGCAGGCCTTTGCGCTGATTGCCTATGCGTTTCGTGTGGTGAGCAATGACTCGGGCTTGATGCATGTGGCAGCTGCCTTTGGTGTGCCACAAGTGGCTGTATTTGGCTCATCGAGTCCAGAGCACACCCCGCCATTGAATGATCGCGCGCGCGTGGTCTGGCTGCGTGTCGATAAAAACTACCAACCCCCGCTGGCGTGTGCCCCTTGCTACGAACGCACTTGTCCACTCGGTCACATGCGTTGCTTAGAAGATGTCGCAGCCGAGCGGGTGTACCGCTTGCTGTGAAAACAAAGGCCACATTGTGGGTGGCCGTCAAATCATTGAATTGAGAATATATGTGGTCTAACTCAGAAGAGCTTTTCTTGCTCACCGACAACTTGGCCGGTGGGAAGATTCAGACCATGAAGCGTCGCTTGAAGTTCAAGCTAAGACAAACACTTTTTCGCTCCGAGCTTGCAGAAGTCCAGCAGTACTTTGAGTCGCATCAACTGACCAGCTTGTTGGAGAGAGACCCCTCTTTGCTGCTCAAGTGCACACGCGCTTATCTCTGGACGGGTTTAGACAGTCAAGCACGCGCCAAGGCGCAGCTCGCTTTTATGGAGTGGTTTGAGCAAAAGTTCAAAGCGTCTTTCATGCGCTCTTTTTATGAGCCTGAAAGGATGAGCATCGCCAAGATTCGACATAACGAGACAGACTTCGAGGTCATGCTTGGCCCCAGCCGTGGTTTGGGTCGAGAAGGCGAGCTGATGTTGACGTTGCATGTCAACGGGGTCTTATTGATGCGCTCATCGATCAGTGTGTTGCCTGCCCACATGCTTGGATTGCCAGGCGATGGTCACGCCATGTTTTTAGGCTGTTTCCAAGGTGTCTCGAACACCAAGGATTTGATCAAACAGGCCACGCAGGCTTTAGAGCGCACAAAGCCCGGGTTCTTTTTGCTTCATGCGATACAGGCGCTGGCTCAAACTTGGGGCTTGACGGACATTGTGGGGGTGGCAGACAAAAAGCACGCCTACGCCAACTATTTCAGTTTGTCTAAACGCATCAGCATGAGTTATGACGAGCTCTGGCAGCAACTGGGTGCAACTGAACAGACATCGCAGGGACATTGGTTATTGCCCGTCGTATGGGAGCCGCGCCCTGAGCATGAGGTCGAGTCGAAGAAACGATCCGCCTTGAAGAGGCGCAACGCCTTGCGTCAACAATTCATGGACGTCTGTGTGGCTGGTTTTCAACAGTTCGGCCACTGAGTGCTGAGCTCAGTGAGCCTGAACATGACGGCGCGAATGAGGTTGCGTCATCACCTCATTCAATGCAGCCATCACGTCTGACACATGAATGTCGCTCACCACTTTTCCTGAACTCGCTTCAATTTGTATGTAGGTATCAGACAAAGGTGTCCAAACTTTCGTCGGACCGGCAGGCAAATACAACGCAACCACTGGGATATTCCAAGCGCTGGCTGCGTGAACAGCATAGGTGTCTGGAGTGAGTACGAAGTCTGCCGTACGAATGACGCGAAGAGAGTGGCTCACGCTTGGATGAAAACGTGAAATAGCGACGCGAGGCTCTAAACCCGACATGGCTTTGAGAAGTTCAGTCTCGTGGCTAGGGCTAGCACTCAAAAGCTGGATGTTCATCGTTGGATGCTGAGCCAGCACGTTCACAACAAAGTCATGTAACCAAGCGGTAGACAGAGAGCGATTGGACGTACTACTTTGGCTGTTGATGACCAACAAGGGATGAGCCTGCTCGACTTCTGTAGCTAATGGCTGTTCGTCAAGGCGAATGTCATATCGGTATGAATTGACCGGAATGTTCAGTGTGCGCAAAAGTTGAACATGTCGCTCAGAGTAGTGTGATGTCTCGGATATGCCATGAATCACGACATCATTAGGCAACGGATGGATGGGATGCTCAGAAAATAAGAAACGTTGCTTGGCATTCACCATGTTCAAAACAATTTGCTGCGAAGGATTTGCCAAATCCAATCCGAAGTGCACCACCATGTCGTACCGAACCAGTCGCGCTTTAAAGCTGGCCCACATGCGAGAAAACACGTTGCGACTCGGAGATACATGCAACCATTTAACATCTGGGTGGTGTTTATAGAGCGCCGCATTGCTCGGGCCACAAAGTACGCCTATTTCGCAGTCAGGCATGTGCGTACGCAACGGTTTGAAGATGCCCGTTGCCACAATGGCATCGCCAACTTTGTTGTCGTGTGACAAGATAAGAATGCGTTTTTTCATGGAATTCAATTGGATGAACGCTCAGGTATAAATTTAGATTTCCATCATAGTCGCCATGTCACTCCATCACATTCTTAAAACTCGCTATCCCCTCATTCAAGCGCCCATGGCGGGCGTGCAAGACAGCAGCTTGGCGATGGCCGTGAGCGCTGCTGGAGGTTTGGGTTCGCTGCCTGCAGCCATGCTGGATGCTCAAAGTTTGCGACGTGAATTGCAAGTGCTGCAAGCCAGTGGCTTGCCGTACAACGTCAATTTCTTTTGCCACACAACGCCTACGCACACGACGACCGCTGAATCGGCGTGGCAAGCCACTTTGCGACCCTATTACCAAGAATTTGGCGTTGACCCATCCACCATTCCCGCTGCACCTGGACGTCGCCCGTTCGATGAAGAAATGGCGGAAGTGCTGGAGGAGTTCACCCCCACGGTGGTGAGCTTTCACTTTGGTTTGCCGAGTCAACCGCTGTTGGCGCGTGTCAAAGCGCGTGGTGCGTTGGTGTTGTCGTCCGCAACGACGTTGAAGGAGGCGCAATGGTTGGTTTCGCACGGCGCTGATGGCGTGATTGCACAGGGGCTAGAAGCGGGTGGGCATCGTGGCCATTTTTTAGACCGTGATGTGACAGCACAGTCAAATTTATTGACCCTGCTCCAGCAACTGACACCGAATATTCATGTACCCATCATCGCTGCTGGCGGCATCGCTGATGCACACGATGTGCATGCGGCCATGTCTGCAGGTGCCTCGGCTGTGCAAGTGGGCACGTCATTCTTGTTGTGCCACGAAGCCAAGACCAGCGCACTTCATCGTGCGCGTTTGCGTGATGTGCAAGCGCCGACAGCGCTGACCAATTTATTCACAGGGGGGTTGGCGAGAGGCATGTTCAACCGAGTGATGCACGAGATCGGCCCTGAAAACGCAACCGCCCCCATATTCCCCATGGCCACGCAAAGCATCGCTCCGTTGCGTGCGAAAGCCGAGGCGAAGGGGTGTGATGACTTCACGCCTTTGTGGTCCGGCATCAACCGTTCGGGGTGTGCAGAATGTTCTGCGGCCGAGATGGTGCAGCGGTTAGTGGCCGGGTTTGCTTGCTGATCAGGCTGGCAGCATCACCACGAACCTAGCGCCACCGCCTTCACGGTCTTCGCAATGAACGCGGCCACCATGGCGCTGCACGATGGATTTCACCAACGACAAGCCCAGACCCACGCCACCTTCGCGCTCGCTGGCGCCTGGCAAGCGATAAAACGGTTCAAAAATTCGTTCGCGCAAGTCAGGTGGCACACCTGGGCCACGGTCACACACGCACAACCGGACCCAGTTTTCTTGGTCAACAGTCTGAGCGCTGAGCTGTACCTCAATGTCTGACGTGCCGTAGCGGCGCGCGTTCTCTAACAAGTTACGCAAAACACGGCGCAGCAGCTTGGCCACGCCGGGAACGATGATGCTGCGTGGGTCGAAACCCAATTCCAAATGCGCTTGCACACGGGCGCACTCTTCGCTGGCAAGGCCTGTCAAGTCGACAGGTTCAATGGTGCCGAGGTCGGCTTCTTTGGCGTCGAGTCGGCTAGCCAACAAAATCTCATCAATCAGTTGATCGAGCTCGCTCACACTGCGCGAAATCTCAGCCTTCATGGTTGGCGAAGGCGAGTCGCCCATCAACTCTAATCCCATGCGAATGCGGGTGAGGGGTGAGCGCAGTTCATGTGAGGCATTGGCCAGCAGCGATTTGTGCGACGTGACCAGTTGCTCCACTTGTTCGGCGGCATGGTTGAAGCGTTGTGCAAGGTAGGCCACTTCGTCATTGCCTTGCTCTGCCACACGGGCCGACAAGTTACCCGTGCCCCACTGCTCCACACCTTTTTGCAAATTCTCCAAGCGGCGTGTGAGTCGGCGAACGATGGGATATGTGCCAAGCGCCACAGCTAAGGCCACCAAGCCCAAGGTCCACGCGAAGCCAAAAGGCGTGCGTGACCAAAAGTTGCGGGGTGGGCGAGGCAAATGCACATGCATCATTTCGCCGTTGTGCATGCGCACCATGAATTCAGGGCCCGAGCCAAAGTGTCCTGGCGGATGAGGCATGTCTGGGTCGGGCACCGGAGGTGCTTCAATTGGCAGATTATCCAGTGGTCGCAAACGTGCTTTGCCCTCGCCCACCAATTCGCCAGACGTGTTGCGCACCATCACTTCGCGCAGCGGAGGCTCGGCCGACATGCGCATGACCCAACCCGTGAGCAGGGTCAACACCGCCACTGCAAACACCACGGCCAACCAAATGCGCACGTACAAGGGCAAGTGCAACGAACGGTTGGGTGTGGATGAGGAAGTCATGTCAGTCTTGCTGTTTGGCGAACACGTAGCCTACGCCGCGCACGGTGAGGATCCTTTTGGGGGCTTTGGGATCGTCTTCAATGGCGGTTCGAATGCGACCCATGTGTACGTCAATCGAGCGATCGAAAGCTTCTAGCTCACGGCCGCGTACGGCCCCCATGATTTGGTCACGCGACAGCACACGGCCAGCGCGCTCAGCCAATACCCACAGCAAATCAAACTGGTAAGAGGTGAGGTCACACACTTGTCCTTGCACGGTGACGGTACGGGCATCGCGATCGAGCTCAAGAGAGCCGAATTTCAAAGTTTGGTGTGAGGTTTTGGTGGTTTCATGTGGCGCATGTCGTCGCAGCACGGCGCGAATGCGTGCCAGTAATTCGCGAGGCTCAAACGGCTTCGGCAGGTAGTCGTCAGCGCCGAGTTCCAAGCCCACGATGCGGTCCATCGGGTCGCCTTTGGCGGTCAGCATCAGAACGGGGGTTTGTGCCAGAGTACCAGGCAAAGCTCGGATGCGTTTGCAAACCTCTAAGCCGTCCATGTCAGGCAGCATCAAATCGAGCAGCACCATAGAAGGGTGGATGTCTTGCAGGGTTTTGAGTCCGTTCAAGCCATTCGGTGCGTGCTGCACTGAAAAACCGGATTGTTCTAAGTACTCGCTCACCATATTGGCAAGGCGATGATCATCTTCAATCAAAAGCAAGGTATTCATGGTGGGCTCATCATGCACTTGCCAAGTGTGTGCTTCTCTGAACGCGAGGTAAAGACAAGGTAAATCAGCGAGGTGACAACCTCGAAGCCCACCACACCAAAAGCAACACAGGCGCACCTAACAACGCGGTGCTCGTGAAAAACGCCTCATAGCCATGCGCGTCCACATACACGCCCGAAAAGCCAGCCAACCATTTCGGGGCCAGCAACATCATGGAGCTGAACAGCGCGTACTGTGTGGCCGAGTAGTTCACGTTTGTCAGGCTCGACAAATATGCAATGAATGCTGCGGACGCAATGCCGCTGGCCAAGTTGTCTGCCGAAATGACCCAGACCAAAGCCGTTAGATCATGGCCGCGTGTGGCCAGCCATGCAAACAACAAATTGGTCAAAGCGCTGAGCACAGCACCCAACATGAGAATGCGCATCACACCCAAGCGCATCGACAACACGCCACCGATGAATGCACCCAGCAAGGTCATGATCACGCCAAATACTTTGGTGACGGCCGCCACTTCGTCTTTGGTGTAGCCCATGTCCACATAAAACGGATTGGCCATGATGCCCATCACCACATCGCTGATGCGGTAGACGGCAATCAGCCCAAGGATGATCGCTGCTTGCCAGCGGTAGCGCCGAATGAAGTCGGCAAAGGGTTCAATGAGTGCGCCACGCAACCATTCAGCGGCATTGCGTGCAGGGGGCAGTTCACGCAAGGCCGGCTCTGGAGACACCCACACTGTGAGCACGCCCACACCCATCGAAGCCGCCATGACCAAATATGCAGTTTGCCAAGCTGTGTGTTGGTAGGTCGTTTCTTCAGCACCTGAAGCACGAGCGGCCACCCACAGCACGCCAGCGCCCGCCCAAATCATGGCCAAGCGGTAGCCGGTTTGATAGGTTGCGGCCAAGGCCGCTTGGTGCTGGGTGTCGGCGGATTCAATGCGAAAAGCATCCAATGCAATGTCTTGTGTGGCCGAACCAAATGCCACAACAAGCGCACACCACACCACAGGTTCTAACGCCACTTGTGGGTCTAGCATCGCCATGCCCACCAAGCCCGCCATCACCATGATTTGGGACAACAGCAGCCAACTGCGGCGGCGACCCAGCCAGTGGGTGAGCAAGGGCAAAGGCAAACGGTCGACCAAGGGCGACCACACCCACTTGAAGCCATAAGCCAAACCGACCCAACTTAAAAAACCAATTGTGCTGCGGTCAATGCCCGCTTCGCGCAGGCGAAAACTCAGGGTACCTAAGACCAACAACAGCGGCAAACCTGCCGAAAAACCAAGACACAACATGCGCCAAGACGCAGGCTCGAGGTACACACGTAAGGCTGCAAGCCAACTTGGTTTTGTTGTATCGTTCATGCCTCTATTTTCAGGCTTTCATCAAGAGAATTTTCTATGGTCACCAAACGTGCTTTTCTTTACGGTTGTGTGGGTTGCGCATGCGGTTTAGGCAGCGGTGCGTTGCTCGCGCGCGATGGCGTAGAAGTCAACAAAGAGGCCTCGGTGTTTGCAGGGCTCGTGCCAGCAGCCGAGGTGGAGCAATCGGCTCGCAAACAATACAGCGACATGATGAAAGAAGCCGCTAGCAAAAACGCGCTGGGGCCAGACAACCATCCACAGGTGATTCGTTTGCGCCGCATTGCCAAAGAGCTGATCCCGCACAGCTTTGAATGGAATCCGCGTGCCAAAGAGTGGACCTGGGAAGTGAACTTGGTGGGCTCCAACCAAATCAACGCGTTTTGTATGCCCGGTGGCAAGATTGCCTTTTACAGCGGCATCCTCACACAGTTGCAACTGACGGATGATGAAGTGGCCATGGTCATGGGCCACGAAATTGCCCATGCCTTGCGCGAACACGCCCGTGAGCGCATGGGTAAAGCGGCTGCCACCAATGGCGTGGCAACAATTGGCAGTACGGTTGCGGCCGTGTTCTTTGGTGTGAATCCACAACTTACGGATTTGGTTGCCAAACAAGGTGCTAACTTGTTGAACCTCAAATTCAGCCGCGATGATGAAACCGAGGCGGACTTGGTGGGTATGGAAATCGCCGCCCGTGCCGGCTACGACCCGCGTGCAGGCATCACCCTGTGGCAAAAAATGAGTGCAGCCAACAAAGGTGCGCCGCCGCAATGGCTCAGCACGCACCCTTCGGGCAACACGCGGATTGAAGAAATTCAGGCCAACTTGCCCAAGGTCATGCCGCTATACGAGCGGACCAAATAACACTTTGATGCGTCAGGTGCCACCCACATAGGGGTTGGTTTTGCGTTCTCGACCAAATGTGCTTTCAGGGCCATGGCCGGGAATGAAAACAGTGTCGTCACCCATCGGCCACAAACGCTGGGTGATGCTGTTGATCAAGTCGTCATGGTTGCCGCGAGGAAAGTCTGTGCGACCAATGCTCCCGGCAAACAACACATCCCCCACAAAAGCACGCTTGATTTCGGGTGAGTAGAACACCACATGCCCAGGCGTGTGGCCCGGACAGTGACGCACTTGCAACGTGTGTTGCCCGAGGGTGACGGTGTCGTTGTCATTCAGCCAGCGCGTGGGGGTGAATGCGCGTGCCGGTGGAAAGCGATAGCTGGCTGCAGCCTGTGGCAGTCCATCAATCCAAAACTGATCGCCTTCATGGGGGCCGAAGATCGGCAAACCCAGCTGTTCGGCCAAGTCTGCCGTGGCGCCGGCATGGTCAATGTGGGCGTGGGTGATCCAGATTTGCTCCAAGGTCACGCCCAACTGTTGGCAGGCTGCCTGAATGACGGGCAAATCGCCACCAGGGTCGATGACTGCGGCTTTCATGGTTTGGTCGCACCAAACGATGGAGCAATTTTGTTGGAATGGGGTGACGGGAACGGTTTCGTACTGCAGCATGCCGCAGATGGTAGCTCGAATGAACGCCTATAAACCCAGCTTTTGAACGTCCGATGTGTAGTTGCGTATGGCTCTCACAAAGCAATAGACCGTCATGGCAAACGCGAGCGACAAAATCACCACATCAAACATGTAACCTGAGAAGTCGCTTAAAAAGATCAAGGAAGCCTCACCGACGGCAACCAGGGCCAAACAGGCTTTGAGGCTGAAATTGAAAAGCTGTTGCATATGGCCAATAGGACAAAATTTGTAAGCTGAGTGCAAAGAATAACCAACGATGCATCTGTGGCAATCTGGTAAATACCTTGTTAAAGCGTTATGGACAAACCATCGTTTCGGCCATGTTTGAGATAGAGAGCTGGCTCTAAAGGGCGCGTTTTGGCTTGTTTTCCGAAAAAGACGCCTATACCATCCCTCCATCGAATTTAATTTTTAAAGGATTGCAAATGCAAAACCAAATCAAACCTCAAGTGGATGCTTCTGTGAAAGCTGCTTTTGACTTGGCCAATATGTCTTTCGCGCAACTCGAGCGTGTGACCGAATTGGCGTTGGAGCAAGCGCGTGTCAATGCGGAATTGGCCCAAGAACAATTGGTCTCGGCTTTAGAAGTCAAAGACCCTGCTGCCGCTTTGGAGCTGTTGAAAGCCCAATTGGAAAACTCGGCTAAAAGCTTGGCAGGTTTTGCTGCGACAGCGTATGAGTTGAGCCAAGAGTTTCAAGCAGAAGGCGCAGCCTTTGCTGAAGGTCATTTTGATCAAGCCCATGCCGCTGCCAACAAGGCTTTGGCTGACAACTTGAAAAAAGCACCTGAAGGCTCGGAAGCTGCTGTGTCAGCTGTGAAAGCGGCCGTGGAAGCTAGCAACAAAGCATTTGCCGAAGTGCGCAAAAACGCCAAAAAGACAGCTGAATTGGCACAAGAAGGTATCGCTAAATTGAAAGAGCATGCCCCTAAAGCAGCAAAGGCTCCTGCACGTCGTAAGTCACGCTAAGCAGACCTTGCCGACAAAAGCCTCTGCGCAATGAAAGCGCAGAGGCTTTTTTTATTTTGAGGTTTTAGTCAAGATCTCTGGTACGCCAGCTTCAGAGCCTTCGCCCCACTTGATTTCAATCGTGTTTGCTAGTTCGTTGGCTCTGCGCAATGACTTGTTGGGTTTGTCTAAAAAAAGCATGGCTGCTGAGCTGATGCTGGCAAGCGTGAAAAATATGGCGATGAGGATGCGTGGTTTCATGGCTTTAGCTGCTTTGTCCCCACAAGATCTCCACCTTGTTATCTGGGGTTGGCTCGCTGCTAGAGCTTGAAGCGTAAATCCAAGACAACAGCGCAATGGCGATTGCGCTCACGATCGCGATGAGCACAAGAGAAATAGAGGATGTAACGATGGCAAATCTCATGGAATAGGGGAAATTTAAAAACCCTAAGATCGTAGTGATTCGCGGTATTTCTCTCAATATCAAATATGTTCTAGAACCTATGCTTTAGTTGATTCGGCCATAGAACTTGCCGAGCCTGACTCCGTGTTTTTTGCCTAAATAAGTCGCTTTATTGAGATCGGCGTAGGGGTGAGAAATCGATCAAAAGAAGACGAGAATCATCAAAATTTTTCTATTCACCTTCTCGTAGAGGGCCTCTTTTGTTCGACGGTAAATTTTTTCTTCGCTGGTTAGTTCTCTTTTTTCTTTGCACCACGAGCGGGTGGGGACAAGCGGCAAAAGAAGCGACGGATTTATTGCAAGCAGAGACGAGCAAGTTTCGTCTGACAGGCGGCTATGCCGAGGTCGAAACGATGTGTCAGACATTGGCGCAAAAGTATCCCGATTCGGCACGTTGCTTCAGCATGGGGCGATCATCAGAGGGGCGACCGCTATGGGTCTTGGCCGTGAGTCGCAGTGGTGCGTTAAACCCCACTCAGGCTAAACGCCAAGGAATCCCCGTGGTATTGGCGATCGGGGGTACGCATGCAGGTGAGATTGACGGTAAAGACGCAGGCCTCATTCTGATTCGCCAATGGCTGAATACGCCACCGAGCCATGATCCGCTGAAACAACAGCTGCTTTTGTTTGTGCCTGTCTTTAATGTGGACGGGCATGAACGCCCAAGTCCCTACAACCGGCCTAATCAAAATGGCCCTGGTTTGCAAGGCGAGCGTGTCACCGCACAACGCATCAACTTGAACCGTGATTGGATGCTGGGTCAATCCCCCGAGATGAACGCGATGCTTCAATTGGTGGCGCAATGGGACCCGCTTCTAACGCTGGATTTGCATGTGACCGATGGTGTTCGCTTTCGCCATGGCGTGTCGTTGTCCATGTCCTCCATGTTCAGTGCTGATGATGCATTGCATGAGGTGTCCGAGCAGCTGTTGAGTGACATGATGTCACGTTTGCGCGCAAAGGGGCAGCATCCACTGGATTTCACCCCGGTTTTGCTTGATTTCGAAAATCCAAGGGCTGGCATCATGCGCGATGCAGACGCACCGCGGTTCTCACATGTGTACGCTGTTCTGCGTAATCGGATAGGGCTCTTGGTCGAACACCATGCCTGGACGCCTTATGCGCAGCGAGTTCGAACGGGCATTGATGTGTTGACTGCAGCGCTGGAGCTGATTGCAAAAGATGGTCGTGAGCTTTTAAAAGTTGCCACCAATGCCGATGAACATTCCGAAAAAATGTACAGCGAGACGGTCGCCTTAGATTGGCACAACCTACTCGAAACAGGTGTTGAAATACCCACGGGTCAAATGGACTTGCTGGGATACGAATACACCACGCACTTGCAAGCACCCGTCGTCGGTGGGCGGCATATCACTTATCACCTGAATGAGCCTGTGGTGTGGCGTGTGCCTGTTTATAACGACATCCAACCTGTCAACGATGCCATTGTTAATTTGCCTCAAGCCGGCTATTTGATCCCCGCAGGATGGGCATCGGTTGTTTTGCCGTATCTTCAAAAGCACCACATCGTCTACCAAACGCTGCCCCGTTCGCTCAAAAGTTTGTCGGTGCAAGCATTGGAAGTTAATTCAGAGAATATTTCGTTTGAATCCAGAACATTTCAAGGTCGACTCAGAACGAATGTGCAAGGTGAGTGGGTGGATGCATATGCGGATTTGCTGGCGGGTTCGCTCTACGTGCCAATACGGCAAGCGCGATCGCTATTGGCTGCACACCTGTTAGAGCCTGTCGCACCAGACTCGTTGTCGCGCTGGGGTTTATTCAACACGGCTTACGAAGTGACGGATCACATCTCAAACCATCGCCAACTTCAAATTGCTCAGTGGATGTATCGCGAAGATCGGCGAATCAGAGAGCGTTATGGTGAGGCGCTTCATCAAAAACTACCCGATTTGCGCAAAGAATATCAAACACGAATGGATCGCGATGATCGTTTCAAAGACGATCCAGAGATGCGCATGGATTTTTGGATCAAACAAATCCCGTACCACGATCCCACATTCAATCGCTACCCGATACTGAGAACAAATCGTGCGCCGTTCTAAGGTGATGGATGGCAATTATGAAAACGCAAAAGCCAACATTGCCGCGTCATCAATCACGTTGAACGTGATGTACGTGGCCACTTGGTAGATCCAAAATAAAACCCGCTCACTCGGAGCGGGTTGATCTTGAGGCCAAGTTAAATTAGCACTCATCCGTGCTGTGACCAGGCGCGGCTTGCGTGGGTACATGGTGGCGCAGGCCCACTTGCTGGTTGTGTTCATCCACAAACACCAGTTGCGGCTCATGCTTGGCCACTTGGTCTTCATGCACTTGCGCGAAGGAGGCAATGATCAACAAGTCGCCCACGCTGGCGCGGCGTGCGGCAGAGCCGTTGACTGAAATCATGCCCGAGCCACGCTCGCCTTTGATCGCGTAGGTGATGAAGCGTTCGCCGTTGTTGATGTTCCAAATATGCACTTGCTCGTTTTCGCAAATATTGGCGGCATCAAGCAAGTTTTCGTCGATGGCGCAGGAGCCCTCGTAATGGAGCTCGCACTGGGTTGTGGCAACGCGGTGGATCTTTGATTTGAGGAGGGTGCGGAACATAGCTGAACAAAATGAAATGGGGCAGGCCCTACATCATAGTGGCCTAGCGCGTTTCAGTTCGATGGGGCGATTGCCTAAGGTTTTTGGGCGAGTAATCGTGCCCGCGTGGCCATCACATCTTTGAGGGGATTGGCACGTGCTTGTTGGATTTCTTGAGCGGTGTAGGGCGTAAATGTTGGCCTATTGATATCGGTGACCAAGTTGGTGAAGACCCAGTTTGTCACGCGTGCCACATCGATGTCGCTCAAGCCTGACCCCATGACCCCCGGCACTTGCACCAAGAAACGTCGACCTTCCGGGTGCGTCAAAAACCGACCGAGTTGCCGCATATCGGGCACCTGACCGAGCTCAGAGCCCGAGCCGTCCATGCCGTGGCAACCGGCGCAATGCAAAACATACAAACTTCGGGGGCTGCTGGTGGTGGCTACCGAAGGGGCTTCAGCCCGTACGGGTGCGGCCGTTCCCAACACGCCAGCTTGTAGATGCAGACTGCTCAGGCAAGCCATTGCAAACACCAAGCCAGCCACCAACCGCATGTCAGTTCCCGCTGAGTAAGGTCTGGCGGCGTTGGCGCGTTTGAGGAGGGCTGCCTGCAAGTTGTCGTACGGCGAACACTTCTTCGGCTGAATAAGCCTGTCCCTGCTGTGCATCCCTTTGAAGCGTGCGCACGTGCTGAGCCAATACAGCCAACGCCGCATCATCGAGCTGCGACGCAAACGAGGGCATGTTGCCAATGAATACTTGACCATTGACCTCAATGCGTCCCGATAGACCTTTGGTGAGTACCGTCAGCAAATATTGGCGGTCTTTGTTGAGCGCTTGCCAGTGTTCACCTTTGAGTGCCGGCGCTAGACCTACTGTTCCACCCCCATCGGTTTGATGGCAAGTGCTGCAGTGTGTTTCAAACAAAGCGGCGCCTGTGGTTTGCGCCCCAACACCTTGGCAGAGCCATGCACAGGCCCACACAACCCAGCGAAGTCGACGCATCAAGCCACCCCAACGATGATGGAGGTGGTGCAATGGAACATCGAGCTGGTATTGGCCATGCACCAGTTGATGTCGTTGTGCACACCCAGTCGGTAGCCGGGGCGTTCGCGTTCGTTGTTGTTGCATAAACATTCGCCACACGAACCTTTGCCGCAACAGTCGTTGTACGACACCAAATAATGTCGACCATCTTCGGGGTTCAAGCATGTGCCCACCCAACTGACCTTAGAGGCTTCAGTGCCCGGTGGACATTGCGTGAGAGAGCCACCGCAACAGGTGCACAGATAGCCGTCAAATGCGCAATAGCGCCAGTACTCGCACTGCGTGGGGTCCATGTTGGGCGCAGGCTTTTTAGGTTGCGCTGCGTTGGCCGACATGAACTGCCCACTGCGGTCAAACGGGAGCATGGGTAGCACGGCACCGCCGACCAAGGCCACGCCAAGTTTGGTGATGAGGCTGCGTCGTCCGTGGGAATGGGCAACTTGTCGAACAGACCGTTCGGTCAATCGGTCAATGAGTTGGAAGAGCCATTGCATGATGTGCCTCCTTTATGCGGGTGAGCCGCTGAGGTATTGCTGAATCGTGGGGGTTTGCATGTCATGCGCGTTGAGCAAGCTGTCAAGCTGTTCGCGCGAATTCACCAGACCTTTAGAAACCACAACGCCTTGCTTGTCGAGCAAGACGGCGTAAGGCAAGCGTGACACACGGTATTCCATGCCCAACTGAGTGGACAACACATAAGGCATGCCGCTCAAGCTTTGTTGTTGCACAAATTGCAAATGCTCTGCAGCCTCGCCGTCGCTGGCCAAAACAATGCGCAGGTCTTGCTTCTCGTCGTGTGCCACGGCCTTGAGTACGGGCAGGAGCTTTTTACAGACAGGGCATGTCGGTGACAAGAAAAAGACCAAGCTCGCTGTGGCATGCTCGCCGCCAATTTGCACAGGTTCAGATTGAATGCCGGTGAGCTGAAAGATGGGTGAGGGCGAGCCCACGGGAGGCCCTGAGTCCGTCACCAAAGCTCCCATAGGGGCTACGCGTTCAAACAACACGCCCACTTGTCGTGAGATGGCCCACAACAAAACAGCAAGCACCAGCACAGCCACCCACAACAAGGCCACAGAAATTGTCAAAGCATTCATCACAAGCTCCCAGAAAACAGACGTTGTCGCAGCATGGCTTGCTGCATCAGCACTTGGTGAATGGCGGTGTAGAGCACCACCATCAGCAACACTGCGGCCATCACCACCCAAAAATCAATCCATGCCAAATCGCGCATGTCGGCGCTTTGGCTTGCCATCCACGCGAGCGCCATCAGCAAGCTATTGCGCAACACCAAGACCCATGACACAGGCAGCGCTTGCCCGCCGCAGCCGCAGTCAATGACACGCCGCTGCACGAGTTGCAAGGCCATGGCCAAGGCATAAATGCCCAACAGCGCAGCAGCCAGCCATGCGCCAACACTACGCCAAGGCGACAGAAGCGCTGCGGCGGTCACACCCTCAACTGCTATGACCACATGTGCCAACGCACCGCGCACACCCACTGGAATGCCATAACCAGCCAAGTGGTGAAGCAGCAGTTCGCGGTCCGCTGCTTTGAGCAAAGCCGCATGCGCAAACAGCACCGCCAGCGCGGAGGCTGAGATGAGTACCCACAAGGGGCTGTTCAAGAGGTCTGTCATGCGTGCTCCTAGTCGTGAGATTCAAGGTGCATTGATGACTCACCGGCTTTGGCCACGGTGGCTTGCACACGCTTTGGGCCCGTGTCAGACCATTGCCAAATGGTCATGCTGCCGTCCTCACCGTTTAAGCCGTGTAGGCGTTGACCGTTGCGTGAAAAGGTCAGAGAGATGGTGCTGCGTCCCGGCACAGTGCTCAGACGTTTGCCGCTTGCCAGATCAAACGTCCACAGTTGTTGGGCGGGACGTTTGTGTGTGCCTTCGCTGCCCTGTGCGTGCATGGCCACCACCAAACGTTGGCCGCTTGGGTCAATGGCAAAGTTTTGGTAGCCGCCAGGACGCCAGCCTTTGCGTGCTGCTGCAGCGTCGACCAAAGGACGTGTTTGACGCACGGCAGCGACGGGGCCGCTGAGGTCGAGTTCGGTCAACACACCTTTGAACGAGACGAACCAATATCTGTCGCCCACTTGTTCGGCATGGTGAAACCACGCATCCATATCGGCATCAAACAATTTGGCGGTGGTTTGGCGCTCGCTCACTTGCCCTTGCTCGTTCAAGGTGACGGTGGCCACTTTGCCGTCGCCACACAACATGGAGAAGCGCATGGCATGCGTGGCAGAAGGCAAAACGCCCCAGCAGCCGGGTGTGGGCACTTCAGCCAAGACGCGGCGTTGGTTTAGATCGACCACCGTGATGGATGTGGCGGGCGTTGCGTTTTGTACAAACACCCAATTACCAGTGCTGTTGGTGCGCACGAGGCCTCGGTAGTTGAGGGCTTGTGCGCGTTTAGATGGCAAGATCACTTCGTACTTGAAGCCGAGGTTCTCCGTGTCATGCACCTCTAAAACGTCGGTGCGGTCGCCGCGAGAGCTGCGGCTGAGGTGAGTGGTGGCTACATACAACTCATGTGCGGCAGGGTTGACGGTGAAGTTGCCGGCATACCCCGTCGACACCATGCCTAAGAACTTGCCATGCTGTGCATCGAACACGCGGATGCGCCCGTCGGAGATGTGCCCAATCGCGATGTCGGCCACGTACACACGTTGTGTGATGTTGGGTGAGATGCTGCTGACGGTGAGCGTCTCGGCGGGCAAAGGTTCAGGTGCTGGCGCTGCGGCATGGCTGAGCGTGGCGCCAATGGCCAAGATCGTCGCGATCGCGCTGTGCGTGGTGAATGACTGCAAGGACACAAGCCTCTCCTTCATCAGAATTTGCTTGCATCGTAAGAAGTGACGTGTGCCACCGCTATCGAGATTTGGCACATTTGATTTGGGGTTTGTACTAGGGCGCGGTCTGACTAAACTCAGGCCATGCCTCACACCTGCGCTTCTGATCATCGGCTTGGCGGCTCTGCCGCGCAGCCTTGGTCGCGCTTGGTCAAAACCCATGATGCGCATGAGCAAGCACAGGCGCAGGCGGGGTGGTCTTTGCAGTACGACCAAATGTCGTGTGGCAAGTTTTCAGGGCAAGTGCATCTCATGCAGCTGCCGGGCGTGAGCTTGGTGCATGAGGGGGCCAACCAAGCCATTCGCCAACGCGGCGACTTGGGGGACGACAGTTATTTGTTCGCATTGCCTGCATGCTCAGACACTACGCCCGCTCTGTTCTCAGGCGCATCCGTGGGTCAACACGATGTCATGGTCGGGCCCAGTGATGGGTTGGATTTGTGCAGCCCTGCCAACTTCAACTTGATCGGCATCGTGGTGGACGCCGAGTTGCTGGCGTCTCTTTGGGCGCGCACGCAACACACGTCCATGGCCGCTTGGGTGTCGCAACAGCGCGTGGTTTCCGTTGGGGCCGATCGTGCGCAACGCTTGTTGGCTTTGCATCGGCAAATTTTTGAATGTAGCCAGTCTGGCCTGCCCTTGGCCGCCAATGCCAAGGCATTGGAAATCTTGCGCGACGATGTGATTTTGGAATGGGTTGACGCCTTGCCTGCATCTTGCGATATGTCAGACGTGCGAGCGCTCGGCATGCGCAAGGCGGTGGTTGACCGTGCCTGCGAATGGATGTGGCAAACCGGTGGAGACGAAGCGTTGTCCATGTTGGAAATTTGCAAACGTGTGGGCGTGAGCCAGCGCAAGCTTAACTATTGCTTCCAAGAAATTTTGGGCATGAGTCCGATGAAATACCAGCGCATCACGCGACTCAATCGCACGCAGCAAGCGCTCAAGCAAGCGCAGGTGGGCGAGAACGTGTTTGACATCGCTTCGCGCTGGGGCTTTTGGCACATGGGACAGTTTTCGCAAGACTACAAACGTCTCTTTGGCGAACTTCCCTCCGCCACTTTGCGCGCAGCCGCTTAAGCCAGCCATCTGCAAGGTTGCGGGTAATCCCGAGCATCGAATTGCCAATTTTTGATAGCCCTTGCACGTCAGTGCCGCGATGCTAGATGCTTTGTTCATCTTGTTATCGCGAAGGAACCTTATGCCGTTGCTCTCTATTACCAAACGCACGTTCATGTTGGCCGCTTTGAGTGCTGCGGCGCTGTCGTCATGGGCGCAAAATTACCCCAATCATTTGCTCACCATGGTGGTGCCTTATCCAGCGGGCGGCGGCTCTGACTTTGTGGCAAGGCAAATTCAGCCAGAGCTGTCTAAGCAGTTAGGACAACAAGTGGTTGTCGAAAACACGGGCGGCGTCGGCGGCGCGTTGGGTGTGCAAAAAGTGCTGAGTGCACCGGCGGACGGTTACCAAATGGTGTTGGGCTCGCCCATGGAGCTCATGCTGGCGCCTCTCGCCATGAGCGCAGTCAAATACAAACCAGAAGATTTGAAGTTAGCCGCTCAGTTGGTCACCACCACGATGGTGTTGTTGACCCGCAAGGACTTGCCCGTCAACAACGTCAATGAGTTGATTGAGTTGTCAAAAAAATCCGGTGGTAAAGAGCTCTCGTATGCCAGCGTGGGCCCAGGCTCCCTCTACCATTTGGTGGGTGAACGTTTCACGCAACTCACCAAAGCCAAAACCCTGCATGTACCCTACAAAGGCATGGCGCCGATCTTGACCGACTTGATGGGCAGTCAAATTGACATGGTGTTCATGCCCTTGGTGGGCAACGTGCCTGCGTTGATTCAAGAGGGCAAGGTCAAAGCTTTGGGCATCACGGCCAAGCAACCATTGGCGCGTTTTCCAAACTTGGAGCCGCTGGCGGCGAATAAAAACTTAGAAGGCTTTGAGTTTGATTTGTGGGCGGGTATCCAAGTGCCCAAAAATACGCCCGCTGATGTGGTGGCCAAACTCAACAAAGCCATCAACGACAGCTTGCAAAACCCAGACATTCGCAAGGCCTACGAAGGCACAGGCAACTCTTTGCCCAAGCCCATGACGCCTGCAGAGTTGGACAAACTCTATGTGTCTGAAATCGCACGCTACCAAGCCATCGCCAAATCGATCAACTTGCAACCTCAGTAAATGAACGCACACGACGCCATCACCGACCTTCATGCAGACGCCTTGTCGCAAGCGATTCACGCGCGGCAGGTGTCGTGTCGCGAGGTGATGCAGGCGTATTTGCAGCGCATCCATCGACTCAACCCGACCTACAACGCCATCGTCAACTTGGCAGCGGATGACACTTTGCTGGCGCAAGCTGATGTGTGTGATGCCGAGTTGGCGGTGGGCCACTCGCGTGGTTGGATGCACGGCATGCCACAAGCCATCAAAGACACAGGAGCGGCGGTGGGTTTTCCCACCACCTATGGCAGCCCACTGTTGAAGGACATGGTGGCGCAAAAAGACTGTGTGATGGCTGCGCGCATGAAAGCCGCAGGTTGCATCGTGGTCGGCAAAACCAACATGCCAGAGTTCGGGCTGGGCTCGCACACGTTCAACGAATTGTTTGGCGCAACGCCCAATGCTTGGGATGTGAAGGTCAGCGCTGGCGGCAGCAGCGGAGGCTCGGCCGTGGCATTGGCGCAGCGCCTGCTGCCGGTGGCCGATGGCTCTGACTTCATGGGCTCGTTGCGCAACCCGGCGGGATGGAACCATATTTTTGGCATGCGCCCAAGCCAAGGCCGTGTGCCATTTGGACCGAGCAGCGATGTGTGGCTAGACCAATTGGGTACGGAAGGCCCGATGGCTCGGACGGTCACCGACTTGGCCAAGCTGCTACAGGTGCAATCGGGGCATGACACGCGTGTGCCCTTGTCCTTATCGTCCCCATTGAGCGTGGACGGCGTGACATGCGATGCATCGCGCATGAAAGGCGTACGCATTGGTTGGTTGGGAGACCTCAATGGTTATCTCGCCATGGAGCCAGGCATTGTGTCGGTGTGTGAAGAGGCGTTACAGCGCATGGCTTCGCAAGGTGCCATCGTGACGCCGCTGTCACTGGGCTTTGACACCGATCGTTTGTGGCAATGCTGGCTGGCATGGCGTCGTGCTTTGGTGGGGCCACGCGTGGGGGCGTTGATGTCGTTGCCCGATGCGCGTGATCACATCAAGCCTGAAGCGCTGTGGGAATATGACCACTCGTTGACTTTGAGCTACAACGATTTTTCCAAAGCGAGTCAAACCCGCACCAGCTTCTATCACCACCTGCTCACGCTGTTTGAAAACGTGGATGTGATCGCCTTGCCTGTGGCGCAAGTTTGGCCATTCGCCGTTGACCAACGTTGGCCCACGCACATCGGTGGTCGTGAAATGGATACCTACCATCGGTGGATGGAAGTGACCATCTATGCCACCTTGGGTGGCTTGCCTGCGATCAGCGTGCCAGCAGGCTTTCATTCCACGCATGCGTGGCCAATGGGCATTCAGCTCATGGGGCGTCCGCAAGGCGATGAAGAATTGTTGCAAGTGGCCGCTGCGTACGAAGCAGCGCATTCAGATTTGCTGGCCAAACGCCCTTAGGCAGACATGTCTGGGTTCAAAGCTTTGGCCAAGTACTCGATGAGGACAGACACGCGATGCGGCACGTAACGGTTGCTTGGTAAGACCGCGTAAATACCCAAAGGTTCAGATGCAAAGCCCGGCAGCACCTCGCTGACTTGGCCTTTGTCGATGTAAGGGCGTGCAATGAAGTCGGGTTGGCGGGTGATGCCTAGACCTTGTGCCGCGGCCTCCATCAAAGCCTCGCCGTTGTTGGCCGCCAAGCGCGGACGCATGTTCACGCGTGTGACGGTGCCGTCTTTGTGCGCGTACGCCCATGTGTCCGATTGAAAATCCAACGCATACAGCAGCCCTGCATGATGCGCGAGATCGCTGGGGTGCTTGGGTTTGCCGTGCTCGGCCAAATACTGTGGTGAAGCGACGGTGATGAGGCGCGACGCCCCCAATTTGCGAACAATGTCGCTGGGCTCCAGCCGGTTGGTGATGCGAATTGACAGGTCAATGCCTTCTTCGATCAGTTTGCTACGTCGATCAGAAAAATCCATGACCAACTCAATTTGCGGGTGTTTTTGTGCAAACTGCAGCAGCACAGGCATGAGGCGTTGCAGACCAAAGCTCAGAGGCAAACCCAACCGTAAGCGGCCCCGTGGTACGGCCTTTTCTTCCGCCAAGCTTGATTCTGCAGCGTCCAGCATGTTCAAGATGACGCGGCACTTTTCCAGATAAGCCGAACCTGCCGTGGTGAGCGTGAGGCTGCGGGTGCTGCGCGTCATCAGCTTGGTGCCCAGCTGTGTTTCCAGCGCTGAGACTTGACGTGTCACCACGGAGCGATCCACGCCTAACTGTTGAGCGACCGCCGTAAAACTGCCCGTTTCTGCCACGCGCACGAAAAGTTGCATTGCATTGAATTTGTCCATTGTTGTTCATTTTGCAACAAACAATTGAAGATTTGCTACTTTTTCGTTGGGTGATTCGTGTCTACATTCACGTCCCAGAACAGAGAAACAGCATGACCGCATTCAAAAACGTCCTCTTCGTGCCACATGGCGCGCCCACTTTCGCACTCGAGCCAGGGGCTGCTGGTGCTGCCATGTCTGAGGTGGTGACTCGACTGGCTGCGCCGCGCGCCATCGTGGTGGTGAGCCCACATTGGGACACGCGCATTCCTACCGTGAGCAGTGCCACACAGCTCGAAACCATCCATGACTTTTACGGCTTTCCTGCGCCGCTCTATGACATTCAATACCCAGCCACGGGCTGCCCCGAGGTGGCCGAGGAAGTGCGAGCTGCATTGCAACTTGCAGGTTTTGAGGTGGCAGACAGTCAGCATGGTTTAGATCACGGCGCTTGGCAGCCTTTGCGCCAAATGTTTCCTGATGCCGATGTGCCCATTGTTCCCTTGTCGATGCAGATGCATGGCGGTCCAGCGCATGCGTATCGCATGGGACAAGCCTTGGCGCCCTTGGCTGATCAAAACATTTGGGTGGTCGCCTCGGGCAATCTCACACACAACTTGCGAGATTGGCAAACGGCGACAGCGATGGGTGGACAAACACCAGCCTATGTCCCACGGTTCACGGATTGGTTGCAAGAACAACTGAGCGCACACAACGTGGACGCTTTGATGAACTATCGCCGACTCAATGCAGATGGTGCACAGGCTCACCCGAGCGAGGACCACTTGCTGCCACTCTTTGTGGCTTTGGGCGCTGCAGGCGCTGATGCAACACCACAAGCGTTTTATCGTGGCATCAATAACTACGTGATTTCGATGGATGGCTATGCCTTCGTCCACTAAAGGAGCGCACATGAACCCGACCTATAACGCCGTCGCAAAACTGTTGCATTGGGGCATGGCTGTGCTCATCATGGGTTTGTTGGCCTTAGGCTTTGTGATGACAGACATGGCGCTGTCGCCAGAAAAGTTGCAGTACTACTCATGGCACAAATGGGCGGGTGTGACAGTGTTCGCCTTGGTTTGGCTGCGCCTACTTTGGCGTGTGCTCAACCCACCGCCGGCCTACCCAAGCAGCATGTCGCCCACCTTGCAACGCTTGGCGCACTTGGGTCACGCGGCTTTGTACGGGTTGATGATCATCATTCCATTGAGTGGCTGGTTGTTGAGCTCCGCCAAGGGCGTGCAAACGGTTTGGTTTGGCGTGTTGCCGCTGCCCGACTTGCTAGAAAAAGACAAAGAGCTCGGCCACTTGTTGCACGAGGTGCATGAGGTGCTTAACTTCTTCTTGTTGTTCTTGTTGGCAGGTCATGTAGCCGCCGCGCTCAAACACCACTGGATTGACAAAGACGATATTTTGAAACGCATGCTGCCGCATGGCACCTCTGCAAAGGATTCCGTATGAAAAAACTTCTCACACTCGTCGTCGCCACGTTGGCGCTGACTGCGCAAGCGGTGGAGTACAAAGCCATCCAAGCCGACAAAAGCAAAGTCACGTTTCAGTACAAACAAATGGGCGTGGCTATGGACGGCCAGTTTAAAAAATTCAACGCACAGTTGACGTTTGACCCCGCCAAACCCGCCGCCGCACAAGCGCAAATTGAAATTGACCTAGCTAGCGTCGATGCAGGCTCATCTGATGCAGATGACGAAGTGGTGGGTAAATCTTGGTTCAACGTCAAAGCGTTTCCCAAAGCTACCTTTGTGAGCAAGCAAATTAAGCCCACGGGCGCTAACCAGTTTGAAGTGAGCGGTGTGCTCACCATCAAAGGCAAAAGCCAAGACATCAAATTCCCGCTCAAGCATGTGGCGCAAGGTAACGCGGGTGTGTTCACCGGCGGCTTTGTCATGCGCCGTGGTGATTTCGTCATTGGCGAGGGCATCTGGGCCAAGTTTGATGTCGTTGCCAACGACATCCAAGTCAACTTTCAACTCACCGCCAATCCTGGCAAATGATTTTTTAAAAGGAGCTTTCACATGACATCTATCAAACGCATCGCCGCCGCTTTGGCGCTGACCAGCGCAGTCGCCACTTCCGCTCTGGCAGCCCCAGTGACTTATGGTGTGGACGGTACACACACCTTCCCACGTTTTTCGTATTCACACTTTGGCTACAGCACACAGCTGAGCAGCTTTAGCAAAACCACGGGCAAAGTGGTGTTTGATGCTGAAGCCAAAAAGGGCTCAGTAGACATCGTGATCGACACCAAATCGGTGAGCACCGGCTTTGCTGATTTCAACGAACACATTCAAGGCGAAGACTTCTTGGACACTGCCAAGTTTCCACAGGCGACGTTCAAATCGACCAAGGTGGTGTTTGATGGTGACAAGCCTCAGCTGGTGGAAGGCAACCTCACCATCAAGGGCGTGACCAAGCCTGTGACCTTGACTGTGACCAGCTTCCAAGCCATGCCTCACCCCATGTTGAAAAAGCCCGCCATTGGCGCCAACGCGTTCACCGTGATCAAGCGCAGCGAATTCAACGCTGGCAAATACGCACCTTATGTGGGTGATGAAGTGCGCATCGACATCGCCATCGAAGCCATCGCGCAATAACGCGCGGCACCTAAGCCCGCCACACGGCCACTTGCCAAGCATGCGCTGAGCAAGTAGCCGCCGGTGGGCGCTTCCCAGTCCAGCATCTCGCCGCCCACAAACAAGCCTGGGTGCTGGTGGGACATGAGCTCAGGTGTCAACGCTTCTAGCTTGACGCCGCCTGCCGTGCTGATGGCTTCGTCGATGGGACGGGGCGCCATGAGCGTCAAGGGCAAGGCCTTGATGGCCGATGCAATTTGCGTTGCATCGGCCATCGCGTCTTTTGGCAACACTTCGTGTAACAGCGCCAAATGCACGGGTTGCAAATTCAAACGACTTTTCAAATGGCTCGACAACGAGCGTGAGCCGCGTGGATGCGACACCTCGGCCAACACGCGCTCAGGCGTGAAGTCTGGTTTGAGGTCGAGGTGCAAAGTGGCGTGGCCGCTGCGATCGATGTCATCGCGCAGCAAAGCCGAGGCTGCATAGACCAAACTGCCCTCAATGCCTGTGGCCGTCAACACAAACTCACCACGTCGTTCAAAGCGTTGCCCCAAGCTGTCGGTGAACGACAAGGCCACCGACTTGAGTGGCGTGCCAGCAAATTGCTCAGACAAACGCGTGCTCCAGCCTAGTTGGCCTGTGCGACTCTGTACATCAAAGCCACAGTTGCTGGGGTGTAAGGGGGCCACATCCAGACCCAAGTCACGCAGCCACGGTTGCCATGCGCCGTCTGAACCCAGCTTGGCCCAGCTGCCGCCACCCAATGCCAGCAGCACAGCGCGAGCTTGCGTGGTAACGGGGCCTTGCGGCGTGTCAAACGACAAGGTGTAGCCTTGGTCGTGGTGGTTGAGTGCGCCGTTCCAACGGTGGCGCATATGAAAGGTCACGGGCATGCCCTGCGAAGGGTGGCGCAAACGATGTAGCCACGCACGCAACAAAGGCGCAGCTTTCATGTCGGTGGGGAACACGCGCTGCGAGGTGCCGACAAAGGTGTCGAGCCCCAAGCCTTTGACCCAGTCGCGAATGGCGTTGGCGTCAAAGTCTTGAAGCCATGCACGGCAAGCGTCTTGGCGTGCGCCGTAGCGAGTGACAAAAGTGTCAAACGGTTCGGCATGTGTGAGGTTGAGGCCACCCAAGCCTGCGAGTAAAAACTTGCGGCCCACCGAGGGCATGGCGTCATACACATGCACGGTCACGCCAGAGGCGCTGAGTATATCGGCGGCCATGAGACCAGCAGGGCCTGCGCCAATGATGGCAACAGTTTCAGAGGAGGAAAGAGAAGAAGTCACCGCCCAAGTGTAGGCGGCGCCAGCCTAATATTGCTGGGTATAGGTCACCCGAAAGGTTCGAGGCTCACCAGGGTGAACCTGCACTTGGTCGCCGTGAAGCACGGAAGTGCTAGGTGTTGCGTAGGGTTTTAAATCATGACCTAAATACGCAATGTCGCTGTAACGTTGATTCATGGCATTGAAGACATCGATGTGCACGCTTTGATGGGCATCGAGCTGTGTGCGCGCTTTGAAGTTCACGACGGTGCTTGGCGACGTGCGCACGCGGTTGTCCTCGGCCAGAGCGGCCGAGCCGATGTGGCGCAGTTGAGCCGTGAAGTTCCAACGACCCACGTCTTTAACCGTGGCGGCCAACAGTGCCACGCTTTCAACGGCATTAGGAATGTAGGCATGGCTTGCATCAGTGTTCATCGCGCGTGGTCGTGTCCACGCGAGGTCGGCATCAATGACCCAGCGACGGTTGGGCGTCCAGCGGTTGTTGAACTCCACACCGGTACGCTGGCTTGCTGCTCCGGCTTCTGTGGCGCCTGCATCGCCCACGTAAACCAGCTCTGACGCAAAGTTGAGCCGCCACAGGGCCAGTGATGATTGCAAGCCCTCCACTGCCTCTGTTTTGATGCCAACTTCATAGCCCCTAGATCGCACCAGAGCTGGGGTGGGCTGATGAGGGTCTGTGACGCCGCGTGCGTCATTACTGTGAAAACCATGGCCTGCATTTAAAAAATACTCAGTCTTGTGCCACGGCCCTAGTACAGCGGTGAATTTGGGTGACCACAGCGCACTACTGGCCGCGCCTAGAAGGTTGGGCGTGTTCGCATTGCTGACGTAGGTGTTGTACTGGTCGGCGCGCAAGCCCACTTGGGTGCGAAGCCAAGTGGTCCACATCGTTTGTGTTTCACCAAACACCCCATTGAGTTGTTGATGCACATGATCCTGTCGAAGCCAGTCGTTGCGCTGGCGGCCTTGTGTGTTGGCCAAGTCCATATCCACCACATCGCTGCGTGCTTGAAGGCCTAGCGTGTTCACCCATCGCGTCGCACCTTCGAGTGTCCATTGGCGTGATGCTTTGAGCCCATACACCTGCCGCTGCTCTTGCTGCATGAACTGATCACCTACTGTGCTGCGGGTGCTGTAGTAGCTGAAATTCGAAAACAAAGACAACTCGGAGCGAATGGCATAGAGCAGAACTTTGTCAGTTATTCCATCATGCGTTTGCCGCCAGTCCACTGAGGCACTGCTGCGTTGGGTGTGTCCGCCGTCGCTGGGATCGAGACTGTCAAAGCGACCGAGCTGACCTGACTCCACCATAGACAAAGGAATTTGGTCGGTTGCATTCCAGCGGGCGGTGTAGTGCATGGCGCTGGCCGTCCAGCCGTTGGTGCGTGAGCCGTCGCTGAGCATGAACACACCGTTGCGGCGTTGCAAGCGTTCGGGCACGGTCCATGGGCCATCGTTGTGCATCAACTCCATGGCCGCCACATAGCGCATGCCGTTGTTTAATTCGTGTGATGCAGCGCCCATGGCTCGGCCATAGCCGCGCTGTCCAAGGGTGAGTTGCGTGAAATCTTTGTCGAGGCGTGTTTTGTAGTGAAAGTCTGCGGCACCGGCAGAGGCAAAGTCGCCGTCTTGTGCAAAGTAGGGGCCTTTGCGGTAATCCACACGCTGCACCAGTTCAGGAATTAAAAAATTCAAGTCGCTATACCCTTGACCGTGCGCATGGCTTGGCATGTTGATGGGCATGCCATTGAGGCTGGTGGCAAAGTCGGTGCCGTGGTCAAGGTTGAAACCGCGCAAAAAATATTGATTGGCTTTGCCATCGCCGGAGTGTTGCGTGACCACCATACCCGGCACATATTCCAGCACGTCACCTGGACGCATCAAGGGGCGGTTGTCTAGCAATGCTGAGGTGATGCTGCCTTGCGATGAAGCGTTGCTGGATCCAAGGCTGTTGTCGTAGTGCGCCACCACTTCAATGGTGGGTACAGTCTCATGGGCCAACGCGTAGACGCAGTTCACCCCTAACATCCATCCCAACCATGACCAACGAGTCCTCATGGAGGATGCACAGCAGCTTTTATGCCCAAACACGGTGCCATGGCATGAAGTCTGCAGTGTCGTATGCATGAAGCACAGCTGAGCTGCTTTGGACATGGCACGATGCACCACACAAGCTGCGCATGGGTTGTGCGTGCGGCTGTTGTTGGTGCCGAATGCACCAAACTTAAATAAACAAGCACCAACACAGGGCAAACATGGCAGGCTGGCTCGCACAACTTCAAATCGACTACACGCACAACGCGTCACGCACCACGGCGAAGTTTTCGCACAGTGGACCTTTGCGTGTGTTGCAGAGCCTCTACCCCGAAGGGGATGCGGTGTGCCACAACGTGTTGGTACATCCGCCCAGTGGTTTGGTAGGTGGGGATACCTTAGACATCACGTTGAACGTCGATGCGCACGCACATGCCTTGCTCACCACGCCTGGCGCCACACGTTTTTACAGAAGCGAGCAAGGTCTCGCGACACAACAAGTCAAAGCCCATGTGGGCGACGGTGCACGCCTAGAGTGGCTGCCGCTGGAAACCATTGCGTATAACGGCTGCCACGGTTTGAACCATGCGGTGTTTGACCTAGCCCCCACAGCCGAGATGATGGCGTGGGACATCACTGCGCTTGGACTCCCGAATGCCAACTTGCCGTTTGAGAGCGGGCAGTTGCAGCAACACATGGAAATGTCGGGCGTGTGGCTTGAGCGTGGTTTGTTAGATGCGCAAGATACCCGTTTGATGGATGGCCCCTTGGGCTTGGCCAAGCACCGTTGCATGGCGACTTTGGTGCTGGCGTGTGGGTCTGATTTGTTGCGTGAACGGCGCGATCTGGCGTTGGCCTTGGCGCGTGAGTTGACTGAAGTTGCGCCTGCAGGCCTGGTGGCGGGTGTGACATCGCCGCATCCACGCGTGGTGGTGTTGCGCACCTTGTCGCCCCTGGTGGAGCCTGCGCAGACGTTGTTGCGTGGGGTTTGGGCGGCTTGGCGTCGGGGCCTATGGGGCATGTCGAATGTGCCGCCTCGAATTTGGTCCATGTAGTTTCTGCTTTTTGCTGGGCTCGCTGGGGGTAGAGGACTTGGGCAGGTTCCTCATGCTGGGGTACCAGAAATCGTCACCTGCCCAAGCCCTCTACCCCCAGACTGCGGCTGGCAGTTTTTTAGGGTGACATTTTTCTTCGACGACCGATCAGGTGATGCGGGCGCGGCGGCTGACGATTTCTGGTACCCCAGCATGAGGAAGCCGCCGCACCCGCATCACCTGATTTCCTCCGGCGAGAAACCTTCACGCACGGAAAAACTTCAGGCGCTAAACAACTTAAATCGCCACCAACTGACGAACGTTGTCCCGCTGCATGTCTGAGCCCATGCCGCGTGCAATGACTTCACCGCGTTCCATCACCAAATAGTCATCCGCCAACTCTTCGGCAAAGTCGTAATACTGCTCGCACAGCAAAATTGCCATGTCGCCACGACTGGCCAACATGCGAATCACGCGGCCAATGTCTTTGATGATGCTGGGTTGAATGCCCTCGGTGGGCTCATCCAACACCAACAACTTTGGGCCAGACGCCAAGGCCCGTGCAATCGCCAGTTGCTGCTGTTGCCCGCCTGACAAATCGCCGCCACGGCGATGCAGCATTTGCTTCAGCACAGGAAACAACTCAAACAACTCAGCAGGTATGTCTGTGCCTGCAGGCTGAGTGGCCAGCCCCATGCGCAAGTTGTCTTCTACGGTGAGTCGCGCAAAGATTTCGCGTCCCTGTGGTACGTAGCCAATGCCGGCACGCGCACGTTCGTACGGTGCGGCACGTTCAATCGACGCGCCGTTGAAGGTGATGCTGCCATCGCGAATCGGCACAGCCCCCATGAGCGACTTGAGCAGCGTGGTCTTGCCCACGCCGTTGCGCCCGAGCAGCACCGTGATACGACCCAAGTTCGCTTCAAAACTCACGTCACGCAGGATGTGCGAGCCGCCGTAGAACTGGTTGATGTTTGAAACCTGAAGTAAAGGCATGTCGTGTGTTTGCATAGTGAACGTCAGAGTTAGCGGCCTAGGTACACCTCAATCACACGCTCGTCGGCTTGCACCTGTGCCAGCGTGCCTTGCGCCAACACCGAACCATCGCACAGCACGGTGACGATGTCGGAGATGGTGTTGATGAAGCTCATGTCGTGCTCCACCACCATCAGCGAGTGTTTGCCTTTGAGACTTAAGAACAGCTCGGCGGTGCGTTCGGTTTCAAAGTCGGTCATGCCGGCCACGGGTTCGTCGAGCAGCAAGAGCTTGGGGTCTTGCATGAGCAACATGCCAATCTCTAGCCATTGCTTTTGACCGTGGCTCAGATTGCCTGCTTGACGCGTGACGCTGTCTTGCAAGTGGATGGTGTGCAACACCTCGCTCAAGCGGTCGCGTTGCGTGCCGTTGAGTTTGAAGAACATCGACGCGGCCACACCCTTGTGGGTTTTCAAGGCGAGCTCCAAGTTTTCAAACACGCTCAACTGTTCAAACACGGTGGGTTTTTGAAACTTGCGACCAATGCCCAGTTGTGCAATTTCGGGTTCGGTGTGGCGCAGCAAGTCGATGGTGCTGCCAAAGAACACTTGACCCGAGTCGGGCTTGGTTTTGCCGGTGATGATGTCCATCATCGTCGTCTTGCCCGCCCCGTTGGGGCCGATGATGCAGCGCAGCTCACCGGGTGCGATGTCGAGCGACAAACCGTTGATGGCTTTGAAACCATCAAAGCTCACATGCACGTCTTCCAAATACAAGATGCGGCCGTGCGTGAGATCCAAGCTGCCGGGTTCGTGCACGCGACCATAGCCCGCGCTGCGGTCGCCCGAGGTGACTTCAACCGCCTGACGCGCTTGGTATGTGGCCAAACGCTCTGAGCCTTCTTCAAACAGATCGGGGGTCATACACGCTCCTGTGCATTTTTCTTGGTGCTGAGTTTTTGAATCAAGCCCACCACGCCATGCGGCATGTACAGCGTCACGCCGATAAATAAAGCGCCAAGGAAGTACAACCAAAACTCAGGGGCGGTCACGGTCAACCAGCTCTTCATGCCGTTGACCAAGAACGCGCCCACGATGGGGCCAATCAGCGAAGCGCGTCCGCCCACAGCAGCCCAAACCGCCATCTCAATCGAGTTAGCAGGGCTCATCTCGCTCGGGTTGATGATGCCCACTTGCGGCACATACAAGGCACCCGCAATGCCACACATCACGGCTGAGATGACCCAAATGGTGAGCTTGTAGGGCAGAGGTGAGTAGCCAGAAAACATCACGCGACTCTCGGCATCGCGGATGGCTTGCAGCACGCGGCCAAACTTGCTTTGCACCAACCAACGTGCGAATAGAAAGCTCATCAACAATGCCCAACCCGTGAGCACAAACAAGGTCATGCGCATGGCGGGCGTGGCAATGGGCAGGTCCAAGATGCGTTTGAAATCGGTGAAGCCGTTGTTGCCACCAAAGCCGGTTTCGTTACGGAAGAACAGCAGCATGGCTGCAAACGTCATGGCTTGCGTGATGATGGAGAAGTACACGCCTTTGATGCGCGAGCGAAACGCGAAGTAGCCAAACACAAAAGCCAACAAGCCGGGCACCAAAACCACCAGCAACAACGTAGCGGCAAAGCTGTCGCTGAAGCTCCAATGCCAAGGCAAGGTTTTCCAGTCAAGGAAGACCATGAAGTCGGGCAGATTGCTTTTGTAATTGCCATCGGTGCCAATTTGGCGCATGAGGTACATGCCCATCATGTAGCCGCCCAGCGCAAAAAACAGTCCGTGCCCGAGCGACAAGATGCCGGTGTAGCCCCAAATCAAATCCATCGCCAGCGCGCAAATGGCGTAGCACATGATCTTGCCCATCAAAGCCACGGCGTAGTCGCTGAGGTGGAACGCGCTGTCGGCAGGCACCCACAGGTTGAGCACAGGCACCACCGCACACACGGTGATGAAGGCGGCCAAGAAAAATGCCCAGCCTTTGGTGCCCAACAATGCGGGCGGTTCTGGTAGATGTGTCATGTCATGCCTCCGCACTGCGGCCTTTCATGGCAAAGATGCCTTGGGGACGTTTTTGAATGAAGACGATGATGAATACCAGCACCGCAATCTTGGCCAGCACTGCGCCGGCCACGCCTTCGAGCAATTTGTTCATCAGGCCCAAGCCCAGCGCGGCGTACACCGTGCCTGCCAGTTGCCCCACGCCACCGAGTACCACCACCATGAATGCATCGACGATGTAGCTCTGTCCGAGGTCTGGCCCCACGTTGCCAATTTGGCTGAGCGCACAACCGGCCAAGCCCGCAATGCCGCAACCGAGTGAAAAGGCGTAGGTGTCAACGCGTGCCGTGTTCACACCGAGCGCTGAAGCCATGGGGCGGTTTTGGGTGACGCCGCGCACAAACAAACCCAAGCGTGTTTGGCTGATCAACAGCGTCATGCCGACCAACACAAACAGAGCGAAGCCAAGAATGATCAAACGGTTGTAGGGCAGCGAGAGGTTGGCCAGCAGTTGCACGCCACCGCTCATCCACGAGGGGTTTTCAACCCCCACGTTTTGCGCGCCAAAAATGCTGCGTACGCCTTGCATCAACACCAAGCTGATGCCCCAAGTGGCCAACAGCGTTTCAAGCGGGCGACCATACAAGTGGCGCAACACCAAGCGTTCGAGCACCGCGCCCACGAGGGCTGCTGCCAAAAATGAAGCAGGCACAGCCACCAACAAATACGCGTCAAACATGCCTGGCAAGTACTGACGAAACAGGCCTTGCACCACATAGGTGGCATACGCGCCAATCATCATCAGCTCGCCGTGCGCCATGTTGATGACGCCCATCAAGCCGTAGGTGATGGCCAAGCCCAATGCCACGAGTAACAAGATGGAACCCAAGCTGATGCCGGTAAACAATGCGCCGAGTTTGTCGCCCCAGCTCAGCGCGGCCTGGATGGTGAGCAGCGAGGTTTGCAATTGCGAGCGGACTTTTTTGTCTTCCTCTTGGCTCAGACGTTGATTGAGCAAGAGTTGGGTGTCGGGGGTTTGGCTGTCGGCCAGAGTTTTCGCCGAGGCAAAGCGTTCGTCAGCGTTGTCGCTGTTGAGCAAAATTGCAGCGCGAGCTAACAACATTTGTTTTTTCACGCCCTCATCAGCCTCGCTTGCCAAGGCTTTTTCGAGCATGGCGAGTTTGGTGGGATCAGGCTCTTTCAGCACCGATTTGGCGGCTTGCGTGCGTAAGGCGACATCGGGGCTGAGCAATTGCAAGGCAGATAACGCGGCATCAATCTCACCGCGCATGCGGTTGTTGTTGATCACGTCTTCTGCGGTGTCAGGCAGCGCACTGGCTTCACCGGTCACAGGGTCTGTCGCTTGGCCATCGCGTACCACCAGCACGTGTGTGCCGTTCACTTTTACAGCGTCATCGGCCATGGCTTGCAAAAACGCAGCGGTTTGGGCGTCAGGGGTGGTCAAGGCTTTTTGCAGCGCCGTCACGCGTGCATCGGTGTCGCCCAAGGTGAGGGCGCGGGCTTGGTCTGCCGTGAGTGCCAGTGCGCTGGTTTGGCTCCATACAACAATGGCCAATCCACAAGCGATGCGGTGCACCCAGTGGCGCTGACATGCGATGTGCCTTTGCAGCGTGTGCGTGAGCGATGACATAGAAAAGTGGTGCATCAAGATTTCCATAAAAAAGGGGAGGGCAGTGCCCTCCCCCAAGTCAATCCCTCGGAGAAAGGTTTACTTCTTCACAGGCTCATCGGGCTTAGAAGCATTGCCTTCGATGAAGGGGCTCCATGGCTTGGCTTTCACAGGGCCTGGTGTTTTCCAAACCACGTTGAACTGACCGTCCGCCTTGATCTCGCCAATGAACACCGACTTGTGCAAGTGGTGGTTCTTCTCATCCATCTTGCTCACAATGCCGCTGGGTGCTTTGAAGGTTTGACCTGCCATGGCAGCGATGACTTTGTCGGTCTCGGTGGACTTGGCTTTCTCAACCGCTTGCTTCCACATGTTGATGCCGATGTAAGTGGCTTCCATGGGGTCGTTGGTCAAAGGCTTGTCTTTGTGACCGGCGATGTTCTTGGCCTTGGCATAAGCCGCCCACTTCTTGATGAACTCATCGTTGGCAGGGTTCTTGATGGACATGAAGTAGTTCCATGCGGCCAAGTGACCCACCAAGGGCTTGGTGTCCACGCCGCGCAACTCTTCTTCACCGACAGAGAACGCAACAACGGGGACGTCTTTGGCTTTCAAGCCAGCATTGCCCAGTTCTTTGTAGAAGGGCACGTTGGAGTCGCCGTTGATGGTGGAGACCACGGCTGTCTTGCCGCCAGCAGAAAATTTCTTGATGTCCGCCACGATGGTTTGGTAGTCGCTGTGACCAAACGGTGTGTACTTCTCGTCGATGTCCGACTCTTTCACGCCTTTGCTCTTGAGGTAAGCACGCAAAATTTTGTTGGTGGTGCGTGGGTACACATAGTCGGTGCCCAACAAGACCCAACGCTTGGCAGCGCCGCCGTCTTTGCTCATCAAATAGTCCACCGCAGGAATGGCTTGTTGGTTAGGTGCAGCGCCGGTGTAGAACACGTTTTTGCTGAGCTCTTCACCTTCGTATTGCACGGGGTAAAAGAGCAAGCCGTTCATTTCTTCTACGACGGGCAACACCGATTTACGAGACACCGAAGTCCAGCAACCAAAGATCACAGACACCTTGTCTTGGCCGATGAGCTGTTTGGTTTTCTCAGCGAACAAGGGCCAGTTGGAAGCGGGGTCGACCACCACGGGCTCAAGCTTCTTGCCCAGCACGCCGCCCTTGGCGTTGATTTCGTCGATGGCCATGAGCACGGTGTCTTTCAACACAGTCTCAGAAATGGCCATGGTGCCAGACAAGCTGTGCAGCACGCCCACTTTGATGGTGTCTGCGGCCAACGCTTGTGGCGCTAAGACCAATGAGCCGACAGACAGCGCAGCTGCGGCGGCCAATGCTTTCAAATTTCCTCGACGATTCATCATGGGGGTTCACTCCAAAAAATTAAGGGTTGTTCGGCGCTCGCTGTAGCGGTGCGCTTCGCGAGACCTATCGCAAACCCTGTGCCAATTTGTGTATCCCCTAGACCAACGATGACTGCCTATATATAGGCAAAGTAAGCGTGATTGAGTGGCACCATTTGAGGTCAAAAAAATAAAAATGCACCAGCCTGATGCGTGTCGATTCGCAAAGTTGTGCGCACCAAGACGGGGTGGCGCACCAAAGCCAATGATTCAGGGGCTTAGGGCGATGTTGAAGAGGGCACGCATGTTGCATACTTCAAATCACTATGGAACTCACACCCCGCGAAAAAGACAAGCTGTTGATCTTTACTGCTGCTTTGTTGGCCGAGCGCCGCCAAGCTCGTGGTCTGAAGCTCAACTACCCCGAGGCTGTTGCCCTCATTAGCGCTGCCGTGATGGAAGGTGCGCGCGACGGCAAGACCGTGGCGCAATTGATGAGCGATGGCCGCAATGTGCTCACCCGTGCCGACGTGATGGATGGCGTGGCCGAGATGATTCCCGACATCCAAGTCGAGGCTACGTTTCCAGACGGCACCAAGCTCGTGACCGTGCATCAGCCCATTGTTTGATTTCACTTTTCGGACGTACACCATGCAACGTTTAATTTCTCTTATTTCGCTCATGCCCGCTTGGGCCATGGCCCACGAAGGCCACGGCATCGAGGGTGCTTCGCACTACCACGCTACCGATGTGTGGGGCTTTGTGATCGCGTTGGCGGTCGGCGCCGCCATGTGGTGGATGGGTCGCAACAAGTAAGGCGAGGCACGCATGACACCCGGCGAACTCTTGATTGACGAGGGCGAACACACCCTCAACCCCGGCCGACGCACGCACACGTTGGTGGTGCAAAACGCCAGTGACCGCCCGATCCAAGTGGGCTCGCACTACCACTTTGCAGAAACCAATGCAGGCTTGCGCTTTGATCGTGTGGCTGCACACGGCATGCGTTTGAACATTGCCTCTGGCACTGCGGTTCGCTTTGAACCCGGCCAACAACGCACGGTCGAGTTGGTCGACTTGAGCGGCGATCGTCAGGTGTTTGGCTTTCGCGGTTTGGTGAACGGTCCTGTGGACAAAGGAAGCAAGTGATGGCAACCATCGGCAAACGCGCTTACGCAGAGATGTTTGGCCCCACCGTGGGCGACCGCCTGCGCTTGGCAGATACCAACTTGGTGGTGGAAGTCGAACAAGATTTCACACTCAAAGCGGGCGGCTACGGTGAAGAGGTGAAGTTCGGCGGCGGCAAAACCATCCGCGATGGCATGGCGCAATCGCAGCGCACACGTGACGGCGCAGGCACAGGGCCACAAGCGGGCGGCGCGGTGGACACCGTGATGACCAATGCCCTCATCATTGACCACTGGGGCATTGTCAAAGCCGACATTGGCTTGAAGGGCGGTCGCATCGTGGCCATTGGCAAAGCGGGCAACCCCGATACACAACCGGGCGTGGACATCGTCATTGGCCCAGGCACCGAGGTGATCAGCTGCGAAGGCAACATCGTCACTGCGGGGGGTGTGGACACGCACATCCATTTCATCGCACCGCAGCAAATTGAAGAAGCGTTGACGAGCGGTGTGACCACTATGCTTGGTGGCGGCACAGGCCCAGCTACTGGCACCTTTGCCACCACTTGCACACCTGGCGCTTGGAATATCGAACGCATGTTGCAAGCGGCGGATGCATTTCCGATGAACCTCGGCTTCTTGGGCAAAGGCAATGCCGCTCTGCCCGATTCGCTGCACGAGCAGATCAACGCAGGCGCGATTGGCCTAAAGCTGCACGAAGACTGGGGGACCACGCCCGCCGCGATTGACAACTGCTTGAGCGTGGCCGAGGCCACCGACACGCAGGTGGCCATCCACACCGACACGCTCAACGAATCGGGTTTTGTGGAAGACACGGTGGCCGCCTTCAAAGGTCGCACCATCCACACCTTTCACACCGAAGGTGCAGGCGGTGGCCATGCGCCCGATATTTTGAAAGTGGTGGGCGAGGCCAATGTGTTGCCCAGCTCGACAAACCCGACGCGTCCGTACACCGTGAACACGCTCGACGAGCATGTGGACATGCTCATGGTGTGTCACCACCTCGACCCCGCCATTGCCGAAGACTTGGCCTTTGCCGAAAGCCGCATTCGCCGCGAGACGATTGCCGCCGAAGACATCTTGCATGACCTCGGTGCCATCAGCATGATGAGCAGCGACAGCCAAGCCATGGGCCGTGTGGGTGAGGTGATCATTCGCACATGGCAAACCGCGCACAAGATGAAAGCGCAACGCGGTGCGCTACCAGGCGACACGGATCGTCATGACAACGCGCGTGTCAAACGCTACATCGCCAAGTACACCATCAATCCATCGATTGCCCACGGCATCAGCCACGAAGTCGGCAGTGTAGAAGTGGGCAAGTGGGCCGACTTGGTGGTGTGGAAGCCCGCATTCTTTGGCATCAAGCCCAGCATCATTTTGAAAGGTGGCTTCATCGCCATGGCGGCGATGGGCGACCCCAACGCGTCCATTCCTACACCGCAGCCCGTGCACTACCGCCCCATGTTTGGAGCGTATGGCGGCGCGTTGCACCGTGGTTCGCTCACGTTTGTGTCGCAAGCGGGCATGGCAGCGGGCATCGGACAGAAGTTTGGTTTGAATAAAACCTTGAGTGCCGTGAAGAACATCAGAAGCGTGGGCAAACGTGACATGATTCACAACGACTATGCGCCACGCATGGAAGTGGATGCCCAAACCTATGCGGTGCGGGCGGATGGCAATCTGCTCACCTGCGAACCTGCGCTGAGCTTGCCCATGACACAACGTTACTTCTTGTTCTAAATTTTTCTGATGCTCATTTGTTCTAAATTGATTTCTGGCGGCCAAGGTTTGGCGACTGCTTTGCTCAAGCGTGCGCCCACGGTGGAGCTCGATTGGGACGTACGCCAAAAAAGCCGCTTTGATGCGACTGACAGCACAGGCCGCAGCTTGGGTGTGTTTTTGACGCGCGGCACTTTGGTGCGCGGCGGCGATGTGTTGGTGGCTGAAGACGGCTCGCTCATCCGTGTGGTGGCGGCACCGCAAGAGGTGTTGCGCATCACTGCCTGTGCGCAGCACGGCACCGCGTTTGACTTGACGCGTGCGGCTTACCACCTCGGCAACCGCCATGTGCCCATCGAGTTGCAACCCGATCACTTGAAGATTGAACCAGACCATGTGTTGGCCGATATGCTGCGCGCCATGCACATGACGGTGGTGACGGTGCATGAAGCGTTTGAGCCTGAAGGTGGTGCGTACAGCAGCCATGGGCACTCACATGGGCATAGTCACGGCGAACACAGCCATAGCCATAGCCATGATCACACAGATCGCTCTCACGGCCACGTGCACGGACCCAACTGCAAGCATGACCACTGACGCTGCCACTGCAGCGCCGTCTTCCACACCGGCGCTGATCCAACTCATCTGGCTCGCATCGCCTGCGTTGCCCATTGGTGGCTTTTCGTACTCCGAAGGTCTAGAAGCTGCGATTGACCAAGGGATGGTGCATGACGAACACAGCGCAGCTGAATGGTTGATCGACCAGCTCCATCTCACACAATCCCGCGGCGACATGGCCGTGCTCGGGCAGATGATCGCGGCCTGGCAAGCGCAAGATCAGGCACGCTTAGAAACTTTGAGCCAATGGGTACATGCCACCCGTGAAAGTGCGGAACTGCGTTTGCAAAGCGAGCAAATGGGGCGCTCCATGTTGGAGTGGTTGCGCAATCAAGATGCATTGGATGCCGACACCTTGGCGATGTGCAACCGTTGGGTGCCCACGTATCCGCTGATGTTTGCTTTGGCGTTGTCGCGCACAGGCGCACCGATTGAACACTGCTTGCAGGCTTACGCCTTTGGCTGGTCCGAGAACATGGTGCAAGCCGCCATCAAAGCCGTGCCACTGGGTCAAAACTCAGGCCAGCGCATCTTGACCCAATTGGCCCAACACATCGCGTCTGCTGTCAGACATGCGCTGCGAGTGACGGACGACACACGGCAAGCCTTTTCTCCCATGCTGGCCATTCTCTCGGCCCAACACGAAACCCAATACTCACGACTGTTCAGATCATGAAGCACTTACACAACATCGCACATCGCACCAAAAAATTGCCACCTCTGCGCGTGGGCATTGGCGGGCCTGTTGGCTCTGGCAAAACCACCTTGCTCGAAATGTTGTGCAAGGCCATGCGCGACACCTACGACCTCGTGGCCATCACCAACGACATCTACACCAAAGAAGACCAACGATTGCTCACCATCAGCGGTGCGTTGCCCGCCGAGCGCATCATGGGCGTGGAAACCGGTGGCTGTCCGCACACCGCGATTCGTGAAGATGCATCGATCAACCTCGAAGCCATCGACCGCATGTTGGTGGACTTTCCCGATGCCGATGTGGTGTTCATTGAGAGCGGTGGCGACAACTTGGCGGCCACCTTCAGCCCCGAGTTGAGCGACTTGACGATCTATGTGATTGATGTGGCAGCGGGCGAAAAAATCCCACGCAAAGGTGGCCCTGGCATCACCAAGAGCGATTTGTTTGTGATCAACAAAACCGACTTAGCACCTCATGTGGGTGCCAATTTGGACGTGATGAAAGCCGACACCATTCGCATGCGCACCACAGCCAATGGCCTCAAGCCGTTTGTGATGACCAACTTGCGCACCCTCGATGGTTTGCAAGACGTGGTCAAGTTCATTGAGACCAAAGGGATGTTGGTGGGCTAGGAATATCATCACGACCTATTCCATAGGAGGTGCGATGCTAGTCATGACCGCTGTTTTCGCCAGTATCTTGGCGTTGATGTTCATCAAACTCTCGTTCAATGTCATTCGGTTTCGTCGCAAGAACAAGGTGTCTTTGGGTGCCGGAGGCGTTGACGAACTAGAAAGGGCGATGCGCGCGCATGGCAACTTTGCAGAGTATGTGCCCTTGGGTCTGTTTCTGATGGGAGCTTTGGAGCTCAATGGGGCGCCGTTAACACTGGTGGCTCTTTTGGGGGGCTTGTTGGTGCTAGGACGCTACTTCCATGCCAAAGGCATCAATGAACCACCCCCTGAATTCACCAACCGCGTTCGAGGCATGAAGCTGACGTTCGCTGCACTCGGTTTGTCGGCCTCGGCCAATCTCGCTTGGGTTGGCTATTTGGTTGTGACATCGATCTAACGTCACGATGCATTGAGCAGGCCATCGTATGCAATGGTGATGGGCGCGTGGTCTGAAAACTTCTCACCTTTGTAAATCGACTCGGTGCGCGCCTTGGCCGCCACTCCAGGCGTGGCCAAGTGGTAGTCCAAACGCCAACCCACGTTGTTGGCGTAGGCTTGGCCTCGGTTGCTCCACCAGGTGTAGCAAGCGTCGGTGGTGTCTGGCTCTAACTGGCGGTACACATCTACTACGCCGCCCTCGCTCGTGAGTTTGGTCATCCACGCGCGTTCTTCGGGCAAGAAGCCGCTGTTTTTCAAATTGCCTTTCCAGTTTTTCAGGTCCGCTTCTTTGTGCGCGATGTTGATGTCGCCGCACAGCACAAACTCGCGCTCAGCCTTGAGCGTTTGCAGATGCGGGTAGATGGCATCTAAAAACCGGTACTTCGCTTCTTGGCGTTCGGGGCCCGATGAGCCGCTGGGAAAGTAGCTGCTGATGATGGAGAGCTTGCGTTGTGGCGTGTCAAAGCGCAACTCCACATAGCGGCCTTCGGCATCGAACTCGCCACCATCAAAACCGATGATCACATCGCTCGGCTCATGGCGGGTGTAGATGCCCACGCCCGAGTAGCCTTTTTTCTCGGCGTATTGAAAGTGGCCTTTTAGGCCCGCCAAGGTATCAAACGTCCCTTCGATGTCTGCGGCCTGGGCTTTGATTTCTTGGACGCAAATACAATCAGGGCTCGATTTGTCGATCCACGCCTCCACGCCCTTACGGGCTGCAGATCGGATGCCATTGAGGTTGAGGCTGGTGAGTTTGAACAAGGATTTTCCCCATGAGTAACAGTGCCGCGACCAACGACGTGTTGGCCCAAGAATTTGTGCAATTTTCGCTGGATTGCGGCGTGTTGAAATTTGGCGAGTTCAAAACCAAGGCGGGCCGCATGAGCCCTTACTTTTTCAACGCCGGTTTGTTTGACGACGGCGCCAAGCTGGGCAAGCTCGCTGGTTTTTACGCGCAGTGCATTGTCAACAGCGGCATCGAATTCGACATGATTTTTGGTCCTGCCTATAAAGGTATTCCTCTGGGTGCGGCGGTGTCCATCGAGCTGGCACGTTTGGGCAAAAACGTGCCCTTTGCCTACAACCGCAAAGAAGCCAAAGACCACGGCGAAGGTGGCAGCTTGGTGGGTGCGCCCCTCAAAGGCCGCGTGCTGATCGTGGACGATGTGATGAGCGCAGGCACGGCTGCACGCGAGTCCATCGCGCTCATCAAAGCCGCCGGTGCCACGCCGCATGCCGTGGCGATTGCGCTGGACCGCCAAGAAATGGCCACTGAAAAACAGGCCGATGGCACCACCCAAGATGTGCCCTACAGCGCCGTGCAATACGTGCGCGAGCAACTGGGCATGAGTGTGTGCACCATCGCCAAGTTGGAAGACTTGTTGGCTTACTTGGGCAAGCAGCCGGGTAATGCGATGGGCGAGCACTTGGCGCGCACGCAGGCGTATCGCGAGCGTTACGGCGTGTGATCTGAAGCGCCACATGCGCTTTTGCGTGAGCGTCTATTTTTTAATAGACGCTTTGAATCGCAATGGAGGCCACGATGTGGGTTGCTGTATTTCAACAGGGTGTACGCATCGCCCTTGCGTTGTCCCTACCGCTGTGGTTGACCGGTTGTGTCGCCACCACCGAGCCTTTGATCACCAGCCAAGAGCCCGTGGTTCAACACACAGTCAAAGTGCAGGTGTATCGCGCGGCTGATGATGCAATCAGTCATTACGATGACGCACAAATTCAGCAAACACTGGGCGAAGTTGAGCAAACGTTGCGAACACGCGGCATGGCTGTGTCGTTTGAGATTCAACCGAGCATTGAGATCGATGAGTCTTTTGAAGATTTGTACTCTCAGGACATCTTGCATTTGAGTGGTCGGTTTCGCGTTGACCCTGACAAGAAACTGCGCATCATCATCACGAACAAAATTTGGAGTTGTGGCAACAACTCTTATGAGACAACAGTGATTTTGGGTTGCACGCCAGTGGGTAGCCCCGTGGTTGTGGTGCAGGGAATGGTGGACGGATCCTCAAGCAACTACGGCACCACGGATGTGATTTTGTGGTTGCATGAAATGGGTCATTCCGTGCAGCTGGGCCATGCCGACAGCTGGAAGCGGGTGATGACGCCAGCGCCTCAACCCGATTCCACGCAGTTAGAGCGCTATGAAGTTCGCCAGTACGGTAGCCTGGGTGAGCAGCTGCGTGCACAGGTTGTCCATGCGGCGGTGGCCGCCCCTAAGCCCATGTCTGCTGACGTACCGCCTGCAGAGGTGAATGTTGTGGCACATGTGCGTCAGGCAGGCTTGCACGGACTCGACCTCACGCCATTGAAAAGCATGACCGATGCGCAGCTCTTACCGTTGACATCATTGCTCAACACCTCTGAGTCGTTGAGTGCGCAAGCCAATGCATTGGCTGCATTGGGTCAACTCGGCGGTGATCTTTCGCTAAATGCAGTGGTGGCGTATTTAACGCAAGGGCCACCTCAGACACAGCGAGAGGTCAAAGAGGCAGGTCTTATTGCTTTGGCAAAAAATGAAAACCCCGAGGTCTTAGCGCGCGCTACACGTTTTGTGATCCAGGCAACGAGTCCAGCTTTCTGGTGTTCTGTAGCTGTCCTAGGGGGTGACCAAAAAGCTTGCGCACGTTTGGCCCGTTTGGCCATCGGCGCTTTGGCGCAAAGTCAGCAGCCGCAAGCGCGGGCTTATCTCAAAACACTGGCCGAATCCTCCATCGGGCATCGCCCACAAGCGATGCCAAGTCAGCCAACGGGTAACTTGGGTGTGAAGCCTGTTGAACCGATTCGCGAACCTGTAGATGTTCAGTGGTCGTTGGAATCACGCCGCGTGGCGCAAAAGTTTTTGCGTAAAACGGCGTTGCACCCTTAGCGATCGGCCAAGCGTGGATCATGCACCACGCCTGCAAACAAGACACCCCGTTGTGTGCTGTCAACGACAGCCCATGCAAATGGACGATCTGCTCGTACTTCTAACGGTGGTTTGATGGGGGCGGCGGCCCGCATGGTCATGACCGCCGCTGTTGCTGCCGCTGCTTCTGTACCTTGTTCCGAGACTTCCACGTATGCCTCATGCTGCATGGCGCTGATGTAGAGGTCTTGTTCTGCACTGATTCCAGAAAAATCTGCACGCCCTTGTGTGAAGGCGAGGCGCATACCCAGCTGCTGCAAAGAGGCTGTCAGAGATTGGGATTGACGTGCTTTCCATCGGGGCATAGAAAGCAGCACAGCTTGAGGGCTGAGTTTTGACGCCCAATTTTTTTGCAGCAATGTCAAAGCATCTGCCAAGCCGCGTCCAGAGGAAGGCACGAACAGCACCATGCGCAAATCATCGTGTGAGTAAGGCAGTTCTACAACTTTGATCTGTGTGCTGCCTTGCTTGATTTCACCCGCTAACCAATCGCCCGCTTGATGCATCATTGACACAGCCACTTGATGACCAGACGTCAGTGTGAATGGTGCATCGTGGGTCCGTCTTGGGTCAAATGCGTGCGCCCAGGGCGCTTTCAAATACATGGCTTGGGTCAGCACCAAGCGGGTCATCGATGTGATGCTGTCGGTGCCCAGCAACTCAGGAACTAGGCCTTGGGTTTGTTGACTGATCCAATCGTTGATGCGCTCCCTAGAAGCCTTGGGTTGATGGACGAAATCGACCAAGCCTGGGTTGGCCTGATGGTTGAGACGTAGGCGTTGCAAATAAGACGGCAAAACTTCACGGGTTTTGTTGAGCCAAACGCGGTTGCCAGTGTGTAACTTGACAGGGCTTTTGTTGATTCGATGCTGAAGCTGTTGAATCACTTGCTGGTTTTGGGTAAATGCCAAAGGGTCGTTTGGCATTTGCAGTGCTTGAGTGATTTCTTTGGCCGTCTCGCCTTGTGCACCTGCATGGACCATGGCCAACGCGGACCAGATGCTCAAAGGTGAGATCACGCCGTTGGCCTGAGGTGACAGCAAAGTGGCGGCCATTTTTTGGGTGCTAGACGCCCAAACGTCCGTTGCTACTGCGGGGGCTTCGGCACCGGCTGTGTTTGCCAAGGCGTAGGTGCCAAAGCTGGCCGCAATCTGCTGAAGAAATTCGCGTTTGTTCAAATGCATCATGTAAAAATTAAGAAAATAGTTACATCTAACGCGCCATTTCCCGTGTGAGAGGACAGCTGATGAATTATTTTTTTAATTAGGCGCCGTAATAACGGTCAGCGCGGTGATTTACGGCAATCACCAAATTCAAAGCAAAGGCACCGAGCAGTGACAGCAGTGCTTTGTGTGCATCGGTTAGCGCAAAGACGGTGAGCAAGATGCAGGCGTCAATGGCCATTTGCACATGGCCTGCACGCCAGCCGCGAGTCTTTTGCAAATACACCGCCATGATGGTGACGCCGCCTAAGCTGGCGCCGTGGCGAATCAAAATCAAAATGCCAGTCCCGACCAGCAGGCCAGCCATGACGGCGGCGAAGGTGGGTTCTAAATGCGAAAACCCAATCCATTGAGGCAGCAGCTCGACGTAGATGGAGAGTAGGCCAACAGCTGCAAATGTTTTGAAAGTGAACGCATGGCCGAGTCGCTGCCAGCCAAACACGTAAAACGGCAGATTGATGGTGAACAACACCGCGCCCAATGGCAGCTCTGCTAAGTAATGCAGCAAGAACGCCACACCTGTGGTGCCGCCGGTGAACAGGGAAGCTTCACGAAACAAGCACACCCCCAACGCGACAAACAAGCAGCCCGTGAGCAAACCTTGCAGATCTTCCAACGCACTGTGCGGCGCTGGGGTGGGTGGTGTGGCTTCTGAGGAAATGGCTTATCCCAGTTTCTTCATCAGCAGTGCGTTGACTTGGGCGGGGTTGGCTTTGCCCTTGCTGGCCTTCATGATGGGGCCGACCAAGCCGTTCAAGGCTTTGGCGTTGCCCGCTTTGAACTCTTCGACGTTCTTGGGGTTGGCGGCCAACACCTCGTCGATGATTTTTTCCAACTCACCGGTATCGTTCATCTGCTTCAAGCCTTTGGCTTCGATGATGGCGTCGACTTCGCCCTCGCCGTTCCACAACGCCTCAAACACTTGCTTGGCCGAGTTGTTGTTGATCGTGCCGTCTTGGATGCGCGCAATCATCGCGCCCAGTTGTGCAGCGCTGACGGGGATGTTGTCAAACGTCACTTCGCCACTGTTCAAACGGCGTGAGACTTCGCCCATGATCCAGTTGCTGGCCAGTTTGGGTTGACCGCAGGCTTTGGCCGCCGCTTCAAAGTAGGCCGCGGTGGCTTTGCTTTGTGTGAGTAAGGTCGCGTCGTATTCAGGCAGCGCGTAGTCTTTGACGAAGCGCTCAGCCATCACGCGCGGCAGCTCGGCCATGTCGCCCTTCACACGCTCCACCCAATCGCGGCCAATGACCAGCGGGGGCAGGTCAGGGTCGGGGAAGTAGCGATAGTCGGCGGCGTCTTCTTTGGTGCGCATGGCGCGGGTCTCGCCTGTGTCGGGGTCAAACAGCACGGTGGCTTGTTCGATGGCGTGGCCGTCTTCGATTTGTTCGATTTGCCAGCGCACTTCAAAGTCGATGGCTTGTTGCATGAACTTGAAGCTGTTCAAGTTTTTGATTTCGCGGCGCGTGCCCAAGGGCTCGCCTGGCTTGCGCACCGACACGTTGGCGTCGCAGCGGAAAGAGCCCTCTTGCATATTGCCGTCGCAAATGCCAATCCACGTCACGATTTTGTGCAACTCTTTGGCGTAGGCCACGGCTTCTTCGCTGGAGCGAATGTCGGGCTCGGTCACGATTTCCAAGAGCGGGGTGCCAGCGCGGTTCAAATCGATGCCGGATTGACCAATGAAGTCTTCGTGCAACGATTTGCCCGCGTCTTCTTCGAGGTGGGCGCGCACCAAGCGCACGGTTTTGTGCACGGTCTCTTTGCCTTCTTCTAAGAAGAACGACACCTCGCCGCCTTGCACCACCGGAATTTCAAATTGGCTGATTTGATAGCCCTTGGGCAGGTCGGGGTAGAAGTAGTTTTTACGGGCAAAGATGCTGCGCTCGGCGATGTGCGAGTTGACGGCCAAGCCGAACTCAATGGCGCGTTCAACAGCGCCCACGTTCATCACGGGCAGCGTGCCGGGCAGGGCCATGTCCACGGCGCAAGCTTGGGTGTTGGCTTCGGCGCCAAACGCAGTCGGCGCGCGGCTGAAAATTTTGCTTTGTGTGGAAAGCTGGGCGTGGGTTTCAAAGCCGATGACGACTTCGTAGCCTTGAACTAATTTAGCGGTCATTTCAAATGCCCTCCGGTTTTTGGAGGTGGAAATCGGTGTTCAGTTGGAACTGGTGTGCCACGTTGAGCAGCTTGGCTTCTTGCAAGTAGTTGCCAATGAGCTGCATGCCCACAGGCATTCCGCCTTCGCCAAAACCCACAGGCAGGCTCATGCCTGGCAGGCCCGCGAGCGACGCGGGCAGGGTGAAGATGTCGGCCAAGTAGTCGGCCAGCGGGTCGGCCGCGTTGTTGCCCAGCTTCCACGCCACGGTGGGGGCGACGGGGCCAGCGATCACATCGCACTCGGCAAAGGCGCGTTGGAAGTCGTCCGCAATCATGCGGCGAATTTTTTGCGCTTGCAGGTAGTACGCGTCGTAGTAGCCGTGGCTCAGCACATATGCGCCGGTCATGATGCGACGCTTGACCTCTTCGCCAAAGCCTTCAGCGCGAGTCTTTTTGTACATGTCCACGAGGTCGGTGTAGTCTTTGGCGCGGTGGCCAAACTTCACACCATCAAAGCGGCTCAGGTTCGAGCTGGCTTCGGCGGGCGCGATGATGTAGTACACGGGAATGGCCAACTCGGTGCGCGGCAGCGTGATGGGCACGAGCTTGGCGCCTTGGGCTTCGAGTGTTTTGAGTGCAGCGTCAATCGCGGTGCGCACATCGGCAGACAAACCGTCGCCAAAAAACTCTTTGGGAATGCCAATGCGCAAACCAGCCAAGCTGTCGTTCAACTTGGCGGAGAAGTTTTCAGCGGGGACGTCGAGCGAGGTGGAATCGCGGTCCAAGTCGGGGCCGCACATGGCCGAGAGCAGCAAGGCGCAGTCTTCGGCGCTGCGGGCCATGGGGCCGGCTTGGTCGAGGCTGGAGGCGTAGGCAATCATGCCGTAGCGACTGGCGCGGCCATAGGTGGGCTTGATGCCGGTGATGCCGCAAAAGCTGGCGGGTTGACGAATCGAGCCGCCGGTATCGGTGCCGGTGGCAGCGGGGGCCAAACGAGCGGCCACGGCGGCTGCGCTGCCGCCCGATGAGCCGCCAGGTACATGCGAAGTGTTCCAAGGGTTTTTGACCGCGCCGTAGGCCGAGTTTTCGTTGCTCGAGCCCATGGCGAATTCGTCGCAATTGACCTTGCCCAAAGTCACCATGCCTGCGCCGCCTTGGCCGTTCACGCCTGTGCCGAGTTTGGCCACCACGGTGGCGTCAAACGGCGAGCGATAGCTCTGCAAAATTTTGGAGCCCGCGGTGGTGGGGAAGTCTTGGGTGACAAACACGTCTTTGTGCGCCAGTGGCACGCCTTCGAGCAGGCCCGCTGTGCCAGCGGCAATGCGGGCGTCAGCGGCTTTGGCTTGGGTCAGTGTGGCTTCTTCGTTCAAGGCCAAAAACGAGCCGGTGGTGTCGGCCTTGGCGCGGGCCAAGAAGTGTTGGGCCACTTCGGTGGCGCTGACTTGTTTGTGCGCCAGTGCGGCGGCGAGTTGGGTGACGCTTTGGTCATGCAATGCTTGGGTCATGTGCGTGGCCTCACTCAATCACTTTGGGAACCAAGAACAAGCCACGCTCCACGGCGGGGGCGCTTTGTTGGTTGGCGTCACGGTTGTTGGGTTCGCTGGCCACGTCCGGGCGCAGGCGCAGGGCCATTTCGGGGTGGTCGCGCATGGCGTCCACGGGGTGTGCCATGGGCACGATGCCATCGGTATTCACAGCGCGGATTTGCTCGACGATGTCAAAAAAACCGTTGATTTTGCTGAGCATGCGGGCTTGTTCGTCCGGTTGAAGCTCTAGGCGCGCCAAATTGGCAATGCGCTGAATGTCTTGGTCGTTGAGGGACATACTTTAGTAAGGGAAAAACCCAAGGTTTATGGGCGATGCGGTATTATCTCGCCTTTGTGTCCGCGCCCGCGGGCAAGCTTAGAGGACAGACATGTTTGGATCTTTCCGTCGATATTTCTCGACCGATTTGGCGATTGACTTGGGTACCGCCAACACCCTGATTTACGTGCGCGACAAAGGCATCGTGTTGGACGAGCCTTCTGTGGTGTCCATTCGCCACGAAGGCGGACCCCAAGGCAAGAAGACCATTCAAGCCGTTGGCCATGAAGCCAAGGCTATGTTGGGCAAAGTGCCCGGCAACATCGAAGCCATTCGTCCCATGAAAGACGGCGTGATCGCCGACTTCACCGTGACTGAGCAAATGCTCAAGCAGTTCATCAAGATGGTGCACCCCCGCTCGGTGTTGAAGCCCAGCCCTCGCATCATCATTTGCGTGCCTTGCGGCTCAACCCAAGTGGAGCGTCGTGCGATTCGCGAATCTGCTTTGGGCGCTGGCGCCTCAGAGGTGTACCTCATTGAAGAGCCCATGGCCGCAGCCATCGGTGCAGGTTTGCCTGTGTCGGAAGCGTCTGGTTCGATGGTGGTTGACATCGGTGGCGGTACCACCGAAGTCGGCGTGATCTCTTTGGGTGGCATGGTCTACAAAGGTAGCGTGCGCGTGGGTGGCGATAAGTTTGACGAAGCCATCATCAACTACATCCGTCGCAACTACGGCATGTTGATTGGCGAGCCAACCGCTGAAGCCATCAAGAAAGAAATCGGTTCTGCATTCCCTGGCTCTGAAGTCAAGGAAATGGAAGTCAAGGGTCGCAATCTCTCTGAGGGCGTGCCACGTTCTTTCACCATCTCTTCCAACGAAATCTTGGAAGCGTTGACAGACCCTCTGAACAACATCGTGTCTGCTGTCAAAAACGCATTGGAGCAAACACCTCCCGAATTGGGCGCAGACATTGCCGAACGCGGCATGATGCTCACCGGCGGTGGCGCGTTGTTGCGTGACTTGGACCGCTTGTTGGCCGAAGAAACTGGCTTGCCAGTGTTGGTGGCCGAAGACCCACTGACCTGCGTGGTGCGTGGTTGCGGCTTGGCCCTCGAGCGCATGGAGCGTTTGGGCTCCATCTTCACAAGCGAATAATTAAGTGCCACTGGGCACCCTCGACCGCACCCCACCGGCCTTCTTCAAGCAAGGCCCTTCAGCCGTCTCCAAATTACTTTTCTTCAGCGCCTTATCGGTGCTGTTGATGGTGGCCGATGTGCGTTTTGGGGTGACCCAACCTTTGCGCGCAGCTTTGTCTGTGGCGTTGTATCCCGTTCAATGGCTGGCCATGCGTCCACAGGCGCTGGCTGAATACTCCACAGAATATTTTGAAGCGCGTGATGTGGCGCAAGCGTCTGAGCGCGAGGCGCGTCAACAGCTGTTGGTGCAAGCCCGTCGCTCAGGGCAAGTCGAACAGCTGGCGCTGGAAAACAAACAGCTGCGTGAATTGCTCAGCCTGAGCAAGCGCTTGGAGACCAAAGGCATTGCGGCCGAGGTGTTGTACGACGCAGCCGATCCCTACACCCGAAAGCTCATCATTGACAAAGGCATGGCCAATGGCATCAAGGCCAGCTCGCCTGTGATGGACGAGCATGGCATTTTGGGGCAAGTCACGCATGTGTTGCCGCTCGTGAGCGAGGTGACCTTGGTGACGGACCGCGAACACTCGATTCCTGTGCTCAACACCCGTACCGGTGCGCGCGGCGTGGCCTATGGCGAATCAGGCGGCGCACCGTTGCTAGAGCTGCGCTTCATGGCCACCAACGCTGACATTGAAGTGGGCGACATGTTGTCCACCAGCGGTGTGGATGGCATTTACCCTGCGGGCGTTTTGGTGGGCAAAGTCACCAAAGTCGAGCGCCGTGCCGAAACAGCTTTTGCGCGCATTTTGTGTGAGCCCGTGGGCCGAGTTCAAGGTGCGCGGCATGTGATGGTGCTTGAGCCTTTGTCAGATCAATTGCCACCGCGCCCGCAAATTGAAAAGCCGCAACCGGTGGCCACGCACAAAGGAGGTCGCAAATGATCATGCCGCGTGGCCAACAATTGTTGTTGCCTGCCAATCCTTTGTTTATTTTGTTCACGCTGCTGGCGGCGTTGTTTGCCAACATGGTGGTGAACATCAGCCTAGTCGGCAACGCGGCATGGATGCCTGACTTCTTGGCCTTGGTGCTGGTCTTTTGGTGTGTGCACCAGACGCGCTTGGTGGGCATTGGCATCGCCTTTTTCTTTGGCGTTGCCACCGATGTGCACCAAGCGGCGTTGCTTGGACAGCATGCTTTGAGCTACACAGCGTTGGGCTTCATGGCGGTGATGGTGCATCGTCGGCTCTTGTGGTTCACGGTGCCTTCGCAGGCCATGCAAGTTTTGCCGTTGTTTCTTGTGGCGCATGCTTTAGAGCTGATGGTGCGCATGATGTCGGGCGCGCTCTTTCCCGGTTGGAGTCTTATGTTGGCGCCCTTGCTAGAGGCCTTGCTGTGGCCCTTGGTGAGCGTGTTGTTGTTGGCGCCTCAGCGCCGTGCACCCAACCCTGATTTGAACCGACCGCTATGAGGGTAATTCGCGACATCGAGTCCGATCTGCGACGGTTCAGGTCGCGCATGGTGGTCGTGACGGGCGCGATCTTGGTGTTGTTTGCCTTGTTAGCCCTGCGTTTGTTTTATCTGCAAGTGGTGCGCTACGACGAGTTGAATGCGCAAGCCGAAAACAACCGTACAGCCATCGTGCCCATCGTGCCCAACCGCGGTGTCATCATGGATCGCAACGGCATTGTCTTGGCTACCAACTACTCCGCCTACACCTTGGAGATCACGGCTTCCAAAGTGACGGCGCCGCTGGAAGAGGTGATTGAGCAACTCTCAAGCGTCATTGACATTCAACCGCGTGACAAACGCCGTTTTAAAAAGCAACTGAGTGAATCGAAGAGCTTTGAATCGGTGCCTATTCGCAACCGCCTGACAGACGAAGAGGTGGCACGTTTTGCGGCACAACGCTACCGATTCCCCGGCGTTGAGATTCGTGCGCGGTTGTTCCGAAACTACCCGTACAACCAGTTAGCCAGTCACGTGATTGGCTACATCGGGCGTATCAACCAAGCCGAAAAAGGCAAGATCGAAGAGTCTGAAGACGCAGGCAACTATCGTGGCACCGACTACATCGGCAAACTCGGCGTTGAGCAAAGCTACGAAAAGCAATTGCACGGGACCACGGGTGTGCAAGAAATGGAAACGTCTGCGGGAGGCCGCGCCGTGCGTCGCCTCAACAGCAGTCAAGCGATTCCTGGTAACAGCGTGGTGTTGTCCATCGACATCAAGTTGCAAAAACTGGTGGAAGACCTGTATGGCAAGCGCCGCGGCGCCTTGGTGGCATTAGATCCAAAAACAGGCGAAGTGCTGGCCTTCGTGAGCAAGCCCACGTTTGATCCGAACTTGTTTGTGGACGGCATTGATTCGGAAAACTGGGCGGCGCTGAACGAATCCATCGACAAACCGTTGCTCAACCGTGCATTGCGCGGCACGTATCCTCCAGGCTCTACCTACAAGCCATTCATGGCTTTGGCGGCTTTGCAAACGGGCAAGCGCGCGGAAAAAACCATCATTTCTGATCCGGGTTTTTTCATGTTCGGCAATCACCGATTCCGTGACGACAAAGAAGGCGGGCATGGCTCGGTCGATATGTATAAGTCGATCGTTGAGTCTTGCGACACCTATTACTACACGCTGGCGCGAGACATGGGCGTGGACTTGATGCATGACCAAATGAAGCCTTTGGGTTTTGGTCAGATCACAGGCATTGACATTTTGGGTGAGTCCCGAGGCGTGTTGCCCTCCACAGAGTGGAAGCGCACCACCTACAAAAAGCCCGAGCAACAACGTTGGTACTCAGGTGAAACCATTTCGCTGGGCATTGGTCAGGGCTACAACAACTTCACCATGCTGCAAATTGCGCATGCCATGGGCACGGTGGCGAACAACGGTTTGAAGATGAAGCCTCACTTGGTGCGTGAAGTGGTGGACGTCGAAACCAAAGCATCGACCTTGGTGGCCAAAGAGCCCGTCGCGCAATTGCCCTTGTCGCCCGAGAACTTAGAAGTGATCAAAAAGGGCATGATCGGCGTGAACATTGAAGGAACCTCTGCCAGCAGCTTCATTGGGGCGCAGTATGTGAGCGCCGGCAAGACTGGGACTGCGCAGGTCTTCACGGTCAAACAAAACGAAAAATACAACGCCTCGACAATTGACGAGCGCATGCGCGATCACGCCTTGTTTGTTGCATTTGCACCTGCGGATGACCCCAAGGTGGCGTTGGCCATGGTGGTGGAAAACGCCGGTTTTGGTGCGCAAAATGCAGCCCCGATTGCCCGCCGTGTTTTTGACTTCGTGATCATGGGACAGTACCCCTCACAAGAAGACATTGAGGCTGTGCAAAAGGGGCAAGCCACCCGTCCGATCGGTAAGCCTCGCGCCGTTGCGAGCGTGCCTTGGCCGCCTAAGGCAGCAGAGTTGGCGGTTGAAGAGCCTGTGGTGGCTGCCTCTGCCGCAGAAAGAGCCGCTTCTGCGGCGAGCGCGGCTGCTGCTGTGAAGCCTGCAGCCAGCGGTGCGCGCTAACGTAAAAACGCGTCGTAGCTGGTTTTGCAAATCAGCGCACTCACCACGGCGATGAACATGCCGCGCACAAAGCCTGCGCCATGTTGTAAAGCCATCCGTGTGCCCAATAAACTACCCGCCACATTGGCCATGGCCAAGGGCAGCGCCATGTGCCACCAGACGTGGCCTTTCATGGTGAATAAAGTCAGTGCAGCGATATTGCTAGAGAGGTTAAGCAGTTTGGCGGCCACCGAGGCATTCAGAAAATCGTAGCCCAGCCACCGCACCAGCAAAAACACAAAGAAGCTGCCTGTGCCCGGCCCAAAGAAACCATCGTAAAAACCGATCGTCAGACCGATGGTGGAGGTGGCCCATAGTTCTGTTCGCCCACTAAATCGCGGTGCATGGTGGCGACCCATGTCTTTGCGCATGAGGGTATAGATCAGCACCACCACCAGTACGACAGGAAGCAGGCGGCGTAAAAATTCTGGCGAAACCAGCGTGACCAACCAAGCACCCGCAAAGGACGCCAACATGGTGGCGGCGGCGGCGGGTAGTAAGGATGACCAGCGCACATGGATGCGGCGGCTGTATTGCCAAGTGGCAAATGCGGTGCCCCAGACGGATGCGCTTTTGTTGGTGCCAAACAAAGTAGCGGGTGTGGTGGAGGGGTAAGCCGCAAACAAGGCGGGTAGCAAGATGAGTCCGCCACCGCCAACGATGGAGTCCACAAAGCCTGCAAACGCTGAGGCAAAGGTGGTGAAGAAAAGTTCCATGCAGGGATTGTGGCGTGAGTTGTGGCGGCGCCACAAAGCAAAAGGCACCGGGGTGACCGGTGCCTTTTCGGGGTGACGTTCCTGTGGAAGCGTCTGTTGTTTATGTCTCCTCAGACCCTCGTAGTCACAGCGCTGGCGCTGTTTCGAGTGATAAGAATGTAATTGCAATGACCATTGGAATTGCCTAGGACATTCCCTTGAGGGCTAACCCTAGGCGTAGCAGGTTAGCCAGCTTCGGCTTCATGTGCCAACCACTGCGCGGCCTTTTCGGCCATCATCAAGGTGGGGCTGTTGGTGTTGCCGCTGGTGATGGTGGGCATCACGCTGGCGTCGACCACGCGCAAGCCGCGCACCACGCCGCCGCGTCCATCGCGCACACGCAATTCAGGGTCGACCACGGCCATTGGGTCGTCCATGCGGCCCATGCGCGCGGTGCCCACAGGGTGAAAGATGGTGGTGGCGATGTCGCCAGCCAAGCGCGCCAAGTCTTCATCGGTTTGGTATTGCACGCCGGGTTTGTGCTCCTCGGGCTTGTATTTGGCGAGAGCAGGTTGCGCGGCAATGCGGCGTGTCACGCGCAGCGAGTCGGCGGCGACTTTTCGGTCGGCTTCAGTGCTCAGGTAATTGGGCGCGATCTTGGGTGCATCAGCAAATTTAGGGCTGGTGATGTGGACCTTGCCGCGGCTGGTGGGGTTCAAGTTGCACACGCTGGCCGTGAAGGCGGGGAAGTTGTGCAGCGGCTCGCCAAACGCATCCAAGCTCAAGGGCTGCACGTGGTACTCAATGTTGGGATAGGGCTGGTCAGGGCTGCTGCGGGTGAAGGCGCCGAGTTGTGAGGGCGCCATGCTCATGGGGCCGCTGCGTTTGAAGGCGTATTCCAAACCGATCTTGGCTTTGCCCCACCAGCTATTGGCCAGGGTGTTGAGTGTCGCGACGCCTTGCACTTTGAAGACTGAGCGAATTTGCAAATGGTCTTGCAAATTGGCGCCCACGCCTGGCAAGTCAATGACCGGTTCGATGCCGTGTTGCTTGAGTAAATCGGCTGGGCCAAGGCCCGAGAGCTGCAAGATTTGTGGCGTGCCAATGGCCCCTGCACTCAGCACGACAGATTGTTTGGCGGTGACGGTGACGTAGCCATGCCCTGTCCACACTTCCACGCCTGTGCAGCGTTGTGTGCCATCGGCCTCGGTCTGCATGACGAGCTTGGCCACTTGCGCGGATGACCACAGCTCAAAGTTGGGGCGTGGGTAACAGGTGGGACGCACAAACGCTTTGGCCGTGTTCCAACGCCAACCGCTCTTTTGGTTGACCTCAAAGTAGCCTACGCCTTCGTTGCTGCCACGGTTGAAATCATCGGTGGCGGGAATGCCCGCTTGTACGGCAGCTTTCGCAAAGGCGTCCAACACATCCCAGCGCAGGCGTTGTTTTTCAATGCGCCATTCACCACCCGCGTTATGGTGGCGCAAGGTTTCGCCATAGACCGTGGTATCCGCCATCAGCACATCGCTGCGTTCGCCTTTGGCGCCGTGCAAGGCGTTGGCACCGAGGTAGTGGTCTTCGTGCAGCTTGAAGTAGGGCAAAGCGTTATCCCAACGCCAGCGGGCGTCGCCCGTGATATCGGCCCATTGGTCGTAATCACGCGCTTGTCCGCGCATGTAAATCATGCCGTTGATGCTGGAGCAACCGCCCAACACTTTGCCGCGCGGGTAGCGCAAGCTGCGACCATTCAAGCCCGCATCGGGTGCCGTGTTGTACAGCCAATCGGTGCGCGGGTTGCCAATGCAGTAGAGGTAGCCCACGGGAATGTGTACCCAGTGGTAATCATCCTTGCGACCCGCCTCAATGAGCAACACGCGTTTGCTGGCGTTGGCGCTCAGGCGGTTGGCCAATAAGCAACCCGCAGTGCCTGCGCCGACGATGATGTAGTCAAACTGCGTGTCGCTCATGGGCTTGTCTCGTGGGTGTTACTTCGATGTGGGCATCACAAACTCTGCGCCTTTGCCAATACTTTCGGGCCAGCGTTGCATGATGGACTTTTGCTTAGTGTAGAAGCGCACACCCTCTTCGCCATACGCATGCATATCACCAAAGAGCGAACGCTTCCAGCCACCAAAGCCATGCCAAGCCATGGGCACAGGAATCGGCACGTTGATGCCCACCATGCCCGCTTGAATGCGACGGCTGAATTCGCGGGCCACGTTGCCGTCGCGGGTGAAGCAGCTCACGCCGTTGCCAAACTCGTGGTCGTTGATGATTTGCACGGCTTTGGCAAAGTCGGGCACGCGTACGCATGACAGCACAGGGCCAAAGATTTCTTCTTTGTAAATCTTCATGTCGGTGGTCACATGGTCGAACAAGGTGCCGCCCAGCCAAAAGCCGTGGTCGCAACCCTTGCCGGCTTTCGCGCCGTCGAAGTGGCGGCCATCAACCAACAGCTGAGCGCCCTCGGCCACGCCTGCATCGATGTAGCCGGTGATGCGTTGGCGTGCAGCGTCGGTCACGATGGGGCCCATTTCGGCAGCGAGGTTTTCACCGTCCAAGACTTTGAGGGCCTTGGTACGCTCGGTGAGCTTGGGCATCAAACGCTCGGCCACATCGCCCACCAACACCGCCACGCTGATGGCCATGCAGCGTTCTCCTGCGGAGCCGTAAGCGGCGCCGATCAAGGCGTCTACCGCTTGGTCAATGTCGGCGTCGGGCATGACCACCATGTGGTTTTTCGCGCCGCCCAAGGCTTGCACACGCTTGCCGTGGTGTGCACCGGTTTCGTAGATGTAGTTGGCAATGGGCGTGGAGCCCACAAAGCTGATGGCTTTGACATCGGGGTGAACCAACAAGGCGTCCACCGCTTCTTTGTCGCCTTGCACCACGTTGAACACGCCGTCGGGCAAACCGGCTTGCTTGAGTAATTCGGCAATGAAGAGCGACGGCGATGGGTCCAAGGGGCTTGGCTTCAACACAAAGGTGTTGCCCGTGGCAATGGCCACCGGGAACATCCACATGGGCACCATGACGGGGAAGTTGAAGGGCGTGATGCCAGCGACCACGCCCAGGGGCTGGCGTAGGGTCCAGTTGTCGATGCCAGTGGAGACTTGTTCGGTGTAGTCGCCTTTGAGAAGCTGAGGAATGCCGGTGGCGAATTCCACAATCTCAATGCCACGGGTTACTTCGCCTTGGGCGTCGGTGAACACCTTGCCGTGTTCGGCGGTGATCATGTGGGCCAAGGTGTCTTTGTGGGCGTTGAGCAGCTCCAAGAACTTGAACATGATGCGGGCGCGGCGCAGGGGCGAGGTGTCGGCCCAAGCGGGGAAGGCGGCTTGGGCCGATGCCACGGCGGCGTTGACGTCGGCCACATTGGCCAAGCTCACTTGGCCAGTGAGCGCACCGGTGGCGGGGTTGGTCACGGCTTGGTGGCGGGTGCTGCTGCCGGCAAATGCGGCGCCTTGAACGTAATGGGCGATGGTGTGTGTCATGGCGAGGCCTTGTTTGTCAATGATGGAACGCAGTGTAGGCAGGGCTCAGGACGCGAACAAGACAGAAAGTCTGAATTGATTGTTCAAAATAGTGAACAATCAAACCATGAATGAACAAAAAATCAGCGAGCTTTGGCATCACTTGCATTGGCTGAGTGTGTTGGCGCAACAAGGTAGCTATACCGCTGCGGCTGCACGCCTAGGCGTGAGCAAAGCGGCCATGAGTCAACGCATTGCCGAACTCGAACGCGCGGCGCGCGTGCCCTTGGTGCAGCGCACCACCCGCAGCGTGCGCTTGACGGAAGCTGGGCAGCGCTTGGTGGACGACACGCGCGCGTCCTTTGAACAAATCGAACACAGCTTTGCGCAAGTGCGTGACTTGGCTGGTGTGCCCAGCGGCTTGTTGCGCGTCACGGCCCCCGTGGCCTTTGCCCGTCAACAACTTGCCCCGCGTTTGGCCGATTTTTTGCGCGAATACCCAGACGTGCGGCTAGAGCTCGATATGTCCGACCGACTCAGCAGCTTGGCCACCGAGGGCTTTGACTTGGCCATTCGTCACACCGCTCGCCCGCCCGACACGCATGTGGCGTGGACCTTGTGCAAAACGCACTCGGTGCTGGTGGCCAGCAAAACCTATTTGCGCCGTGCGGGCATGCCGCAAACCCCCGCTGATTTGCACGCGCACAACTGCCTGCATTACCTGCGCGCGCAAGACACGCCCACTTGGACCTTGGCGCGCGTCAAGGGAAAAGCCAAAGAAGAACGCGTCACCGTGCCCGTGACGGGACAGCTCGCTGCCAACAACAGCGAGGCTTTGCGCGAGGCTGCGTTGACAGGCCTGGGCATTGCGCTGCTGCCCGACTTCAGCGCGCAAGCAGCCTTACAGCAAGGAAAGTTGGTTCAGGTGTTGCCCGATTGGCAGCCGGTGGGCGCGTTTGCAGAGCAGCTGTATGCCATTCGACCCTATTCGCCCCATGTGCCGCGTGCGGTGGCGGCGTTTGTTGACTATCTGCGCAAGTCCTTGGCCGAGGGCTTTGCCGCTTAATTGCACGGTGGCGAGGCGCTAACGCCCGCCCGAAATTTCCATCAAGCTCATCGTGGTGTAGCTGGATGCATCGCTGAGCAACCACACGATGGCTTGTGCCACTTCTTCAGAGGTGCCCCCGCGTTGCATAGGCACCAAGTGCGCCAAGTCGCGCACACGATTGGGCAAGCCGCCTGAGGCGTGGATGTCTGTGTCAATCAAGCCGGGGCGTACCGCGTTCACGCGAATGCCCTCGTTAGCCACTTCTTTGGCCAGGCCAATGGTGAAGGCGTCGATGGCGCTCTTCGCTGCGGCGTAATCCACGTATTGGCCGGGTGCGCCCAAGCGTGCTGCAGCGCTCGACACGTTGACGATGCTGCCGCCCGAGCCGCCGTGTGCCGTGCTCATGCGCTTGACGGCTTCGCGGGCGCAGGCAAATGAGCCCAACACGTTGATGCGCATCATGCGCTCCCACCTGGCCCAACTTTGCGCCTCCACCTTGGCGGTGACATCCACCACGCCAGCGTTGTTGACGAGGCCTGAAATACGCCCCAACTGGCGGTCTACCTCCGCAAACATGCGTAAGACTTGCACTTCGTCGCCCACATCCGCTTGTACAGCGATGGCGGTGCCGCCGGTGTCTTGAATTTGCTGAACCACGCGCTCAGCAGCCGTCGAATTGTTGGCGTAATTCACAGCCACGGCCCAACCTTGTTGAGCGGCCAGCAAGGCGGTAGCAGCGCCAATGCCACGGCTAGCGCCTGTGATCAATAGGATGGGCTTCATGTGTGTCTCCTGTGTGCGTGCGTGACGTGCCTATGAACGGCACGATACACCGATGAGTTTGAAAAACGAGTAACCTGTTTGATATTGACTTTAAAAAACTTTGAGAGAGGCTTTTATGACCGTTCGACTCCACGCCGCCGATGGCTTTGAATTTCCCGCTTATGTGGCACAACCTAAAGGCACACCTAAAGGAGCCATCGTGGTGCTGCAAGAAATTTTTGGAGTCAATGCCCACATTCGCGAAGTAGTGGATGGTTATGCGGCCCAAGGTTATTTGGCGGTTGCGCCAGCCACATTCCATCGGGCCAAACATGGCGTGGAGTTGGGCTACACGCCCGACGATATGCAAGCGGGCATGGTGTTGAAGTCTGCGATTGAAGCCTTGCCCGCGCCTGGCGTGATGGCCGATGTGCAAGCCGCGGTGGACTATGCCGCTAAAACCAGTGGCGGCAAGGTGGGCCTTGTTGGGTATTGCTGGGGCGGTTTGCTCACTTGGCGTGCGGCGGCATTGGTGAAGGGCTTGAGCGCGGCGGTGCCGTACTACGGCGGTGGATCAACCACAGATGAAGAAATTGCGCGTCATGCCAACTGCCCCGTGTTGGCCCATTACGCCGAAGAGGACCACTGGATTCCGCTGGAAACGGTGGATAAATTTAAGCAAGCCCATCTAGAGGTGGAGGTGCACTTGTATCCAGCCCATCACGGTTTCAATTGCGACCATCGTGGGGCGTATCAAGAAGAGTCGGCCAAGCTTGCTTTAAAACGCACCTTGGCGTTCTTCGCTAAGCATGTGGGCTAAGGTTCAGCGCATCGATGTCGTGTTGCGCAAGCTGCGCAACACGCTCATGGTGGTGTGAAACAAGGCCACCACGACAAAGCAGCCCATGAAGTCGCCCAATGCCATGGCTGCACTTTTTTGCCAAAGCTCTTCGCTGCTGGTGATGCCTTGCGTCCAGTAAAGCCAGTTGTGCACCACGCCGTTGAGCGCGCTGGCTGCAAGTGATAGCCACACGATGTGGTGGTAGCGAAGATTGCTCAAGTCGCGCTCGATGTGCAGCACATGCATCAAGCCAAACGCAGCGATGGGATAGGTCATCAAACTCACCACCGCAAAGTAGATGACAGAAGACATGGGTTTGTCAGGCCAGATGCCAAAACCCAGGTAAATCCCAACCACCAGCAGACCCAAAATCGCGGGTAAACGGCCGACCAGCACCGCAAGCAACTTCACCCCAGCTGGCAAGAACAGCAAGCTGATGCCGGCGGCGTAAACGAATTGCTCGTCAAAGTATTGGTTCAGTCGAAATGACAAACTGAACAAAAGACCCGAAGCCACGGCAGTGGCGATGTGCGACCAGCGAACCTCGGGGATGGACATCAAGACAATCCGTGCAGCTTTTTGGCAACGTCAATCGCGAAGTAAGTCAAGATGCCATCTGCGCCTGCGCGTTTGAAGGCCAGCAGGCTTTCCATCATCACGGCGTCGTGACCGAGCCAGCCGTTTTGTGCGGCAGCTTTGAGCATGGCGTATTCGCCGCTTACCTGATAGGCGAAGGTTGGCACTTTGAATTCGTCTTTCACACGGCGCACCACGTCGAGGTAGGGCATGCCGGGTTTGACCATCACCATGTCTGCGCCTTCGGCGATGTCGAGTGCGACTTCACGCAAAGCTTCGTCGGTGTTGCCGGGGTCCATTTGGTAAACCTTCTTGTCGGCCTTGCCCAAATTCGCGGCGGAGCCGACGGCGTCGCGGAAAGGGCCGTAAAACGCGCTGGCGTATTTGGCGCTGTAGGCCATGATGCGGGTGTGAATGTGGCCGCGTGCTTCGAGCGCTTGGCGAATGGCGCCAATCCTGCCGTCCATCATGTCGCTGGGTGCCACGATGTCCACGCCCGCATCGGCCTGGGTCAGCGCTTGCTTGACGAGCATGGCAGTGGTTTCGTCGTTGAGGATGTAGCCGGTGTCGTCGAGCAAGCCGTCTTGGCCGTGGCTGGTGAAGGGGTCAAGGGCCACATCGGTCATCACGCCCAATTCAGGAAAGTGTTTTTTAAGTTCGCGCACCACATGAGGCACCAAACCATCGGGGTTGGTGGCTTCTACACCGTCGGGGGTTTTGAGGTGGCTGCTGATGACGGGGAACAGGGCCATGACGGGAATGCCCAACTTCACGCACTCTTCGGCCACAGGCAGCAGCAAGTCCAAGCTCAAGCGCTCGACGCCGGGCATGGAGGCCACGGCTTCGCGGCGCTTGTCGCCTTCGAGCACGAAGACTGGGTAAATCAAATCGTTCACGCTCAAGGCGTGTTCGCGCACCAAGCGGCGGGTGAAGTCGTCACGGCGCAGGCGGCGTGGGCGGTTGGCGGGGAAGGAGGCAAAAGGGTGTTGCATGGGTGAAATTGTGCCTGTTTGCGGGTGTCACCTAGGTGCAGAGGGGAGTGTTAGCCCCAATGAGCAGATGGGCAGTGTTTGTTAGATTGCTTTCGGGCAGCTTGCTGCTCCCCGCTTTTCCTCCCTAGGCGGGCGCTTGGCGCGTCAAAACGCTGAAGCGACTTGGCCCGACCTTGTGTCGGGCTTTTTTTGTGCGCGGCTAAACTGGCCACATGCTTTGGATCAAATCTTTTCACATCATCTTTGTGGCCAGCTGGTTTGCGGGCTTGTTTTACTTGCCTCGCATTTTTGTGAATTTAGCGATGGTGTCAGAAGGGTCTGAGGCTGAAGAGGCGCGTTTGCTGTTGATGGCGCGCAAGCTGATGCGGTTCACCACCTTGCTGATGGTGCCGGCCGTGGCTTTAGGGCTGGTGCTGTGGTTGTATTACGGCATCGGTTTGTTGGGTGTGGGCAATGGCTGGATGCATGCCAAGCTGACCATCGTTTTGCTGGTGCTGGGTTACCACCACGCCTGTGGTCGCTTGCTTCGCAAGTTTGAAGCACGCGCCAACACACGCGGGCATGTGTGGTTTCGCTGGTTCAACGAGGTTCCCGTGGTGTTGCTCACCTTGGCGGTGATTCTGGTTGTGGTGAAACCTTTCTAAGCGAGCGACCGGACCATGCGCAAAACTTCCGCTTGGCCCCTCTCGCAGATGTGCGTGGCGTTGATCGTCTACGCCAGCTTGTATCCGTTTGACCATTGGCGCGATCAAGGCATTTGGACATGGTCATTTTTGACCGCGCCATGGCCTAAATATTGGTTGGGTTTTGATGTGGTGGCCAATGTGTTGGGCTACGCCCCGCTGGGCTTCTTTTTGACGCTGAGTGCCATGCGCATGGGCTGGCAAACGCGTGAGGTTTTGCTCTCTACGTTGGCGGCGGCGGTGCTGTCGTTGACCATGGAAGGTTTACAAAGCTACTTGCCTGCGCGCGTGCCCTCGCTGCCAGATTTTTTGCTCAACACCTTGGGCGCTTTCATCGGTGCGGTTCTAGCAAATTCACTTGAGCATTTGGGGTTGTTGCGTCGCTGGAGCCAATTCCGTGAGCGATGGTTTGTACGCGACGCGTATATGGCGTTGGTGTTGATGGCGGTGTGGCCTGCAGCACTGTTGTTTCCCGTCGCTGTGCCGTTAGGGCTTGGGCAAGTGTGGGAGCGTGTGGAAGATGCGCTGACCAGCGCATTTGAAGCCACGCCATTTGAAGACTGGATTCCGTTGCGTGCCTTTGAGCTTGAGCCTTTGCTGCCCGGCGCTGAGTTGTTGTGCGTGATGTTGGGATTGCTCGTGCCGTGCTTGCTGGGCTTTGGAGTGATCCGTCAGGCAGGGCAGCGCTTTGTTTATCTCTTGGTGATCTTGGCGATGGCGATGGGAATGAGTGCCTTGTCGGCAGCGCTGAGTTATGGCCCCGCGCATGCTTGGACTTGGTTGGACCTGCCCGTGACCTTAGGGCTGGTTTTTGGTTGCGTTGTGGCGTTGGTGTTTTTGCCTTTGTCGGCGCGCGCGGCATGGGCGTTTTTATTGCTGGCCGTGTTGGTGCAGCAGAGTGTGCTCAATCAATCGCCTGAAAGCGCCTACTTTGCGCAGACTTTGCAAACGTGGGAGCAAGGGCGGTTCATCCGTTTCCATGGCTTGGTGCAATGGCTGGGTTGGCTTTGGCCCTATGCGGTGTTGATGCTGGCGCTGGTGCGCCTGTCGCGTGAGCGCAGCACGCAAAACTAAAATCCTTTGTATGACCCAAACCTCGTATTACAAACACCACATTTTTTTCTGCCTCAACCAGCGCGACAACGGCCAAGATTGCTGTGCCAATCACGGTGCGCAAGAAGCGTTTGAGCATTGCAAATCGCAAGTCAAAGCGGCAGGTCTCGCCGGCGTAGGCGGCGTGCGTGTAAACAAGGCCGGATGTTTAGACCGCTGCGCAGGCGGCCCCGTGGCCGTGGTGTACCCAGAAGGTGTTTGGTACACCGTGATGGACAACGCCGATGTGGATGAGATTGTGCAAAGCCATTTGAAAAATGGCCAAGTCGTGGAGCGATTGTTGGTGCCAGCCAACGTGGGGCGCTAAACCATGAATTCACAAACTCAAAAAATCACCTTGCAAGGTGAAGCAGGTGTGATCGAAGCATTGCGTGACGAGCCTGAAGGTGCATCGCGCGGTGTGGCCATCGTGGCGCATCCGCATCCGCTGTTTGGCGGCACGATGGACAACAAAGTGGTGCAAACCTTGGCGCGCGCTTTTGTGCAGTGCGGTTGGACCGTGGTGCGTTTTAACTTTCGTGGCGTAGGCGCATCTGCTGGCGAGCACGACGCAGGCGCGGGTGAAGCGCGTGACTTTTTGCGTGTGGTCGAGCAAGTGGCTCCCAGTGGGCCTTTGGCCATTGCAGGCTTTTCGTTTGGTTCGTTTGTCGCGAGTCATGCGTTGGCTGAGTTGCAAGCGCATCGAACGATTGAAAAAGTGGCGTTTATCGGCACGGCAGCACAGCGGTTCACCGTGGCACCGATTGCCCCCGAGCTGCACGACAAAACCTTGGTGGTGCACGGCGAGCAAGATGACACCGTGTCATTGGCCTCGGTTATGGATTGGGCGCGTCCGCAAAGCCTGCCTGTGACGGTGGTGCCAGGTGGCGGTCATTTCTTTCATGGACAATTGCCGCTTCTGAAGAATTTGGTGGTCCGTCATTTGCAGGGCTAAGCTTTGCGTGACGCGCTCAATTCTTTTGCTCGTTTTTCACTCCTAGGCCGCCATGACACGATTTTTGCGCACCACTTGCATTGGGTTTTTGATGGGTTTGTTGGGCGTGTTGCACGTCCAAGCCCAAGTGGTGCCGCAGCCGCCTGAGATTGCGGCGCGCGCTTACTTGTTGGTGGATGTCACCGCGCAACAAACCTTGGCTGAACTGGATGCAGATAAGCCCATTGAGCCCGCATCGCTGACGAAGTTGATGACGGCGTACATCGTGTTTGATGCGCTCAAGGCCAAAAAAATCACCTTGCAACAAACCTTCGGCGTGAGCGAACGTGCTTGGAAGATGCCAGGCTCGCGCATGTTCATCGACCCCAAGATGAAGGTGCCAGTCGAAGACCTGATCAAAGGCATGATTGTTCAGTCTGGCAACGATGCCACCATGGCGCTGGCCGAGGGTGTGGGTGGCACGGTCGAGCATTTTGTGCAAATGATGAATGCGCAGGCGAAGTTGTTGGGCATGAAGTCCACTGGCTACAAAAACCCAGAGGGCCTGACCGAGCCCGGCCACACCACGACGGCGCGTGATCTGAGTATCTTGGCTAGCCGCTTGATGCAAGACTTTCCCGATTACGTGGGTTACTACGCGATCAAAAAATACCGTTACCCCGGCACGCCCGCTGCTAATGAAAACAACCGCAACTTGCTGTTGTTCCGCGACCCAAGCGTGGACGGTCTGAAAACGGGCCACACCGATGCTGCTGGTTTTTGTTTGATCGCGACGGCTAAGCGTGAAGCGCCGGGCGTGGGGCAGCGTCGCTTGTTGTCCATTGTTTTGGGGGCGTCCAGCGAAAACGCGCGTGCCACCGAGTCTCAAAAGCTGTTGAACTGGGGTTACACCGCGTTTGATGCCATCAAGTTGTTTGATGCCAACCAAGCCGTGGTAACGCCAAATGTATGGAAAGGTCGCGGCAACCAAGTCAAATTGGGCCGTTTTGCGCCTATTGTCGTGGCCGTGCCCGCTGGTGCGGCTGGTCGCATCCAAACCCAAGTGGCTCGCCCCGAGCCCTTGTTGGCGCCACTCAATCGCGGCCAAGCGGTGGGCGCCTTGAAGGTCACGCTGGACCAAAAGCCGCTGGTGGACGTGCCTTTGCTGGTGCTCGACACTGTGGAGCAAGCGGGCTTTGTGGGGCGCGCCTGGGATACCGTGCGTTTGTGGGTGAAATAAACCCTATTTGAGGCATTTCGAACTAGATTTGCCCCTTCCTCTCGATGCTGATACACTAGAAGGCTTTTCGGAATTTCCGAAGGGATTCACGTTTTCTTTTTATTTCAACGTTTAGGGACGTTATTAACAATGCCAACCATCAATCAATTGGTGCGTCAGGGGCGCGAGGTCGAAACGATCAAGTCCAAAAGCCCTGCGATGCAAAACTCTCCACAACGTCGTGGCGTTTGCACCCGTGTGTACACCACGACGCCTAAGAAGCCAAACTCTGCGCTGCGTAAAGTTGCCAAAGTTCGCTTGACCAACGGTTTCGAAGTCATTTCGTACATCGGCGGTGAAGGCCACAACTTGCAAGAGCACAGCGTTGTGCTCGTGCGCGGTGGTCGTGTCAAAGACTTGCCAGGTGTGCGTTACCACATCGTGCGCGGTTCGCTCGATTTGCAAGGCGTGAAAGACCGCAAGCAATCGCGCTCTAAGTACGGCGCTAAGCGTCCAAAGAAGGCCTAATTGGCTGCCAGCCTTAGCGAGGCTTAATTCGTCAAATCGGTGTTTTGGTCGTCAGGCAGACGGCGCAAAACGAAGTGACCCCAAGCATCCATGTTGGGTGTGGGTCGAGTAAGTGGAAGTCATGATGACTTTCGCGGTGTCCGAAAGGATGCCAACTGAAGCAATATGAGGTGAAACAATGCCACGTCGTCGCGAAGTCCCTAAACGTGAAATCTTGCCGGATCCAAAATTCGGTAATGTTGAGCTGTCCAAATTCATGAACGTGATCATGGAAGGCGGCAAAAAAGCTGTTGCCGAGCGCATCATTTATGGTGCCTTGGAGCAAATCGAACAAAAGTCGGGCAAAGATCCGCTCGAGTTGTTCACTGTGGCCATCAACAACGTCAAGCCCATGGTGGAAGTTAAGTCCCGCCGCGTGGGTGGTGCTAACTACCAAGTGCCCGTTGAAGTGCGTCCAGTTCGTCGCTTGGCTTTGTCCATGCGCTGGTTGAAAGAAGCCGCTCGCAAGCGCGGTGAAAAGTCCATGGCTTTGCGCTTGGCCAACGAATTGTTGGAAGCGTCTGAAGGTCGTGGCGGTGCCATGAAAAAGCGTGACGAAGTTCACCGCATGGCCGAAGCCAACAAGGCATTCAGCCACTTCCGCTTCTAAATTCAAAGGTAAAACATGGCCCGCAATACCCCCATTGAGCGCTATCGCAACATTGGTATTTCAGCGCACATTGACGCTGGTAAAACCACGACGACAGAGCGTATTCTTTATTACACCGGTGTGAACCACAAAATCGGTGAAGTGCATGATGGCGCTGCCACCATGGACTGGATGGAGCAAGAGCAAGAGCGTGGTATCACGATCACTTCTGCTGCCACCACTTGCTTCTGGAAAGGCATGGACAATTCCTTCCCTGAGCACCGTTTCAACATCATCGACACCCCTGGCCACGTTGACTTCACGATTGAAGTTGAGCGTTCCATGCGCGTGCTCGACGGTGCTTGCATGGTTTACTGCGCGGTGGGTGGCGTTCAGCCCCAATCCGAAACCGTGTGGCGTCAAGCCAACAAGTACAAAGTGCCACGTTTGGCCTTTGTGAACAAGATGGACCGTACAGGTGCTAACTTCTTCAAGGTCGTTGACCAGATGAAATTGCGCTTGAAGGCCAATCCTGTGCCAATCGTGATCCCAATCGGCGCTGAAGACAACTTCACCGGCGTGGTTGACTTGCGCAAGATGAAAGCCATCATTTGGGATGAAGCATCTCAAGGCATGAAGTTCACTTTCGAAGACATTCCAGCTGACCTCGTCGAGACAGCCAAAGAGTGGCGCGAGAAGATGGTGGAAGCTGCCGCTGAAGCCTCTGAAGAGTTGATGAACAAGTACCTCGAAGAAGGTGATTTGTCTGAAGATGACATCACTGCTGGCTTGCGTGCTCGTACATTGGCTACTGAAATCCAACCCATGTTGTGCGGTACAGCGTTCAAGAACAAAGGCGTGCAACGTATGTTGGACGCTGTGGTTGAGTTGTTGCCTTCTCCCGTTGACGTGAAAGCCATCACTGGTTACGACGAAGACGAGCAAGAAGTGACTCGCAAAGCTGACGACAACGAAAAGTTCTCTGCTTTGGCATTCAAGTTGATGACCGACCCCTTTGTTGGCCAGTTGACTTTCGTGCGCGTTTACTCTGGCGTTCTGAAAAAGGGCGACACCGTGTACAACGCGGTGCGCGGCAAAAAAGAACGTATCGGTCGTATCGTGCAGATGCACGCCAACAACCGTGAAGAAGTCGACGAAATCCGCGCTGGCGACATCGCTGCTTGCGTGGGCTTGAAAGACGTCACCACGGGTGAGACTTTGTGTGATCCAGCGGCAGTTGTGACGCTCGAGCGCATGGTGTTCCCTGAGCCTGTGATTCGTCAGGCTGTTGAACCCAAGTCCAAAGCTGACCAAGAAAAAATGGGCATCGCTTTGTCACGTTTGGCAGCGGAAGATCCTTCTTTCCGTGTGCAAACCGACGAAGAATCCGGCCAAACCATCATCGGTGGTATGGGCGAATTGCACTTGGAAATTATTGTTGACCGTATGAAGCGCGAATTTGGCGTGGAAGCCAACGTGGGTAAGCCACAAGTGGCCTACCGCGAAACCATTCGCAAGACTGTGGAAGAAGCCGAAGGCAAGTTCGTGCGTCAATCTGGCGGTAAAGGTCAGTACGGTCACGTGGTGCTGAAGGTTGAGCCACAAGAGGCTGGCAAAGGCTTTGAGTTCGTTGACGCCATCAAGGGCGGTGTGGTTCCTCGCGAATACATCCCTGCGGTGCAAAAAGGTGTTGAAGAAGCTTTGGGTCAAGGCGTATTGGCTGGTTACCCAGTCGTTGACGTCAAGGTCACTTTGCACTTCGGTTCGTACCACGATGTGGACTCGAACGAAATGGCGTTCAAGATGGCTGCAATCTTTGGTTTCAAAGAAGGCTGCCGTAAAGCTCAGCCAGTCATTTTGGAACCCATGATGGCTGTGGAAGTTGAAACACCTGAAGACTACGCTGGTAGCGTGATGGGCGACTTGTCCTCACGTCGCGGCATGGTGCAAGGTATGGACGACATGGTCGGTGGCGGTAAGGCAATTAAAGCTGAAGTGCCATTGTCTGAAATGTTTGGTTACTCGACCACTTTGCGTTCGATGACGCAAGGCCGTGCGACCTACACCATGGAGTTCAAGCACTACTCCGAAGCACCACGTAACGTGTCTGAAGCCATCGTGGCTTCGCGCGCTAAGTAAGGTGTGAATGGGCAAGCCTTTCGGGGCTTGTCCTGTTTTCTTTTCATCGCGTTTCATTTGAGACGCCGTCTGCGATGCAGCGCCGCCTAGTTGTCCCGTGCTAAGCGAAACAGCAGTTGTGTGCAGACGTAAAACCGAATCACGGGCATTGCTCTTTTTGGAGATATACAAATGGCAAAAGGTAAGTTTGAACGTACCAAACCGCACGTCAACGTTGGCACGATTGGTCACGTGGACCATGGCAAGACAACATTGACAGCTGCGATCACCACGATCCTGTCGACCAAGTTTGGCGGCGAAGCTAAGGCTTACGACCAAATCGACGCGGCTCCTGAAGAAAAAGCACGCGGTATTACCATCAACACCGCTCACGTTGAATACGAAACAGAAACACGTCACTATGCGCACGTGGACTGCCCTGGTCACGCTGACTATGTGAAAAACATGATCACTGGCGCGGCTCAAATGGACGGCGCTATCTTGGTGTGTTCTGCTGCTGACGGCCCCATGCCACAAACTCGCGAGCACATCTTGTTGGCTCGTCAAGTGGGCGTGCCTTACATCATCGTGTTCTTGAACAAGTGCGACATGGTGGACGACGCTGAGTTGTTGGAATTGGTTGAGATGGAAGTTCGCGAACTCCTGTCTAAGTACGACTTCCCAGGCGACGACACGCCAATCGTTCAAGGTTCAGCCAAGCTGGCCCTCGAAGGCGACAAAGGCCCATTGGGCGAAGAAGCCATTTTGAAGTTGGCTGCTGCTTTGGATAGCTACATCCCTACGCCTGAGCGCGCTGTGGACGGCAACTTCTTGATGCCAGTGGAAGACGTGTTCTCCATCTCTGGCCGCGGTACTGTGGTGACCGGTCGCGTTGAGCGCGGTGTGATCAAAGTCGGCGAAGAAATCGAAATCGTGGGTATCGTTGACACCGTCAAGACCACCTGTACTGGCGTTGAGATGTTCCGCAAGTTGTTGGATCAAGGTCAAGCTGGCGACAACGTCGGTATCTTGTTGCGCGGTACAAAGCGCGAAGACGTGCAACGCGGTCAAGTGTTGTGCAAGCCAGGTTCAGTCAAGCCACACACTCACTTCACAGCTGAGATCTATGTGTTGAGCAAAGACGAAGGCGGCCGTCACACCCCATTCTTCAACAACTACCGTCCTCAGTTCTACTTCCGTACGACTGACGTGACAGGTGCTATCGAGTTGCCAGAAGGCAAAGAGATGGTGATGCCTGGTGACAACGTGTCGATCACTGTGAAGTTGATCCACCCCATTGCGATGGAAGAAGGTTTGCGCTTCGCTATCCGCGAAGGCGGTAAGACTGTTGGCGCTGGTGTGGTTGCCAAGATCATCGCCTAATCGAGGAATTTAAATGTCCTCGAAGCAAAAGATCCGCATCCGCCTCAAGGCGTTTGACTACAAATTGATCGACCAGTCTGCTGCTGAGATCGTTGACACTGCCAAGCGCACTGGCGCGATTGTCAAAGGCCCCGTGCCTTTGCCAACACGCATGAAGCGTTTTGACATCTTGCGTTCACCGCACGTCAACAAATCTAGCCGTGACCAGCTCGAAATCCGTACCCACCAGCGTTTGATGGACATCGTGGACCCAACTGACAAAACAGTTGACGCCTTGATGAAACTCGATCTGCCAGCGGGCGTGGACGTCGAAATCAAGTTGCAATAAAACTTTAGTGCAACTTTGGAGTGGGCCAAAAGCTCATTCCAAGCCCCGCGCCAACGAGTAGTTGCTCTTGGCGCGGTTTTCGCGATATACTCGCGGGCTCCGCACATTTTGTGCGGGGATTTATCAACCCGTCTTTCACACAAAAACGTAACTGCCAATTGAAGTGGTTGCGGTGAGAGTTTTGGAGAAAACAATGAGTCAAAGCATCCGTTTGGGATTGCTGGGCCGCAAAGTGGGCATGATGCGTCTGTTCACTGATGATGGGGATGCGATCCCTGTCACGGTGTTGGATGTGTCCAACAACCGCGTGACCCAAGTGAAAACCCAGGAAAACGACGGCTATGTGGCCTTGCAGGTCACATTCGGCGCGCGTAAAGCATCTCGCGTGACCAAGCCAATGGCTGGCCACCTTGCGAAAGCAGGCGTGGAAGCTGGTGAAATCATCAAAGAATTCCACGTGACGCCTGACGTTGCAGCTAAGTACGCCGCTGGCGCTACTGTGCCTGTGGCTGATGTGTTTGCTGTGGGCCAAAAGGTGGACGTGCAAGGCACAACCATCGGTAAAGGCTTTGCTGGCACCATCAAGCGTCACCACTTCAGTTCACAACGTGCTTCTCACGGTAACAGCCGTTCGCACAATGTGCCTGGTTCTATCGGTATGGCACAAGACCCAGGTCGCGTGTTCCCCGGTAAGCGTATGTCTGGCCACCTCGGCGACGACATCGTGACAACACAAAACCTCGACGTGATTCGCATCGACGAAGCTCGCCAACTGTTGTTGATCAAAGGCGCTGTGCCTGGTTCAGCCGGTGGCTTCGTGACTGTGCGTCCCGCCGTCAAAGCTAAAGGAGCGAACTGATGCAAGTCGAACTCCTGAATGACCAAGGTCAAGCCGCGTCTAAGTACGACGCGCCTGAAACCGTTTTCGGTCGTGAATACAACGAAGATCTGGTTCACCAGATCGTGGTCGCTTACCAAGCTAACGCACGTCAAGGCACTCGTGCCCAAAAAGACCGTGAGCAAGTTAAGCACACCACCAAGAAGCCGTTCAAGCAAAAAGGCACCGGCCGCGCTCGCGCGGGTATGACGTCTTCGCCTCTGTGGCGTGGCGGCGGTCGCATTTTCCCGAACATGCCTAACGAGAACTTCACACAGAAGATCAACAAGAAGATGTACCGCGCTGGTATGGCTTCGATCTTCTCTCAGCTGGTCCGCGAAGGCCGTTTGGCTGTGGTTGAGTCTCTCAAGGTTGACGCTCCTAAAACCAAATTGTTGGCTGCCAAATTCAAGGCGATGAACCTTGAGTCTGTGTTGGTGATCGCTGATGAAGTTGATGACAACTTGTACTTGGCTTCACGCAACTTGCCAAACGTGTTGGTGGTTGAGCCTCGCTATGCCGATCCATTGTCATTGGTGCACTACCGTAAAGTGCTCGTGACCAAGGGCGCCATGGACAAACTTAAGGAGATGTTCGCATGAGCGCACACAAGTTTGACGAAGGTCGTTTGATGCAATTGTTGGTTGCTCCCGTCGTGTCCGAAAAGGCCACCATGGTTGCAGAGAAAAACAATGTCGTCACATTCAAAGTGCTGCAAAACGCTACTAAACCAGAAATCAAGGCCGCTGTGGAATTGATGTTCAAGGTTGAAGTTCAAGGCGTTAATGTGGTGAACACCAAAGGCAAAACCAAGCGTTTTGGTAAGTCCATTGGCCGTCGCGACAACGTTCGCAAAGCTTATGTGACCCTGAAAGCTGGTCAAGAGCTGAACATCTCTGGGGAGGCCGCATAATCATGGCAGTCATCAAGATGAAACCTACGTCGCCCGGTCAACGTGGCGTCGTCAAAGTTACCCGTGATCACCTCTACAAAGGTGACGCTTACGCTCCGTTGCTGGAACCCCAGCACCAAAAATCGGGTCGTAACAACAACGGTCACATCACTACCCGTCATAAGGGCGGTGGTCACAAGCATCACTACCGCGTGGTGGATTTCAAGCGTAACAAAGACGCTATCCCCGCAAAAGTGGAACGCATTGAATACGATCCAAACCGTACAGCGCACATCGCTTTGGTGTGTTACGCGGACGGCGAGCGTCGTTACATCATTGCCCCACGTGGTCTGGAAGTTGGCGCGTCGTTGCTCAGCGGTTCGGAAGCCCCGATCCGTGCAGGTAACACCTTGCCAATCCGCAACATTCCAGTGGGTTCAACCATTCACTGTATCGAGTTGAAGCCAGGTGCTGGTGCACAAATCGCGCGTTCAGCTGGTACATCGGCCACTTTGTTGGCTCGTGAAGGCACTTACGCTCAAGTGCGTATGCGCTCTGGTGAAGTTCGCAAGATCCACATCGAATGCCGCGCCACCATCGGTGAAGTTGCAAACGAAGAACACAGCCTCCGCCAATTGGGTAAAGCTGGTGTCAAGCGCTGGATGGGTATTCGCCCAACCGTGCGTGGCGTCGCGATGAACCCAGTGGATCACCCACACGGTGGTGGCGAGGGTCGCACCGGTGAAGGCCGTCATGCAGTTGACCCATGGGGTAACCTGACAAAAGGCTACCGTACCCGTAACAACAAGCGCACACAAGTCATGATTGTGTCGCGTCGTAAAAAGTAAGGGGTAACAAATGACTCGCTCTCTCAAAAAGGGTCCGTTTGTTGACCATCATTTGGTGGCCAAGGTCGACAAGGCCATTGCTACCAAAGATAAAAAGCCAGTGAAAACTTGGTCACGTCGTTCCATGATCTTGCCCGATTTCATCGGCTTGACCATCGCTGTGCACAACGGCAAGCAACACGTGCCCGTGTATATCACTGACCAAATGGTGGGTCACAAGTTGGGCGAATTCGCTCTGACTCGTACCTTCAAAGGTCACCCCGCGGACAAAAAAGTCCAGAAGAAATAAGGAAAGACCATGGAAACACGTGCAGTCCTTAGGGGCGTCCGTTTGTCGGTCGACAAAGGCCGTTTGGTCGCGGACATGATCCGCGGCAAAAAAGTTGACCAGGCTCTGAACATCCTGACATTCACGCAGAAAAAAGCTGCTGGCATCGTCAAGAAAGTTTTGGAATCTGCGATTGCTAACGCTGAACACAACGACGGTGCAGACATCGACGAGTTGAAGGTGAAAACCATCTACGTCGAAAAAGGCGCCACGCTCAAGCGTTTCACGGCCCGCGCCAAAGGCCGCGGTAACAGTATCAGCAAGCCCACCTGCCACGTTTACGTGACAGTCGGTAACTGAAAGGTATAGGAAGATATGGGACAAAAAATCCACCCCACAGGCTTTCGCCTTGCAGTGAGCCGCAACTGGGCTAGCCGTTGGTACGCAAGCAACAATGACTTCGCTGGCATGCTGGCTGAAGACATCAAAGTGCGCGAGTACCTCAAAGGCAAGCTGAAAAACGCTTCTGTTTCTCGCGTTCTCATCGAGCGTCCCGCTAAAAGCGCACGCATCACCATCTTCTCGGCTCGTCCAGGCGTGGTGATCGGCAAAAAAGGCGAAGACATCGAGAACTTGAAAAAAGAACTCGCAGCCCGTTTGGGCGTGCCAGTCGCCGTCAACATCGAAGAAGTGCGCAAGCCTGAAATCGATGCGCAATTGATCGCTGACAGCATCACTCAACAGCTCGAAAAACGCATCATGTTCCGCCGCGCCATGAAGCGCGCTATGCAAAACGCCATGCGTCTGGGTGCTCAAGGCATCAAGATCATGTCGGCAGGTCGTTTGAACGGCATCGAGATCGCACGTACCGAGTGGTATCGTGAAGGTCGCGTGCCACTTCACACCCTGCGTGCAGACATCGATTACGCAACTTCTGAAGCTAAAACCACTTACGGCATCATCGGTGTCAAAGTGTGGGTTTACAAAGGCGATACCTTGGGTCGTAACGACCTGCCGGCCGCCGTTGAACCACGTGCTGAAGAAGAGCGTCGTCCTCGCGGTCCTCGCCGTGACGCACGCCCAGCTGGCGATCGCCCAGCTCGCGGTGCACGTCGCCCAGCGGGTACCAATGCCGCACCAACGGATGGCAGCGATAAACCCGCTGAAGCCGCTGATGCCCCTAAAACTGCCGTCAAGCGCGTCCGCAAGGTTGCCGCGCCCGCAGCCACTGGCACGGCTGCGGACGGAACAGGAGAATAAGCATGCTGCAACCAGCACGCCGTAAATACCGCAAAGAGCAAAAAGGCCGCAACACCGGCATCGCAACACGTGGCAACACTGTGGCGTTCGGTGACTTCGGTCTGAAATCCACCGATCGCGGCCGTTTGACGGCCCGCCAGATCGAGTCCGCACGTCGTGCGATCTCTCGTCACGTCAAACGTGGCGGCCGTATCTGGATTCGTGTGTTCCCTGACAAGCCGATTTCCAATAAGCCTGCTGAAGTGCGTATGGGTAACGGTAAAGGTAACCCCGAGTACTACGTGGCTGAGATCCAACCCGGCAAGGTCCTCTACGAAATCGTAGGCGTCCCTGAAGAGTTGGCCCGTGAAGCATTCCGTCTGGCCGCTGCAAAGCTGCCCTTGCGCACCACATTCGTGGCACGCATGATCGGCCAGTAATCAGGAGAAATAAGAAATGAAAGCTGCTGAACTGCGCCAAAAAGACGTTGCCGGCCTCGAGGCTGAAGTCAAAGAGTTGCAAAAAGCTCACTTTGGCTTGCGCATGCAAAAAGGTACGCAACAACTCAACAACACGGCACAACTGCGTTCTACACGTCGCAGCATCGCTCGTGCGAAAACCATTCTTGCTGAAAAGCAAGCCGCCAAGTAAGGAGTGAACATGACGGAAGCTAAGAAATCCCTCAAGCGCACCTTGATTGGCAAGGTGGTGAGCGACAAGCGCGCTAAAACTGTGACTGTGCTCGTGGAGCGTCGTGTGAAGCACGCCCTCTACGGCAAGATCGTGGCTAAGTCCTCGAAGTATCACGCTCACGACGAAACAGGTGCATACCACCTGGGCGACGTGATCGAGATCACTGAGAGCAAGCCAATTTCGAAAACCAAAAACTGGGTCGTGACCCGTTTGGTTGAGAAAGCTGCTGCGGTTTAAATACCAAAGGGCTTCGGCTCTGCAAGGCTAAAGAAAACGACCCACAATGTGGGTCGTTTTTGTTTTGTAACGTCATTTTTTGGAGACAGCATGATTAAAGTTGGAGACACCCTGCCACACACCACCCTGATGGAATATTCAGAGGTCGAAGGTGAAGGCTGCAGCATTGGCCCGAACGCTGTGGATGTGGCCAAAGCGACTGCAGGTAAAACCATTGCTTTGTTTGCCTTGCCAGGCGCGTTTACGCCCACTTGCTCTGCGAGGCATGTGCCTGGCTACGTGGCCTTGCACGATGAGTTCAAAGCAGCTGGCGTGGATGAAATCTGGTGTGTCAGTGTCAATGATGCATTTGTCATGGGTGCCTGGGCGCGTGACCAAAACACAAATGGCAAAGTGCGCATGTTGGGCGACGGTAGTGCAGAATTTGCCAAAGCCACAGGTTTGGTATTGGATTTGACTGCTCGCGGTATGGGCGTTCGCAGCGATCGTTATTCAATGTTGGTCAAGGACGGCAAGGTGGTGACGCTGAATGCAGAAGCGCCGGGTAAGTTTGAAGTGAGCAATGCCGAGACCTTGCTGGCTCAAGTCAAAGCGTAAAACTTCGATGCAACAAAAAGCCGCGCACTGCGCGGCTTTTTTATGGGCGTTACAAATGGTTAGGCAAGGGTCACTAAGCGGTAAACCACATAGGCGCACCCTACAAAAATACCAAGTGCAAACAAGCGAGACGTGCGTGTGTCACGAGACGCGTGAACTTCGGCGGTGAACACTTTGTCGCCCGTGAGCATGGGGGTGATTAAGTCCTCGTGCTTGATGCGTTTGTAATAAAGCACAGTGCCCACATGCAAAGCGATCAGCACAATCAAAAGAACTTTACCAATGTCGCTGTGGTATTCAGTGGCAAGCTCAACCCAGTCTGCAGGTACAAAGGCGGTCCAAGGGCCTGCGTTAGCAATTTCATCATCGCTGAGAAAACCGCTGAACACTTGTAGCAAAACTAGGCTCAACATACCGATGACAGACAGAGCCCCCAAAGGGTTATGGCCAATGCTCTGAGGTGTTTGTTGTTCACGCACGGCTTGCAGGTAAGCGCGCAATTTGGCCGGTGTAGGCACAAAATTGCTGAATCTAGACCAGTGGCCGCCCACAAAGCCCCAGACCAAACGGAAAAGAACCAAGGTCAACACGGTGTAGCCTAGCCAGAAATGAATCGGCATGAGGCCCATTTCGCCAGTGGCTATGAGCCCCGCAACGCAGAGCGCCAAAAGAACATGAAATCCTCGCGTGGGAAGATCCCAAATACGAATGCGATGCAATGAATGTGTGTGTGGCATGCGGTAAAGAATGATAAAAAGACAGCGTGCAACAAAGTTCGTAAACTCAGCGCACCAACACATCCTATTTTCAACCCTAAAGGACCTACCCAATGAAAAAGATCATCTTGTCGTCGATTGCGCTTTGTGCTGCTGCAATGAGCTTTTCAGCTGCAGCGCAGTTTGCAAAACCAGAAGATGCGGTGAAATACCGTAAAGCAGCGTTCAGTGTGACAGCCGCACACTTTGGCCGCCTAGGTGCCATGGCCCAAGGTAAGGCGCCTTTCGATGCCAAGATCGCCACAGAGAACGCCGAGATCGTGGCAAGCATGGCCAAATTGCCATGGCATGCCTTTGGTGAAGGTACAGAAACAGCAGAGACTAAAGCCAAGCCAGAGGTTTGGAAGCAGAGCGCTAAGTTCAAAGAAGCGGCTGACAAACTACAGTCCGAATCCGTCAAGTTGGTTGCTGCCACTAAGACAGGCAAAGAAGATGCATTCAAAGCGGCATTCACTGCAACGGCAGGCACATGCAAGTCTTGCCACGACGACTTCAAAAACAAATAAAGTCTGAAAGACACGCACAAACCTGTAAGAGTTTGTGTCTCCAGCGGGGCAAGGGCCATTTGGTCTTGCCCCGTTTGTCTTGATAATTGAGGCATGAAAAATTTAAGAGAAAGCACAACCTCATGAGCCACGATGTACTGCCACGTAAAGCAGCAATATGGGTGTTCGTGGCTTTCGCCTCGGCCTATTTTTTATCAACCCTGCTGCGTGCGATCACAGCTACTTTGTCGCCGATGTTGACCTTGGACTTCGGTTTGCACGCGCGTGATTTGGGCTTGCTTGCTGGCGGCTATTTCTTTGGTTTTTCACTGACGCAATTACCCATGGGGCATTGGCTGGATCAACATGGCCCTAAGAAAGTGGTGTTGAGCTTTTTAGGGGTCGCCGTTTTAGGGTGTTTGGCATTTTCATGGGCATCCGATTTTTACGGTTTGCTGATGGCTCGAGTCATGATTGGTGTGGGCGTCAGCGCATGCTTGATGGCGCCACTCACAGGCTATCGCCGATGGCTTGCTTTAGAAAACCAGCAACGTGCTAATTCGTGGATGCTCATGACCGGCGCCTTTGGCATGTTGGCCTCAACGCTGCCTGTGCAATGGTTGTTGCCAGTTGTGGGGTGGCGTTGGATTTTTGTGGGGCTTGCGTTTCTGATCGTGATGTCGATGGTCTTGATGACATGGCAAGTGCCAAAGTGGCGTCTCCCAGAGCTTGTGGCCGAAACCGAGCCAAGCAAACGCGTGGGTATTTTGGCCAGCTACAAACAAGTGTGGGCGCACCCCTATTTCCGAAGTCTCACGCCAATGGGTTTTTTCAACTACGGCGGCTTTGTGGCCATGCAAACCTTGTGGGCAGGGCCTTGGATGGTCAAGGTGGCAGGCTACACACCGTTGGAGGCAGCCACCGGCCTATTCTGGGTGAACGTCTGCATGTTGATCACGTTTTGGTTGTGGGGCTTGTACACACCAGCGTTGACCAAGCGCGGCTACAGCGCTGACAAATTAATGACCTATGGCGTGCCGCTGAATTTTTGTGTGCAGACCTACATCATCTTGGCGGGGGCGGATGCAGGTGCCTTGCATTGGGCCTTGTTCTGTATTAGCAGTTCGTTTGTCGCATTGGCGCAGCCCGCCGTGGGCATGGCATTTCCCGCAGCGGTCGCAGGCAAGGCCTTGTCTGCGTATAACCTGGTGCTGTTCTTGGGTGTGTTTGTGGTTCAGTGGAGCATGGGGCTCATGATTGATGGCTTCAAAGCGCAAGGATGGATGGAGCCTGTCGCTTTTCAAGGTGCTATGGCTGTGTATTTCATGTGCTGTTTGGCGTCTTATGGCTATTTTTTAAAGCACAAATCAGACAGCCGATAATCAGCAGCAACGTTCTGAATAAATTTATGAGCAATCGCATCCTCATCATTGCCCACGCGCCCCTAGCGCAGGCGCTACGTGACTGTGCCATGCACGTGTATGACGAATGCTCGGCAGACGTCATTGCCATCGATGTGCAGCCCGATGCTCAGCCTGAAGACACATTGTCACAAGCACTAGATGCGGCGGGTTCTGCGCTGGATACGGGCTTGCTAGTGCTGACCGATATTTTTGGCGCAACACCGGCTAACGTGGCTCAAAAGCTCGTGGCGGGTAGCAATGCCAAACTCATTGCGGGCGTGAATTTGCCGATGCTGTACCGTGTGGTGTGCTATCGCCATGAATCACTGGACGCATTGGTGGCGCGTGCGCTCACAGGCGGCACGCAAGGCGTGATGCAAGTGGCTATCACCGCTCCCCAGAATCAAAATCGTAGAACCCATGATCAAAACAACCACCACCATCAGCAATAAGTTGGGCTTGCATGCCCGCGCTTCAGCCAAGCTCACCAAATTGGCGGGCAGTTTTCCTTGTGAGGTCTGGATCAGCAAAGGCGAGCGCCGTGTCAATGCAAAAAGCATCATGGGCGTCATGATGCTGGCCGCCGGTATCGGCAGCGAGGTCGAGCTCGAAACCGATGGCGCTCAAGAGCAAGAGGCCATGGATGCATTGCTGGCACTGATGGCCGATAAATTTGGTGAAGGTGAGTAATTCGAGATGACGTTTTCAGTTCACGGTCTGGCAGTTGCACGCGGTATCGCCATTGGGCGAGCCGTGTTGGTCGCTTCTAGCCGTGTCGATGTGGCGCATTACTTCATCGCGCATGAGCAGGTGAGTTCGGAGCTTCGGCGTTTAGGACAAGCGCGTGAGGCTGTGCTGGCTGAGTTGAATCATCTGCATGACAACTTGCCCAAGGACTCGCCGCCCGAGTTGTCCGCCATCTTGGAAGTCCATCTGATGCTGCTCCAAGACAGCATGTTGGAAGAAGGCGTCACGAGCTGGATCAAAGAGCGTTTGTATAACGCTGAGTGGGCTTTGACCTCGCAGTTAGATGTGGTGGCGCGTCAATTCGACGAAATGGATGATCCCTATTTGCGCGAGCGCAAAGGTGATTTAGAGCAAGTGGTCGAGCGCATGCTGCGACACATGAAAGGCGTGACGCAGGTCATGCCCCACCCCGCTGTTAAACGCAGCAACCAAGCTCGCCAGCAAGATTTGCAGCTGGATGACGACATGGACGTGCCGTTGGTTTTGGTGGCTCATGACTTGTCACCCGCAGACATGCTGCAATTCAAGCAAAGCGTGTTCACGGGTTTTGTGACCGATGTGGGCGGCAAGACATCGCATACCGCCATCGTGGCGCGCAGTTTGGATATTCCTGCGGTGGTGGGGGCGCGAACAGCCAGCCAGCTGGTGCGCCAAGACGATTGGATCATCATCGATGGTGATGCCGGCGTTGTCATCGTCAACCCCTCGCCCATCATCTTGGCCGAGTACGGATTCAAACAGCGTCAAGCCGATTTAGAGCGCGAACGTCTCTTGCGCTTGCGTCATACGCCAGCCGTGACGTTGGATGGGCAACGCGTGGATTTGTTGGCCAATATTGAAATGCCAGAGGACTCGCCTGCAGCATTGGATGTAGGCGCTGTCGGCGTTGGTTTGTTCCGTAGTGAATTTTTGTTCATGGGCCGCGCAGGCGCGCTGCCTGATGAACAAGAGCAGTACCTTGCCTATAGGCGTGCCGTGGACGGCATGAAGGGGCTGCCCGTCACCATTCGAACGGTGGATATTGGTGCAGACAAGCCCTTGGATCGCACGGTCAAAGATGAAACACATTTGAATCCAGCCTTGGGTCTGCGAGCCATTCGCTGGAGCTTGGCCGATCCGGCCATGTTCTTGACGCAGTTGCGTGCTATTTTGCGAGCGGCCGCTCACGGGCAAGTGCATCTGTTAATTCCAATGCTGGCCCACGCGAGAGAAATCAAACAAACGCTGTCACTCATTGACAAAGCGCGTCAGCAATTAGACGCCCGTGGAGAAGTGTTTGGCCCTGTCAAAGTGGGTGCCATGATTGAAGTTCCTGCTGCGGCATTGAGCGTGAAGATGTTCTTGCAGCACTTCGACTTTTTGTCTGTGGGAACCAACGACCTGATTCAATACACCTTGGCGATTGACCGTGCGGACGAACTGGTTGCGCATTTGTATGACCCATTGCACCCAGCGGTTTTGCGATTGTTGGCAGACACGATTGCCGAGAGCCGAATCCAAGGCAAGAGCGTGAGTGTGTGTGGCGAAATGGCTGGCGATCCAGCCATGACCCGTTTGTTGTTGGGCTTGGGCTTGCGCAGCTTCTCGATGCATCCCACGCAAATCTTGGCGGTGAAGCAAGAGGTGATTCGCGCCGATGCCGCACGCTTGGAAGCGTGGGCACAAGAGGTACTCGCCAGCGATGAGCCTGCCGAGTTGATGGGGCTTAAGGGTTAAGCGCGGCGTGAGCCTGCTGGTCTGCGTGGTATGACGATCGCACCATGGCACCGACGGCTGCGTGTGTGAAGCCCATCTCGTAGGCTTTTTCTTCAAACATCTTGAACGTGTCTGGGTGCACATAGCGGCGCACAGGGATGTGGCTGGTGCTGGGTGCTAAGTATTGACCGATGGTGAGCATGTCGATGTTGTGATCGCGCATGTCTTGCATCACCTGCAAAATTTCTTCGTCTGTTTCGCCAAGGCCCACCATCAAGCCGCTCTTGGTGGGGACGTTGGGAAACAAGGCCTTGAACTTCTTGAGTAAGTTCAGGCTGAACGCGTAGTCGCTGCCGGGGCGTGCTTCTTTGTAGAGGCGCGGCACGGTCTCTAAATTGTGGTTCATCACATCAGGCGGTGCGGCTTTGAGAATCTCCAAGGCGCGGTCATCACGGCCTCGGAAGTCGGGGACCAAAATTTCAATTTGCGTTTGGGGTGACAGCTCGCGTGTGCGTCGAATGCAATCTACAAAATGTTGGCTGCCGCCATCGCGCAAGTCATCGCGATCGACACTAGTAATCACCACGTATTTCAGCTTCAAGTCCGCAATGGTTTTGGCTAAGTTTTCTGGCTCGTTCACGTCGAGTGGATCAGGGCGACCGTGACCCACATCGCAGAAGGGGCAGCGGCGTGTGCACTTGTCGCCCATGATCATGAAGGTGGCCGTGCCTTTGCCAAAGCATTCGCCAATGTTGGGGCAGCTGGCTTCTTCGCACACGGTCACCAATTTGTTGGCGCGCAGCACGTCTTTGATTTCGTAAAAACGTGTCGAGGGCGAGCCGGCTTTGACGCGAATCCAATCAGGCTTTTTCAGCACTTCGCTTTGTTCCACTTTCACGGGGATGCGTGAGAGTTTGGCGGCGGCTTTTTGCTTGGCAGAAGCGTTGTAGTTTTCGACGGTTTGCGCTTCGCGCACGACTTGGTTTTCTGGGGTGGACATCGCGATAAAGCCTGTGTGAATGGCCCTGTATCAGGGCGCCAAATGGGTGACGAGCTTTTGGCTCAAAACGTCAGCGGCCTCTTGCCAACTGACCGATACGCCGATTGTAGAAAGATCAACCGTTTGCAGGCCTTGATAGCCACAAGGGTTGATGCGCTGGTAGGGGGATAAGTCCATGGCCACGTTCAGGGCGACGCCGTGGTACGTGCAATGGCGGCTGACCTTGATGCCAAGCGCAGCAATTTTGCCGAGCCCGGCAAAGTTTGGGTCTTTGCTGGCATTTTTTTGCGGACGCTGTGCCAGCATGGCGTGGCTGCTCGGGTTGTCTAAGCGTACGTAAATGCCGGGTGCGCCAGACACGCGATGGCCAGTGATGCCAAAGTGGTCGAGTGTGCGAATCACTGCCTCTTCAATGCGGTACACGTATTCCTTGACGTAGTAGCCTGCGCGTTGGAGGTCGATCAAGGGGTATGCCACCACTTGCCCAGGGCCGTGGAATGTGACTTGTCCGCCGCGGTTAGTAGCCACCACAGGAATGTCCCCCGGGGCTAGCAAATGGTCTTCGTGTCCAGCAAGGCCTTGCGTGAACACGGGGGGGTGTTCGCAAACCCAGAGTTCATCAGGTGTCTCAGGCGTGCGTGTCGCTGTGAAATCCTGCATGGCCTGATAGGTGGGCAGGTAGGGCACGCGGCCAAGGTGTTTGATCACAGCACTACTTTCACCAAAGGGTGAGAGGTGAGGGTGCGGTAAAGCTCGTCCAGCTGCTCGCGGCTGGTAGCTGTCACGGTGATAGTGACGCCTAAATACTTACCGCCCTTGCTTTCACGCAGTTCGATGGTGCTGGCGTCAAATGCGGGGTCGAATTGCTCTGCAATGTAAGTGACGGCATGCACAAAACCGTCAACCCGCTCGCCCATGACTTTGATGGGGAAAAGGCTTGGGTACTCGATCAGTGAGTCTGCGCGAGGGTTTTCTTGGGGTGTGCTGGGGCTTGTCATGGCTCAAATTATCCTCTTCTTGGTGCGATAGACTCAAAAGCGTATGGGTTATCACGTACAATTCTTGGTTCTATAGAGACATGACGGATGTAACCTGGGCGTAAACAAACATGACCAGAATACACCCCGAAGATCAGGAAGACGTACAAGAAACGTTTGAGCCACTTACTGCCGAACAGGCTGCTGAGTTGCGCAAACATCAGCCCCTTCTGTCGGTATGGCGGGTGGTGGGAGTCCAGGCGATGCTAGGGCTCTTGGTGGCAGGTCTTGTGTGGCTTGTGTCAGGGCGTATAGCTGCGGTTTATTCAGCACTTTACGGCGCGCTGGCTGTGATTGTCCCTGCGGCGTTGTTTGCGCGAGGTTTGACCAGTCGGGTTGCCTCGGTCAATGCTGGCGCTGCGGTGTTTGGCTTTTTCCTTTGGGAGATGGTCAAGATAGGCCTGACGGTGGCAATGCTATTTGCGGCGCCGCGTTTGGTGAATGATTTGAGCTGGCCTGCCATGTTGGCGGGTCTGGTGGTGACAATGAAGGTGTATTGGGTGGCGCTAGGCTTTCGCAAAGTGTTTTACCCAGTCAAACCAACTTAAAAAAGAGCGAACGAATGTCTGTTGAACATGGTCCGACCGCTGGTGAATACATCGTTCACCACCTGACGCATCTGCAAAACAAGCCAATGGCCGGCGTCATTGACTTTTCCGTTTACAACTTGGACTCTATTTTTTGGTCTGTGTTGTTGGGTGTGGTGGCTAGTTTCTTCTTGTGGCGTGCTGCGCGCGGTGCGACTGCTCACGCGCCCGGCCGCTTCCAGGCTGCTGTGGAAATCTTGGTTGAAATGGTGGACAGCCAAGCTAAGGGCATCATTCACAACGCCGAGAGCCGTAAGTTGGTTGCGCCTCTGGCTTTGACGGTGTTCGTTTGGATTTTCTTGATGAACGCCATGGACTTGTTCCCTGTTGATTTGTTCCCCAAAATTTGGGAAATCATCTACGGTGCGAACGGTGGTGATGCGCATCACGCTTACATGCGCGTGGTGCCTTCGGCTGATTTGTCAACAACTTTGGGTTTGTCGACTTCTGTGTTGTTGGTCTGCGTGTTTTACAACATGAAGATCAAGGGCGTAGGCGGCTGGATCCACGAATTGTTCTGCGCTCCCTTTGGTGCACATCCCCTCTTGTGGCCTGTGAACTTCATCATGCAGATGATTGAATTCGCGGCCAAGACCGTGTCGCATGGCATGCGACTCTTTGGCAACATGTACGCTGGCGAATTGGTGTTCATGTTGATCGCCTTGATGGGTGGCGCTGCTGCCACTTCATTGCCGGGCATCTTGTTGCCGATCGGTCACATCATTGCTGGTTCGATTTGGGCCATCTTCCACATCATGATCATCACATTGCAAGCCTTCATCTTCATGATGTTGACGCTCGTGTATGTGGGTCAAGCGCATGACGCCCACTAAGGCGCACTGATTTCGGTTTTTTCTTAACTTTTCTCTCTCATCCATTCTTTAGGAGCAACAAAATGGAACACATCCTCGGTTACGTCGCACTCGCAGCTGGCCTCATCATTGGTTTGGGCGCTATCGGTGCATGTATCGGTATCGGCATCATGGGTAGCAAGTACCTCGAAGCTGCTGCACGTCAACCAGAATTGATGAACGAATTGCAAACCAAGATGTTCTTGTTGGCTGGTTTGATCGACGCTGCGTTCTTGATCGGCGTTGGTATCGCCATGATGTTTGCTTTCGCAAACCCCTTCGTTCTGAAGTAATTCTCGCAACTACCAAAAGAAAGGTGTTGCCGTGAGTATCAACGCAACCCTGTTCGTCCAGATGATCGTTTTTGCGATCTTGGTGTGGTTCACAATGAAATTTGTGTGGCCTCCCATCGCAAGCGCTCTTGACGAACGTTCAGAAAAAATTGCCCATGGTTTGGCTGCGGCCGAACATGCCAAGATTGAACTGTCCAACGCGCACAAAGAAGTGGAATTGAAGCTGGCTGAGACCCGCAACGAATCTACCGCTTTGTTGGCTGACGCCGAGCGTCGCGCCCAGCACTTGATCGACGAAGCCAAGGCGCATGCCTCGGAAGAAGCGAAAAAGATTGTGGCTGCTGCTCATGCAGAAGCTGCGCAAGAAGTCGTGAAAGCACGTGAAGCCCTGCGTGAGCAAGTGGCTGCATTGGCTGTCAAAGGCGCAGAGCAGATTCTCCGCAAGGAAGTCAACGCCAGCGTTCACGCCGACTTGTTGGGTCGTCTGAAGACTGAGCTGTAAGAGGACAACATGGCCGAACTCGCCACCATTGCCCGCCCTTACGCAGAAGCTCTGTTCAAGGCTTCGGCCGCAGACCTGAGTGGTACCGCTGCATGGCTCGATGAGCTCGCAGCGATCGCTGGGAACGCCCAATTGCTGCAATTTGCGGATAGCCCCAAAGTTACATCAAGCCAAGTGTTTGATTTGATTTCGGGTGTCGCCAAATCCAAATTGCCAACCGCTGCGCAAAACTTTTTGCACACCGTGATTGACAACGGTCGCCTGAGCGCATTGCCTGAAGTGGCTGCGCAATTCCGTGCCCATGTCAACGCGCAAAGCGGTACGGCAGACGCTGTTGTGTACAGCGCTTTCGACATCGACGCAGCAGCCTTGGCTGATGTGAAGGCTGCTCTCGAAAAGCGTTTTGCTCGCAAACTCAACGTCTCTGTGGCCTTGCAGCCTGAGCTGATTGGCGGTATTCGCGTGGTGGTGGGTGACGAAGTGCTCGACACTTCTGTCAAAGCCCGTTTAGATCAAATGAAAGTTGCGCTGACGGCTTAATGCCTGTCAGCCCTAACAAGAAAGAAGGAAAGAGTCATGCAACTCAATCCAGCAGAAATCTCTGAGCTGATTAAGAGCCGTATCGAAGGTTTGGCTAATGACGCCAACGTTCGTAACCAAGGCACCGTTTTGTCGGTGACTGACGGTATCGTTCGCGTGCACGGTCTGTCTGACGTGATGCAAGGCGAAATGTTGGAATTCCCCAACAACACATTCGGTCTGGCCCTGAACCTCGAGCGTGACTCGGTCGGTGCTGTGATCTTGGGTGAGTACGAGCACATCTCTGAAGGCGACATCGTCAAATGTACAGGTCGCATTTTGGAAGTGCCAGTCGGCCCTGAACTCATTGGCCGCGTGGTGAACGCGTTGGGTCAGCCTATCGACGGCAAAGGCCCAATCAACGCCAAGATGACCGACGTGATCGAAAAGGTTGCGCCTGGCGTTATCGCTCGCGAATCTGTGAGCCAACCCATGCAAACGGGTTTGAAGTCTGTTGACTCCATGGTGCCCGTCGGCCGTGGTCAACGTGAGTTGATCATTGGTGACCGTCAAACAGGTAAAACCGCTGTTGCGATCGACGCCATCATCAACCAAAAAGGTCAAAACATGACTTGCGTTTACGTCGCGATTGGCCAAAAAGCCTCGTCGATCAAAAACGTGGTGCGTGCTTTGGAGCAAGCTGGTGCGATGGAATACACCATTGTGGTGGCCGCTTCTGCCTCTGAATCTGCAGCGATGCAATACGTGTCAGCCTACTCAGGTTGCACGATGGGCGAATACTTCCGCGACCGTGGCGAAGACGCCTTGATCGTGTATGACGATTTGTCTAAGCAAGCTGTGGCTTACCGCCAAGTGTCTTTGCTGTTGCGTCGCCCACCAGGCCGCGAAGCTTACCCTGGCGACGTGTTCTATCTCCACAGCCGTTTGTTGGAGCGTGCCGCTCGCGTGAACGCCGACTACGTTGAAGCCTTCACCAAAGGCGCTGTCAAAGGCAAGACTGGTTCACTGACTGCTTTGCCAATCATTGAAACCCAAGCTGGTGACGTGTCTGCATTCGTGCCAACCAACGTGATTTCGATCACGGATGGTCAAATCTTCTTGGAAACTTCGTTGTTCAACGCCGGTATCCGTCCCGCGATTAACGCTGGTATTTCAGTGTCTCGCGTGGGTGGTGCAGCGCAAACGAAATTGGTCAAGAACTTGTCCGGTGGTATCCGTACCGACTTGGCGCAGTACCGTGAATTGGCAGCGTTTGCTCAGTTCGCGTCTGACCTCGACGAAGCCACACGTAAACAACTCGATCGCGGTGCTCGCGTGACTGAATTGCTCAAGCAAGCTCAGTACAGCCCACAGTCCATCAGCATCATGGGTGCAACCCTGTTTGCGGTGAACAAAGGCTACATGGACGACATCGAAGTCAAACAAGTTCTGCACTTTGAATATGAAATGCATGCTTACCTCAAAGACAAGCACGCTGCTCTGTTGGCCAAACTCGAAGCCGACAAAGCCATGGACAAAGATGCCGAGGCCGAACTGACCGCAGCATTGACTGCGTTCAAGAAAACCTTCGCTTAATCCGTACCTGACACAAGGAGCCTCAAATGGCAGCAGGTAAGGAAATTCGCGGCAAGATCAAATCGGTGGAAAACACCAAGAAGATCACCAAAGCCATGGAAATGGTCGCCGCGTCTAAGATGCGTAAGGCGCAAGATCGCATGCGTGCGGCTCGCCCTTACAGCGAGAAGATTCGTCACGTTGCGGCTAACCTCGGCAAGGCCAATCCTGAGTATGTTCACCCCTTCATGGAAGTGAATCACGCCAAGGATGAAGGTTTTATCGTGGTGACCACAGACAAAGGCTTGTGCGGCGGTTTGAACACCAACGTGTTGCGTATGGTGTCCAACAAGTTGCGCGACTTGCAAACCACTGGTCACAAAGCGCAAGCTGTGGCTATTGGTAACAAGGGTTTGGGTTTCTTGAATCGCTCTGGCGTCAAGGTTGTGGCGCAAGCTACCCAATTGGGTGACACCCCCCATTTGGACAAACTCATTGGCCCAGTCAAGGTGTTGTTGGATGCGTATGTCAACGGTGAGATCAATTCGGTCCAGCTGTGCTACACGCGTTTCATCAATACCATGAAGCAAGAAGCTGTGGTTGAGCAACTTCTGCCCTTGTCGGCTGAAGTGCTGAAAACGCACGAAGTGCACAGCACTTGGGACTACATCTACGAACCGGACGCACAAACCGTCATCGACGAATTGTTGCTCCGCTACGTGGAAGCTATGGTGTATCAAGCCGTGGCTGAAAGTATGGCGTCCGAGCAATCGGCCCGTATGGTTGCGATGAAGTCTGCGACCGACAACGCTGGGAACGTGATCAACGAACTCAAACTGGTTTACAACAAGACGCGTCAAGCGGCGATTACGAAAGAACTTTCGGAAATCGTTGCAGGTGCGGCTGCTGTCTGATTTTAATTTTTGGAGCAAAAAATGGCTCAAGCCCAAGGCAAAATTGTTCAATGTATTGGCGCGGTGGTGGACGTCGAGTTCCCACGCGACCAAATGCCCAAGGTCTACGACGCGCTCAAGCTCGAAGGCACTTCACTGACTCTGGAAGTTCAGCAGCAGCTGGGTGACGGCATCGTCCGTACCATCGCGTTGGGTTCTTCTGACGGTCTGCGTCGTGGTTTGATGGTGACTAACACTGCTGCCGGTATCACCGTGCCAGTGGGTAAAGCCACTCTCGGCCGCATCATGGACGTGTTGGGTAACCCCATCGACGAACGTGGTCCTGTTGACCAAGCCCAAACCGCTTCTATCCACCGTAAGGCCCCTGCCTATGACGAACTCAGCCCTTCGCAAGAATTGCTCGAGACCGGCATCAAGGTGATCGACTTGGTCTGTCCTTTCGCCAAAGGCGGTAAGGTTGGCTTGTTCGGTGGTGCGGGTGTGGGTAAAACCGTGAACATGATGGAACTCATCAACAACATCGCGAAAGCACACAGCGGTTTGTCTGTGTTCGCTGGTGTGGGTGAGCGTACCCGTGAAGGTAACGACTTCTATCACGAGATGGCCGACTCTGGCGTTGTGAACTTGGAGAACTTGGGCGAGTCCAAAGTGGCCATGGTTTACGGTCAGATGAACGAGCCTCCTGGCAACCGTTTGCGCGTGGCCTTGACAGGTTTGACCATCGCTGAATCTTTCCGTGACGAAGGTCGTGACGTGTTGTTCTTCGTGGACAACATCTACCGTTACACCTTGGCCGGTACTGAAGTGTCCGCTTTGTTGGGCCGTATGCCTTCTGCTGTGGGTTACCAACCTACACTGGCCGAAGAAATGGGCCGCTTGCAAGAGCGTATTACCTCTACCAAAGTGGGTTCGATCACTTCGATCCAAGCCGTTTACGTGCCAGCTGACGACTTGACCGACCCATCTCCAGCGACCACCTTCGCTCACTTGGACTCGACCGTTGTGTTGTCTCGTGACATCGCCGCTTTGGGTATCTACCCTGCGGTTGACCCACTGGATTCCACTAGCCGTCAATTGGACCCATTGGTTGTGGGCGAAGAGCACTACTCCACAGCTCGCGCTGTGCAAGGTACGCTGCAACGCTACAAAGAATTGCGTGACATCATCGCGATTTTGGGCATGGACGAATTGGCTCCCGAAGACAAGCTGGCTGTGGCCCGCGCTCGTAAGATCCAACGTTTCTTGTCTCAGCCTTTCCACGTTGCTGAAGTGTTCACTGGTTCTCCCGGTAAATACGTGACCTTGGCTGAAACCATCCGTGGCTTCAAGATGATTGTGAACGGTGAGTGCGATCACTTGCCAGAACAAGCCTTCTACATGGTCGGTACCATCGACGAAGCGTTCGAAAAAGCTAAGAAGATCTGAGAGATCCTATGAGTACCATCCACGTAGATGTTGTCAGCGCAGAAGAGTCCATCTTCTCGGGCGAAGCCACTTTTGTGGCTTTGCCAGGCGAAGCGGGCGAGCTCGGTATCTATCCGCGCCACACGCCGCTGATTTCACGCATCCGTCCAGGTTCGGTGCGCATCCACACAGCTGATGGTGGGGAAGAGTTTGTTTTCGTAGCAGGCGGCATTCTTGAAGTGCAACCTGACTGCGTCACCGTCATGTCTGACACCGCTGTGCGCGGCAAAGACATGGACGAAGAAAAAGCAAACGCAGCCAAACTTGCAGCTGAAGAAGCCGTGAAGAACGCAAAATCAGAAGTTGATTTGGCCCGTGCTCGCTCTGAGTTGGCCATCTTGGCCGCTGAATTGTCGGCCTTGCGCCGCTACCGCGCCCACAAGTAATTGCTGTGCGCGTCAGCGTTCAAAAGCCCCTCCCTCACGGTTGGGGCTTTTTTATTGCCCCAAAATGAGTGGACAATTTGCCCATGCCTAAAGCCAAACTCCGAGCTGCCACTGTGGGCGGTACAGCAGACGCCATTGAAGCCCAGTTCTATGAAGCCTTGCAAACCGGCGACATTGAAAAACTCATGAGCTGCTGGGCGGACGAAGACGATATTGTCTGCGTACATCCAGGTGGCCCGCGACTTGTTGGCAGTGCCAGTATTCGTGCTGCATTTGAAGCGATGTTTGCCAATGGCACCATCGCGGCGCGGCCAGAGCACATTTGCAAAGTCGAGTCACTCACCAGCGCCATGCACAACGTGATTGAGCGCATCGCCTTGCTCACCACGGACGGCACACAAGAAGCTGCGGTGGTTGCCACCAATGTGTATCAGCGCACAGCGCAAGGTTGGCGGATGGTGGCACACCATGCCAGCCCAGGAACCGCGCCCACACACGCAGAAGCCCACGCCGCGCCACAGGTTCTGCATTGATTTGGGATTACAAATCCCCTTGGTGGTTGCCAGGGGGTAATGCGCAAACCATTTACTCGGCAAAACTCGCCCGACGCTATGTTGGCCCCAAGCCCCGTTGGGCTCGTGAGCGCTGGGACACGCCAGATGGCGACTTTGTCGATGTCGATTGGCACTTGTCTACTGTTGATCTGCCTGATGACGCCCCCTTATTGGTGCTTTTTCATGGGCTGGAAGGGTCATCGAGTAGCCACTACGCGCAAGCTTTTGCACAAGAAGCACAGCTCCGGGGTTGGCACATGGCTGTGCCTCATTTCAGAGGTTGCAGCGGTGAAATCAATTGGGCACCCAGGGCCTATCACTCGGGTGATTTCGAAGAAGTGGACTGGATGCTCAAGCGTTTTCATGCAGAACACGCGGGGGCTATCTTTGCCGCAGGTGTTTCCCTTGGCGGGAACGCACTCATGCGTTGGGCAGGCGAAATGGGCCAAGCCGCCACACAAGTCGTCAACGGGGTGACATCCATCTGTTCGCCAATCGACTTGACAGCAAGCGGCAACGCTATTGATACAGGATTCAACAAGGCGGTCTATGCCCGCATGTTCTTGGCCACGATGAAGCCACGCGCCATGCAAAAGCTACAGCAGTACCCGAACTTATTTGATCCCCAAGAATTAATGGCGGCAGACACCCTGTACGCATTTGATGATGTCTTTACAGCGCCCTTGCATGGGTTTAGAGGTACAGATGATTATTGGGACAGGGCAAGTGCAAAGCCAGGTTTGTCACGCATTCAGGTGCCGGCTTTGGTGTTGAATGCCCGTAACGATCCGTTTGTCCCCGCTAGTTGCTTGCCTACGCAAGACCAAGTGAGTGACCATGTCACACTCTGGCAACCTGACCAAGGTGGGCACGTTGGTTTTGCGTCTGGCCGCTTTCCTGCCGATTTGCAAGAAATGCCTTGGGCCGTGATGGAGTGGATGACACAACATGGATGATCTCGTCAAGCAAGCCATGGCCAAATGGCCAAATGTGCCCGACTGCTACGGTTGGTTGGGCTTGGACGCGCGCGGTGATTGGTACATGCGTGATGACCAAACTCAAGCAAAAGGTAGCTTTGTACAAAGCAAAGGGTCGAGGCTCACACACGAAAAGCTAGTCGCCTTCATTGGGCGAAACTATGCGAGTGACGCGCAGGGGCAATGGTATTTTCAAAATGGTCCACAGCGTGTTTATGTTGAGCTAGAAGCAACGCCTTGGGTCTGGCGATTGCAACCAGACGGATCGATTCAATCACACACAGGTGTGTCCGCGCGAATGCAACGCTGCATCATGGATGACCATGGACGCGTGTACCTCGACACAGAGCAAGGCTTTGGCTTGGTACATACCCAAGACATGTTGCAAGCGGCAGAGCTCATCGAGGCTGGGCTGTGGGTGCCGCAAGAACTAGAAACAAGAGCGTTACCACAGCGGTTCGGCTATGTAAGAAGCCCACAGCAAGCACGCAATGGGTGAAAACAAAAAAGCCGCTCATGGAGCGGCTTTTTGAAATACAACTGTGCTTATTTCGCTTCGGGCTTTTTCGGTTCAGCAAACTTAGCACCGGCAGCGTTCGCCATATAGGCAACACCGCGGCCCACTTCGTAGTCTTCAAAGTTGCCGCCGCCCTGTGGGCCCATATTGCCTTTGCCCTTGAGTGCAGAAGTCATCAACGCATCAAAGCCTTTCGCAATGCGTGGACCCCAAGCAGCCGCATCGCCAAATTTAGGAGAGCCTGCAGCTCCCGTGGCATGGCAAGTCGAGCATTGAGCTTTGAACACTTCTTCGCCAGAACGTGCAGCACGGTTGGCATCCTTAATTTCAACTGCGCCCACCTTTTGAATACGAGCCTCAACAGCTTCGTTGGGGTTTGAGGTGGTGACGACTTGAGGACGGAAAGAGGCGGCAATGTAAGCAACCAAGCCAACAACTACCAACACGGGCAAGACAAATGTCTTCATCGTGGACGAGAAAACTTGTGAAGTTGAGTGCGATTGATCGTGGTTGTCGTGGCTCATTTTTAAATCCTGTGGACTATCTCTAAAACTGCGGAAATTATAGCGGCGCCCCTACAATCAACAGCTGACAAAGTGCGGCTGTAGCTCAGTGGATAGAGTATTGGCCTCCGAAGCCAAGGGTCGTGGGTTCGATCCCCGCCAGCCGCACCACATGTGTCAATCAGAAGTTGCTTGCTTTAACGCCAGCGCACGGTCATACAGTGCATTTTTTGCCTCACCGCTGATTTCAGCCGCGACCTTCACTGCGGTCTTGAGTGGCAACTCTTGCATCAAAATTTTCAGCAAACGGTCGTTGTCAGATCCTGCTGCAAGCACTTGAGGTTGCGCGTGTACCACCAAAGCAAATTCGCCGCGCGTACGCTGAGGATGGCCCTGTAACCAAGTGCTCAGGTCTTGTGCGGCAACTGTGGCAATTTCTTCAAACTGCTTTGTTAGCTCACGCCCAATCGTGACGTGCCGCGCACCCAAAGCCCCCAGCGCAGTGGCGAGGGCCTCAATGCGGTGTGGGGCCTCAAGTAGCACTTGCGTGCGTGGCTCTTGACTCACTACTTCAACAGCATGGCTGCGCTCAGTGGCCTTTGATGGCAAGAAGCCAACAAACACAAAGCCCGACGAGTCTGGGGCTGGCGTGCCAGAAGCACTCAGCAGTGATGTCACGCTGCTGGCGCCAGGCAAAGGAATCACCCGCAAACCGGCGCTTTGAACTTGCCAGGCTAAACGTGCGCCCGGGTCACTCACGGCGGGGGTGCCAGCATCGCTCACGTAAGCCACGCGCTGCCCTGCATGCAAACGACGAATCACCTCTTGCGCCGCCTCTGCTTCGTTGTGCTGGTGCACAGCCAGCCAGTGAGAAGCTTGTTTGTCGATGCCGTAGGCGCGCAGCAAAGTTTGTGAGTGGCGCGTGTCCTCGCAAGCCAGTGTGTCGCAAAGACTCAGCACATGCAGCGCACGCAAGCTGATGTCGGCCAAATTGCCAATAGGCGTGGCCACCACATAAAGCGTACCTGTGGGATGGTTCTGGGCGGCTGTGGCGGCGTGTGCGGCCGACAAAGCAGTGTCAAAGTTGGTGTTCATCAAGGAGGTGCTGTGAACAAACCCGATGGCCATAAGCAAATGCATACGCAATTGCTAATTACCACCAAGCAAAAGGGGGATGCAGCCGAAGACCGCGCGTTGCACTATTTACAAACCCAAGGTTTGAAACTCGTACAACGCAATTATCGGACGCCTGGTCGGGGCGGTGGAGAGATAGATTTGATCATGCAAGCCAGCGATGGCACCTTGGTGTTCGTCGAAGTCAGGAAACGCGCCAGCAGCGAGCACGGCGGAGCCGTAGCCAGCGTGACACAGTCCAAGCGACGGCGAATCGTGTTTGCAGCTCGCCACTACCTGTTGAAACTGCGACACATACCCCCATGTCGGTTTGATGTCGTGGCGCTCCAAGGTGAAGGGCTAGAGTGGCTCAAAGCCGCATTTGACGCAGATTGAGCAAAGCGCATCACGCAGTCACAAAAGGTATCATTGAGCCATGCTTGAGCAACGTATTGAACAACACTTCATCGACTCAGCCGACCTGAAATATCAGGCCGCGCAAGTCCTGTCCAAACCCATCGCGGCGGCCGTGTCAGCGGTGCTCGCCAGCGTCACCAGTGGTGGCAAAGTGCTGGCGTGTGGCAATGGGGGCTCTGCCGCCGATGCACAACACTTTGCCGCTGAGTTTGTGGGGCGATTTGAGCGTGAACGTCCAGAGCTGGGCGCCATTGCACTCACCACGGATAGCTCCATCCTCACGGCTGTGGCCAACGATTACAGCTACGAACAAATTTTTGCCAAACAAGTCCGCGCTTTGGGGCAGTCGGGCGATGTGCTGTTGGCCATCACCACCAGCGGCAGCTCTCCCAATGTGTTGGCAGCAATTCAAGCGGCCCATGAACGTGACATGACCGTGGTGGCTCTCACCGGCAAAGGCGGCGGCAAGATGAACCAAGCCTTGCGCGAAACCGATGTTCATATTTGCGTGCCGCACGACCGTACCGCACGAATTCAAGAAGTCCACTTGCTCGCCATCCATTGCATTTGCGATGGTGTCGATGCGCAATTGTTGGGTGACACAGAGGGTAAAGAATGAAATTGTTGAACAAATCAACTGCATCGTTGTTGTCCACATTGGTCATGTGTTTAGGCCTTGCCTCGTGCGCCGCACCTTTGATGTTTGGTGGCGTTATCGGTGGAGCCATGGTGGCTAGCGACCGTCGCTCGACAGGCATCCAAGTCGAAGACGAAGGCATTGAGCAACGCAGCGCGACGGCCATTCGCGAAAACTTTGGCAGCAAAGAGCATGTCAGCATCACCAGCTACAACCGTCAGGTGTTGATCACAGGTCAAGTGTCGAACGACACGGTGCGTCGCCAAGTTGAATCATTGATCGGCCGTGTAGAAAACGTACGCGCCGTGGTGAATGAGTTGACCATTGGTCCAGCCTCAACTGCTGGTGATCGCGCGAGCGATGCCTTACTGGTCGCCAAAGTGAAAGCCTCCATGGTGGACACGGAAGATGTCTTTGCCAACATCTTCAAAGTGGTGGGTGAGCGCGGCACGATTTACCTGATGGGGCGAGTCACACAACGTGAGTCACAGCGCGCGACAGACGTCGTGCGAGGTGTGAGCGGTGTCAAGCGTGTGGTGCGCGTGTTTGAATACATCACAGAAGATGAATTGCGCGCCATGCAACCCAAACGCAGCAGCACTTCACAGTCGGTCGATCTCAATGCGCCCAAACCAACGACCTCGCAACAACCCGTTGTCACGCCCATCAAATAAGCGGTACGACGGTCATAAAAAAAGCCCCGCATGCGGGGCTTTTTGCTGCGCGCTTGCTTAGCGTAAACGCTTGATCAGGCTAGATGTGTCCCAACGGTTGCCGCCCATCTTTTGCACGTCACCGTAGAACTGATCAACCATTTGTGTCACGGGCAGTACGGCGCCGTTGCGCTTGGCTTCGTCAAAGACGAGGCCCAAATCTTTGCGCATCCAGTCCACGGCAAAGCCAAAGTCAAATTTGTCGGCCACCATGGTCTTGCCACGGTTGTCCATTTGCCAGCTTTGCGCGGCGCCTTTGCCAATCACGTCGAGCACAAGGTTCATGTCGAGGCCTGCTTTTTGGCCGAAGGCAATTGCTTCGCTCAGGCCTTGCACCAAGCCAGCGATACAGATTTGGTTCACCATCTTGGTTAGCTGACCAGCGCCTGGCTCGCCCATCAAGGTGAAGGCGCGAGAGAAAGCCATGGCGACAGGTTTGACGCGTTCGAATACGAGCGCATCGCCACCGCACATCACAGTGAGCATGCCGTTTTGTGCGCCACCTTGACCGCCTGACACGGGGGCGTCGATGAAATGAATGCCGAGGTTTTTAGCCGCTGTGTAGATCTCTCGGGCCACATCAGCAGAGGCCGTGGTGTGGTCCACCAACACCGTGCCTGGTTCCATGCCTGCCAGCATGCCGTCAGCACCAAACACCACCGAGCGCAAATCGTCGTCATTGCCCACGCAGCAAAACACAATGCTGGCGCCTTTGGCGGCTTCGCGTGGGGTCAGTGCGCTCTTGGGGGCTTTGCTGTTGGCAAACTCTTTCACCCAAGCTTCGGCCTTGGCGGGGGAGCGGTTGTACACCGTCACCGCATGGCCTGCGATGGCCAAGTGGCCGGCCATGGGGTAGCCCATCACGCCCATGCCGATGAAGGCAACGTGGGCAGAAGCGGCGGGTTCGTAGGTTTTGGCGTTGATGCTAGACATGTGTGTGTACCAGTAGAGGGTTGAACTGCGCTGCATCATAGGGGTAGACCAACGCCCACACATGTCACACAGGTAACCCGTGCGCGCCTTGTTAAAGTAGCCCCAACATGAGCAATTCAGACCACGTCTTACGTGACAACCTTCACACGGTTCAAGCGCGCATCACAGCAGCTTGCGCAGCCAGTGGCCGCGGGGCTGACAGCGTGCAGTTGTTAGCCGTGTCCAAAACCTTCGGTGCAGACGATGTACGCCAAGTCGCCGCCTGCGGTCAACGTGACTTTGGCGAAAACTACATCCAAGAAGGCGTGGACAAAATCACCGCCTTGCAAGCTGTTCAGCCCGCATTGGTCTGGCACTGCATTGGCCCCATCCAAAGCAACAAAACCAAACTGGTGGCCGAGCACTTTGACTGGGCGCACACGGTGGACCGTTTGAAGATTGCGCAGCGGTTGAGCGACCAACGCCCCGCACACCTAGCGCCGCTCAACGTGTGCCTGCAAGTCAACATCGACGGTGGCGAAACCAAATCAGGCATTGCCCCTACGGATGTGTTGGTGCTGGCCACCGAAGTAGCCAAGCTGCCTCGCTTGGTGTTGCGGGGCCTGATGACCATCCCCGACCCCGTGGAAGGCTTTGAGGCGCAAGTGGCGGTGCATGCCAAAGCACGCGCCTTGTTTGACAAGGTGAAAGCCGCATTGAACTTGCCCCAGTTCGACACTCTGTCGATGGGCATGACGGGCGACCTAGAAGCCGCCGTGAAGGCGGGCAGCACGATGGTGCGGGTGGGGACGGCGATATTTGGTGGGCGCAATTACAGCAAATAGTGAATTCTTTTGTATGTAAAAATAAGGTTTGTTCAGTGTTGTTCCACAGGCAAACATAGCTGCCGACAATAAATTTATTGGAGTTTTATATGGGTAAAGCGGTTTCACTTTTCTTTGTCTCAATAGCTTTGTTTCTAACGGGATGTGCTTCTTCAAAAGTCTCATCTCTTCCGGTTTCAAATCAAGCAAAGCACACGGTAAAAGTAATTGCCTTTGCTCCGGGTGGAGGCCTGTTAGCAGACTCCGTTGGCGTTGAGTTGTCGAACCGTGGTTTTACCGTCATTGATGCCTCAACGACATCAAGCATGATGGTTCGCCTTAATTTGAATGAAATCGAAATTGCACGTCCAGAAGGCTTGGCTAAATTTAAAAACCAAGGTATCGATGCAATTTTGACTGTGCGTGGAGGTGGAGGTTATGACGAATTGCCGCAAAGTGCTAGCGCCAGAATGAACAGCACGCACAATGGACAAGTCTTAGCAGGCGTAACTTGGCAAAACGGCTTTGGTGGTGCTGCAGGTTCACCTGCAGACAGGCTTATGCGAAAAGGGCTAGCTGAGGCGGCCGCTGAAATTGCAACTGCTCTGGCAGAGAGAGTTAAGTAAAAGCACTGGAGATGCTTTGTTTAAATGCTGTTGAGTTATATTTCATTAAGGACTTGCTCAAACATAACGTCCGATTTTTGATAGTTGGTGGGCATGCTGTGATTTATTACGGACATGTTCGCGTCACTAAAGACTTAGATCTTCTGATTGATACTAGCAGCAGAAATATCCATCAATTACGTCTCGCATTCGCTGCTATGGGCATTGAGCTTGATGACAAGCAAGTCAAACGAATGGGCGCTCCGAAGGCAATCATTCCAATTCATTCGTTTCGCATCGAGTTGCTGACTTCTATAGACGGCATTTCATTCAGTGAGGCATACAGCAAGGCTCTCTTTCTTATGAAAGAGGGCATGAAAATACCTATGATTTCTTTTCCGCACTTGCTGGAGTCAAAGAGAGCGGCCAATCGTGAAAGAGATCTAGAAGACGTCAAGACTCTTCTAGAAATAAACCGAGCTTAAAACCTCGGCAAATCCGGATGCTTAATCTGCCCCGCACGCACCAACATCTTGCCGTATTCGGCGCAGCGGTGCAGGGTGGGGATGACCTTGCCGGGGTTGAGTAGCCCCTTGCTGTCAAAGGCGCGCTTCACGCCAAACATCTGTTCGTTTTCTTCGGCGCTGAACTGCACGCACATGCTGTTCACCTTCTCGATGCCCACGCCGTGCTCGCCCGTGACCGTGCCGCCCATGGCCACGCTGGTTTCCAAAATGTCTGCGCCAAACTGTTCGCAGCGGTGCATTTGGTCGGGGTCGTTTGCATCAAACAGAATCAGTGGGTGCAAGTTGCCATCGCCTGCGTGGAACACGTTCAAGCAGCGCAGCTGGTATTTCTTTTCCATCTCTTGAATGGCTTGCAAAATGTCGGCCAAACGCTTGCGCGGGATGGTGCTGTCCATGCACATGTAGTCGGGGCTGATGCGGCCCGAAGCGGGGAACGCGTTTTTGCGGCCGCTCCAAAACTTCATGCGTTGCGCTTCGTCACGGCTCACGGTGATGGCGGTTGCGCCGCAGCCGCGCAGCACTTCGCTCATGCGGCCAATTTCTTCTTCCACTTCTTCGGGCGTGCCGTCGCTCTCGCACAGCAAAATTGCGGCGGCGCTCAGGTCGTAGTCGGCGTGCACAAAGTCTTCCACGGCGGCGGTCATGGGGCCATCCATCATTTCTAAGCCGGCCGGGATGATGCCTGCGGCAATCACCGCTGCCACGGCATCACCCGCTTTGCGCACATCGTCAAAGCTGGCCATGATGCAGCGTGCCAGTTGTGGCTTGGGTACGAGCTTGACGGTCACTTCGGTCGTCACGGCCAACATGCCTTCGCTGCCCACCACCACGGGCAATAGGTCGAGGCCCGGTGTGTCGAGTGCATCGCTGCCAAACTCAATCGGCTCGCCTTCGATGGTGAAGCCCTTCACCTTGAGCACGTTGTGCACGGTGAGGCCGTATTTCAAACAATGCACGCCACCCGAGTTCTCGGCCACGTTGCCACCGATGGTGCAAGCAATTTGGCTGGATGGATCTGGTGCGTAGTACAGCCCGTATTGCGACACCGCTTCGCTGATGGCGAGGTTGCGCACACCGCACTGCACCACCGCAGTTCGGGCGACGGGGTCGATGTTGAGGATTTGGTTGAACTTGGCCAATGACAGCGTCACGCCCATGGTGTGCGGCATCGCGCCACCCGACAAGCCCGTGCCTGCGCCTCGTGCGACCACGGGCACATCGAGTGCGTAACAGGTCTTGAGCACGGCTTGCACTTGGTCCACGGTCTCGGGCAATGCCACGCACATGGGGCGAGCGCGGTAAGCGGTGAGGCCGTCGCACTCGTAAGGCACGGTGTCCTCGGTGGTGTAGAGCAGGGCGTGCTGGGGCAGCACTTGCAGCAGGGCTTGCACGACTTGCGCTTGGCGCTCGGCGCGAGCCAAGGTGGTTTGCTGGTCGGAGGTGAGTGGTGCGTTCATGCGCCTCACTTTAAGGCAAAACGCAAGATAGACGTGTGAAGAAAGTTACACCCGCGCGTGAAGCCAATTTAAGGGACGGCTTTTTTTAGCCAATCCGCAAACGCCGCACATTCCCAGCGGTCCATCGCTCCCGTGCGCCAACACAGGTAATGCCCATGCGGGCTAGGCACTTGGCGCGGGAAGATGCGCACCAGCGTGCCGTTTTCTAGCCACGGTGCGCCTAGCTTCAAACGCACCAAGCCCACGCCCAAGCCCTGCGCTGCGGCGTCGCACATCAGGCCGATGTCGTTGAAGCTGCTGCCATCAATCGGCTCGGGCCAGTCTTGGTCGTGCGCGGCAAACCAAGTGCGCCAGGGCTCCAAGGGGCTGCGCAACAAAGTGGCATCTGCCAAGTCGTCGGGGGTTTCAAACGGGCCGTGCTCCCGGATGTAGGCGGGTGAGGCCAGCGGCGTCACGTCGTCTTTCATGATGCACACGTGTTCCACGTCGGCATAGCGGCCTGTGCCAAAGCGGATGGTCAGGTCGGCGTCTTCTGCCACCACATCCAAGAGTGGAATGCTCACTTGTAGCGTGATGTCAATCTCGGGGTACGCATCGGCAAACTGGCGCAAACGCGGCATCAGGATGGAGCGTGCAAAGGTGGGTGTCACGGCCAAGCGCAGTTTGCGTTTGCCTGGCGTAGCGCTGCCGTCTTTGCCGGGGAAGCGCTCCAAAATGGCCAAGCCCTCGCGTACGTGGGCCAAGTACTCGCTGCCTTCGGTGGTGAGCGAAAAATCGGCACGACCAAAGAGCTTGACGCCCAGCAACTGTTCAAGCTGCTTGACGCGGTGGCTCACCGCGCTGGGGGTCACGCATTGCTCTTCAGCAGCTTGGGTGACCGAGCGCAACCGCGCCAACGCCTCAAACGTGAGCAAGCACTGAATGGGCGGGATGCGGCTGGTCATGCGTTGTTATTTGAAGATGACGGTCTTGTGGCCGTTCAGCAGCACGCGGTGTTCGCTGTGCCACTTGACGGCGCGGGCCAGCACTTGGCTTTCGGTGTCGCGACCTTGAGCGGTCAGGTCTTCCACGGTTTTGCTGTGGTCCACACGGGCCACGTCTTGCTCAATGATTGGGCCTTCGTCCAAATCGGCAGTCACGTAGTGGGCGGTAGCGCCAATCAGTTTCACGCCACGGTCATGCGCTTGGTAATACGGCTTTGCACCCTTAAAGCTGGGCAAAAAGCTGTGGTGAATGTTGATGGCGCGTCCAGACAATTTTTTGCACAAGTCGTCGCTCAAGATTTGCATATAGCGGGCCAACACCACCAGCTCGGCGCCTTCGGCTTCGATCACTTCATAGGCTTTGGCTTCGGCTTGTGCCTTGGTCGCTGCAGTGACGGGAATGTGATGGAACGGCACGTTGTAGCTGGCGGCCAGTTGGTAGAACTCGCGGTGGTTGCTCACGATGGCACGAATGTCCACGGGTAGCAGGCCGCTTTTCCAGCGGAATAGCAAGTCGTTCAGGCAGTGGCCTTCTTTGCTCACCATCAACACGGTGCGCATGGGCTGGGTGGTGTCGTGCAACGACCATTTCATGTCAAAGTCCGCTGCAAAGGCGCTGAGCTGTGTGCGTAACTCGTCTTGTTGCACAGCGTCGCAGGCAAACTGCACGCGCATGAAGAACAGACCGGTGTCGTGGTCGTTGTACTGGGCGGCTTCTTCGATGTTGCCTTTGCGTTCCAGCAAAAAGCCAGACACGGCGTGCACGATGCCCTGGCGGTCAGGGCAAGACAAATTCAGGATGTATGCAGTCATGGGCGCAATTGTAGGTAGGTGTGGGCATGAAAAAGGGCGCTTGACGCGCCCTGGTGTCGTGTGGGGAGCAGGTTCAGTGCACCACGACTGGGTTTTGAGCCAGCTCGGCGTAGCCTGCCAAGGTGTCTTCCACTTCTTCTTGGGTGGGGGCGTTTTCTTGCCAAGCGCGCAAATGGGCTTGGAACTGCTCGGCCCATGAGCCTTCCAGGTAAATCTCTTTACCTGAACGCTTGTCCACGATCTCAAAGCCGTGGCGGGCCAAGGCGGGCACGTCGGGGCGGACTGGCGTGACGGCATCATCCACCTGCAGGTGCATGACCGAGAACGTGTCGGAGTTGTAGAGCATGTCCATGGGGATCTTTCGGCGGAAAACGAATTGCATCTAAGCATATCGGATTCAAAAGCCCAAATTCAAGGGGCGGGTTTTTCGGCTTTGCTTAAAAGTTGGTCCACAAAGTCGCCGTTGGCATTGGTGATGCGTAAACGCACGGGCAAATAGCCCAAAGTCGGGGCGAACCACAGCTCAATTTGCTGATCAAACTCGCGGCGGGGTTTGCGGTTGAGTTTGATGGCGTTGATGTCACCAAACGGCAACTGCAGCAATTCTTCTTTTTCCACCAAAAATTGCCACACTTCGGCCTCGCGCTGGGACACCGTTTGAAAAGACAGCATGGTGCCCGCCGGAAAACGGGTGGGGTCGGCAGCCAGCAAACTGCTGAGTTGAAGCACCACGCTCAATCGGTCTTGTGCGCCTTTGAGCAGTGTGGCGTCGGGTGAGTTGGCGCTGAAGCTGATGATGCCCTTGTCGCGTTGAAAGTGCGCGGCCAGTTCGCTGCGCGTTTTGTCACCAAAACGCGTAGGCATGATGCCTTCGGCCCCGAGCGTGCCTTTGCTCACTTGCACACGCGAGCCCAATAAAAATGCACTGACCTCTAAGCGAGCTTCGTAGTCTTTGCCGTCTTGTTGCCAGTTCAGCTCGGCAGACGCCCAGTAGTTCAGCCCTTTGGCTTGCCCGTTGACTTGGTATTTCAGCTTGGCTGACTCAGGAGCTTTGAAGGCGGACACATCGGTCAAGCCTTCGCTGCCTGCGCGTTTGTAGGGCGGCAAGTCCACGCCCGAGGCGCTGCGTGCGGGCAGGCCGATGGGGGCTGCAAGGTCATGGCCAAAGTCATCAAACTTCAATGGCTTGGCGCTGTCGCTCGGGTCTGCACTGGCTTCGGCGGTGGGCGCAGGTGTTGGTTTAGGCTTTGCCGGGGCTGGTTGAACAGGCGCTGGCACTTGCGGCGCACGAGGTGCTGCCACTTCAATCTGACGCGTGATGAGCGCTTGCGTGCGCAAAGGCTTGCCCGCATCGGGTGAGAACCACAGCGGCATGCCCGACAGCACCCACACATGCAGCATCAACACGCCCACCACCAACAGCACCGCGTGTTTGCGTTGCAAATGGGGCAGTTGGGCAGGCAAGGCAGTGGCGCGCATGGCGGGTTGGCGTTCTTTCATAGAATCGTGGCATGAAATTAGCCACATACAAAGACGGTACACGCGATGGACAACTGGTGGTCGTGTCGCGCGACTTGAGCACCGCGCATTATGCGACGGGCATTGCGACTCGCATGCAGCAAGCGTTGGATGACTGGGGCTTCATTGCCCCTCAGCTGCAAGACTTGTATGAAACCCTCAACAACGGCAAAGCACGCCACGCTTTTCCGTTTGATCCTGCTCTGTGCATGGCACCGTTGCCCCGTGCCTACCAGCGTTTAACGGGCGCTGCCTATGCCAACCATGCGACGTTGTTGGGCGATGCCGAAGGTGGCTTGGTCGTGCACCAAGCGTCCAGCGATCATTTGCTGGGGGCGCATGACCATGTGGTGTGTGCCAATGAAAATTTAGGCGTTGATTTCTCCGCTGAAATGGTGGTCATCACCGATGACGTGCCTGCTGGCGCTTCGGCTGATGCGGCTTTGGAAGAAGTGCGTTTGGTCATGCTGTCCAATGCCACCACCCTGCGCCAAGTGGCTGCGGATGTGCAAAACCAGCCTGCCGTGGCCTTTAGCCCCGTGGCCGTCACCTTAGACGAACTGGGAGACGCATGGGACAACGGCACCGTGCACCTCACCGTGCAAGTGGCGTGGAATGGTCGCAAGGTGGGCATGTGCGATGCGGGCACTGACATGACCTACACCTTTGGTCAGCTCTTGTCACACGCCTGCAAAACCCGCGCTTTGCGCGCTGGCACCCTGGTGAGCAGCGGCACCATCAGCAATGCAGGCTTTGAGAAAAACGGCCAAACCGAATGGCCCAAGGGCTACAGCTGTATTGCCGAAAAACGCGCCATGGAAACTGCGCGTGACGGTCAAGCTAGCACCGAGTACATGAGGTTCGCCGACACCGTGCGCATCGAAGCCAAGGGCAAAGATGGCCAAAGCGTGTTTGGTGCGATTGAGCAAGAGCTGGCGCCTTTAAGCGCTTAAACGCTGCACGCTCAAACAAAAAGCCCGCTTGAACAGCGGGCTTTTTCGTAGGCGTTGGTCGACGCTTATTTCAAATGCGAGGGGTCTGCGCCCATGGCATCAAACTTCTTGAAGTACTGGCGGGCCATGGCCACCACTTGTGCATCAGTGGGGTGGTCGCTGGCCACGCTGTCGACCACGTTCACATGGGCGTGGTGTTGTTTGCACCAGTCGCGAAACTCGTCGCGTGCTTTACCTGGTCCAGTCACCAACACTTCATGCGTGCCTTCTAAGGCTTTGGCAATGTCCGCATACAAATGCGCTGTTTCGTTGGGCTTGCCTTGGTGCTTGTGGTGTGTGCGTGATTTGACGCGTTGGCTTTCAACATGCTCACGGTCAAACATCAGCACGTGGGCTTCGTGGTGGTCCATCCAAACAACGGCGTGAAAAGTGCTCATCTGTTTTTCTCTTTCTCTCTTAGTGGTGGTTGTGTTCGGTCTTTTCTTGGCAGCCAATGCAACGGGCTGCTTCGGGCGCTGCGTTCAGGCGTGCTTCGGGAATCGTGGCATCGCAGTCAACGCAGTGGCCGTATGTGCCCGCGCTCAAACGGGCCAAGGCCTCGTCGATGGCGGCCAACTCGGCAGTTTCGTGCTCGTTGATGGCGAACTCCAAATCGCGGGCTGTGTTCACCTGCGCATCTGAGTCTTCACTATGAGCAAAGTGCTCAGCAGCCACTTCGGCACGACTGGCTTTGCCGCCGCGTTGCTCGGCAATTTGTGCCAACAAATTGGCGCGTTGTGTTTCAAGCTTTTGCTTGAAGGCGGTGGCATGTTGTGCGTCCATGTTGTGCTCCTTGTTCTGTTGAATAAATCATGCGCTACTTAGAAGATGCATTGTTTGATACGGGTCAACCTCGCGTTCAATCAAGCAGCGTCAGTGACAAACATTGAGCTATGTCAGTGTTTACGCGAACAAGTTGCTGCGCGGTTTCGTCGATAGAATTTCAGACATGCAAACGCTACGCAACACGGTCCAAATCGCCCGCTTCATGCTGGTCTGGTTTGTGTTGTCTATTGGTGTTGCTGTGGCCTCGCCTGCCGTCAACCCCAAAACCATGGAGTTGGTTTGCTCGGCCTCTGGCGCTGCCAAGCTCGTGGTGCAAGGCGAGGACGACAGCGCTTCGGCTTCTAGCCACCTACTCGATTGCCCCTTGTGTGCTGCTGTTGGTGCGCCGCCTGTGGCGATCAAAACAGATTTGAGCCAGCCTTCTCCCCTTTCGCATGTGATGCAGCCTGTAGAAGCTGCACGCATCGCTTCGGCCACTGCGCCACCTCTGCCCTCTCGCGGGCCTCCTTCCTTCGTTCGTTAATCACTGCTGAGGCTTGACCTTGGCTGTTCGCCCTTGCTTGGCGCAAGGACTGTTTGTGTCGCATGCCGTTGGCAGCTGGCGCATGGTTTGATGTTTCAGAGGTTGAGAGATGCAAAACTCACTCAAATTAAGTCGAGGAAAACTGCTCGCGCATGCGGGCGAGTTGGGGGCCTTGTGGCGCATCCAAGAGGGTGTGTTGCGGGTCGAGCAAGTGAGCCATGACGACACCATCTTGGTTCAGCTTGCTTTCCCAGGCGATTTGGTCGGCGTGGAGTCGGTGTGCGCCGAAGCCTACGCTTACACCCTGAGTGCCTTAACGGCTTGCGAATTGGTTGCATTGCCCGTTGACACGGACTTTGCCCGCTATTCGGCGGTGGCCCAGGGCTTTATGCAACAGCAAGAACGCACACGCGACATGATGCGGTTGCGCACAGGCTCGGTTCATGAGCGCTTGGCGTATTTTTTAAAACTCTTATCGCGTAACGCCGATGGCTCTACCCGAGCGCTAGAGCGAAGCGACATGCCCACACACAAGCAAGTGGCCAACATCATTGGTACGGCTCCTGAAACTGTGTGCCGTGAACTCAATGCATTTTTGCCTGCCCGGGTGTATCCACGATCGGCACGGCAATTTTTGAATGTGGCCACTTCCGTTTGAAGTGGTTCAAAAGAAAGAAAAAGATGAAGCAAAAAAAATTCTTGTTATCTCCAATCATGACAGCTGCTGCATTGATGTGTGCCACCGGTGCGTGGGCGCAAAGCGCGGCATTGCCGAGAGTGGCAACCATTGAAGTGATAGGCCAAGCTGAGTCCATGACTCAAAGTTCAATACAAGCCGCCCAAGAGAAAGTCAAAGCCATTCCAGGCGGCGCCTCGGTGGTGGACTTGAACCAAGTGCGGGAAGGCCGCCAATCGACTTGGAGCGATAGCCTGGGGCTTGCACCTGGTGTGTTCATTCAAGATCGTTTTGGCTCCGAGGAGGCGCGCATTTCCATTCGCGGCTCGGCGCTCAGTCGCACGTATCACAGCTTTGGCACCAAGGTCATGCAAGACGGTGTGCCCATTAACTACGCCGATGGTTTCTTTGACATGCAAACCGTCGATCCCAACGCCTCGCGCTATGTTGAAGTGCTGCGCGGCCCCAACGCCACCACCTATGGCGCGACCACCTTGGGTGGTGCCATCAACTTTGTGGCTCCAACAGGCTACAGCAATGCGGGCAATGTGGTGCGTGCTGAGGCCGGTAGCTTTGGCTACCAAAAAGTGTTTGGCAGTACCGCAGGCGTTGGCAAGGCCGATGTCACCAGTGGCAATGTGTGGGATTACTACGTGGCAGGTTCACATACGCAACAAGATGGCTTTCGTGACCACGCTGAAATGGATAACCAAAAAGTCTTGGGTAACTTTGGCGTGAAGGTGAGCAAGGACATCGAGTCGCGTTTTTATGTGGCTGCCGTGCGCAGTCGCACACAGCTACCGGGGTATCTCACCAAGGGTGAGTTGGATAAAGATCCATCCATGGCTGCGAGCAACGTCAGTGCGGTGACCTCAACGGCGAGTATGGCGGGCAGCAATGCGGCGGGTGTCTATGCCTATCGTGTCGATGCCAACCGACGTCGCGATGTCGATGCCCAACGCGTGGCCAACAAAACCACCGTGCGCGATGGCAATACGGTTTACGAGTTTGCTGCGTACGCCATGAACTACAGCTTGTGGCATCCGATTGACAGCATCATTGAGCAAAACGCTAAAACGTTGGGTGGCCATCTCAAGGTCACACGCATGTTGGATGCACATCAAATCAGTCTGGCGTATTTGCCCAGCGTTGGTTCGACCAGGGGCACAGCCAAAGACACCAATAACCAAGGCGTAGCAACAAGTGCGGCGAAATCGAACTACGACCAGCAGTCTAAGAACGACAGCTTTTTCATTGAAGACAAATACAAATCGTCCGAACGCACGACATGGACTGCTGCTTTGCAATACGACCGTGCCAACCGCAAGGTAAGCGATGTGGTGCTGGCGTCCAACAACTCCGACTACACCTTCAGTCAGTGGAGCCCTCGTGTGGGCGTGACGCACGACTTGAGCGCATCGCAACAGGTGTTTGCCAGCGTGAGCCGCAACTTTGAAGCACCAATTTTTGGTTTGACAGGCTCCACCACCACGGCCAATAAAGCACAGACGGGTGTCACGGTTGAGTTTGGTACACGTGGCGAGGTCCGAGATGGTGCACATCAATATGGATGGGATGCCACCTACTACCACGCCAGTTTGGAAAACGAGTTCTTGTCGGTGTGTGCCAACAATGCGTGCACATCCTCAACCACCACCAATATCCCCAAGTCATTGCACCAAGGTGTTGAGCTGGGTTTGAGCCACTTGTATGACCGCAAGGTAGACACGCGTTTGGCATTGCTCTACAGCGATTTCAAATTTGTGAACAACCCCACCACGGGTAACAACGCGCTGCCGGGATTCCCCCCGATCATCGTGCGCGGTGAGGTGTTGTACCGCTTTGGCCCCGAGGTCAATGGCAAACCCAACACCTATGTGGGGCCGAAGTTTGAATGGGTGCCGCGCAAAGCGCCGATGGACAACGCCAATACTGTTTACAACGATGCCTACGCCTTGTTGGGCTTCAAGGCGGGTCAAGCGATTGACAAAAAATGGTCTTGGTTCATGGATGCGCGCAACTTGACCAACAAGAAATACGCTGCCACCACCAACATCGCCGCCAACTACACCACGGCGCCAGGCGATGGACGTCGCTACTACCCAGGTGATGGTCGTTCGGTTTATGTTGGCCTCGAAGCCAAGTTTGATTAATTCAGAAAGGAGAGCAACCAGTGATGAAACCTATTTTTTCTGCGCTCGTTTGTGCCCTAGGTTGGTTGGCAATGGTCAACCCTGCATGGGCGCACATTGTTTTGGCGGAGCCGCAAGCCATCGCCGGCAGTTACTACAAAGCCACTTTGCGCGTGGGTCATGGCTGCAATGGTGCTTCTACCAACGGCCTTGTGGTGCAAGTGCCCGCTGGTTTTCAGGGGGCCAAACCACAACCCAAAGCAGGTTGGAGCCTTGCAACGCGCAAGGCCCGCTTGGCTAAGCCCTACAACAGCCACGGTAAAACTGTGACCGAAGATGTGGTCGAGCTGCGTTGGACGGCTACCAGCAAAGAGGCCGCATTGCTGGATGAGCACTTTGATGAATTCGCTTTCATGGGGCGTGTGCCCGACGCTGCTGGCCCGTTGTGGATCAAGGTGTTGCAAACCTGCGAGAACGGTCAAAATGATTGGTCAGAAATTCCTAGCCAAGGCACATCGACGCGTGGTTTGAAACTTCCTGCGGCTTTGCTTGATGTGCAACCCGCCCACACACATGAACACCATCACTGAATTCAAAGGAGACTTCTATGCAATTGTCTAAACATTTCATCGCCGCCGCATTGGCCTCAGCCTGCACCTTGAGCGTGTATGCCCAAAACGTGACTGTCACCGATGCATGGGCGCGCGCCACCGTGCAGGGCCAAAAAGCCACTGGCGCATTCATGAAAATCACCGCCAAAGAAAACACCAAGCTTATCGCCGCCAACAGCTCGGCAGCAGGTGTGGTGGAGATCCATGAAATGAAGATGGACAAGGATGTGATGAAGATGTCCGCGTTGCCTAACGGCCTAGACTTACCAGCCGGCAAAGCGGTCGAGCTCAAGCCGGGTGGCTACCACGTCATGTTGATGGACCTCAAAGCGCCATTGGCCAAAGACACCACTCTGCCGATGACGTTGACTTTCCAAAACGCCAAAGGCGTCAAGTCAACGCAAGAGATCAAGGTGTTGGTGGGCATGCAACCGCCCGCCATGCCCAGCCATGACCACGGCACGCACAACCATGGCGAACACCAACACGGCGAACACAAGCACTGAGCTGTCAGTGAGGTGGGGGTTGGGTTTTGGTTTAATGCGAGCTATACCAACAGGAGACACCCATGACCAACCCCGCCGGTTTTGATTTCACCAAGTTCGTTCCAGGCTTTGACTTTTTAAAAAATCTCACACCCGGAGGTGGTGGCGCTGCATCGTCAGCTGCGCCTGGTTGGGTGGCGCCCACGCTGGACCCTGAAGAGCTGGATAAACGCATTCAAGAGCTCAAGACCGTGCAATTTTGGTTAGAGCAAAACACCAAGGCCGTCGCAGCCACGATTCAAGCCCTTGAGGTGCAACGCATGACGCTGAACACCTTGAAGGGCATGAACATGAGCTTCTCCGATTTGGCTGAATCGCTCAAGGTCAAACCCGAGGGGGCGCAGGACTCGGGCAAGCCCAAGTACACATTCACCCAAGAAGCGGCCAAGCCTGAGTCCGAACCCGTGACCAAAGCAGCCAAGCCCAAAGCGTCTGGCAAATCACGCGCTAAAAAAGCAAGCCATGCTGCAGGTGTGGACCCTTCTCACTGGTGGGGCGCACTGACTGATCAGTTCCAACACATTGCCACCAACGCCATGCACGACATGGCCAACCGCGCGCAGGCGCATGCTGCAACGGCCGCGCCCGCCGCCACAAAAGCTGCGCCGAAAACCGCATCGGCAACGCGTAAAACCACGGCGCGCAAAACAACCGCACGCAAACCAGCCGCCAAGTCGAAACGATGAAACTCTTTCCCTACGGTCACGCCACTCACCCCAAGTGGGAGATGGCCGCAGGTTTGGTGCTGGCGCAGCTGCGTGCGCACATGGCCCTGCCCGAGTACGCCGAAGCGCCCAAGCTCGGCCTGCTCTACATCACCGACCACTACGCTGCCCACGCGCAAGACATCTTGCTGCACCTGAGTGACGAACTGCCCGAAGTCACCGATTGGGCGGGCACCGTGGGTGTGGGCATTACGGCCAACAACGTGGAGTACTTTGATGAGCCCGCGCTCAGTGTGATGCTGTGTGACATTTCCCCCGAACACTACCGTGTGTTCAGCGGTGTTGCGCCGCTCACGCAAGCGGGCATGGGGGCTGCGCGAGGCAGTCAGTTTGTGCCACACACCGCGCTCTTGCATGCGGATGCGCAAACCCCCGACGTGCCTGAGCTGATTGCTGAGCTAGCGCAACGCACGGCCAGTGGCTATGTGTTCGGTGGCCTATCGGCCAGCCGAACAGATGTGGTGCAGTTTGCTTTCAACGGCGATGGCGCGATGGCAGGGCAAGGCGGTGCCACCGGCGTATTCCATGGAGGACTGAGTGGTGTCGCCTTTGATGCGCAAGTGCCCATGGTGTCGCGCGTGACGCAAGGTTGTTTGCCGGTCGCCAAAACACACACCATCACCAGTGCAGACAAGCATGTGGTGCTCACACTCGATGGCGAACCTGCGCTGCAAGTGCTAGAGCGTGATTTGCAGATTGACATGAAGGACATGCGTCCTGCGGTGGCCAAACTGCGCGCTACGCTGGTCGGTTTGTCTGCAGCGCAGGATTCAGCCGTCAAGCGCACGGGCGAGTTTGACGATGCGGTGTTGGTGCGCCACATCATTGGCGTAGACCCTGCGCGTGAAGCCGTGGCCGTGGCGCAACCGGTGGACGTGGGCATGCGTCTCACGTTTTGCCAGCGCAACGCGGCGGCAGCGCGTGCCGATTTGACGCGCATTTGCGCTGAAATTCGCGAAGCCCTAGAGCCCGAGGAAATGACCGCCGATTTAGCGGGCGCCTTGAGCGATGACGCTCAGATCACTCCTCATCCTGCACGGCGCATGGCTGGGGCGATTTATGTGAGTTGTGCGGGGCGAGGTGGCCCGCATTTTGGTGGCGAGAGTGCCGAGATGCACATCGTTCGCCGAGCCTTGGGCGATGTGCCGCTGGTCGGCTTTTTCGCTGGTGGCGAAATTGCCCATCAAGAGTTGCACGGTTACACCGGCGTGTTGACGGTGTTCACCACCGAGGCTTAACCCGCTCTCTGTTGGCTTTACACCCCGCGCGCGCGGTCTTCTTTGAACTTGGCACGGAATGCCGCAAAGTTGCCAGCATCCAACGCTTCGCGCACTTCGCGCATGAGGTTCAAGTAGTAGTGCAGGTTGTGCACGGTGGTGAGCATGGGGCCAAGCATTTCGCCGCAGCGGTCGAGGTGATGCAAGTACGCACGGCTAAAGCCTCCGCTACTTGTGCCGTCAGGTCGCGTGTGGCCCGCGCAGGCGTAGCAAGTACACGTGGGGTCGAGCGGGCCGTGGTCTGACTTGTGGCGGGCGTTGCGTAACTTCAAATCGCCATAGCGGGTGAAGATGGTGCCGTTGCGTGCATTGCGTGTGGGCATGACGCAGTCAAACATGTCCACGCCATCGGCCACGCCTTGCACCAAGTCTTCGGGCGTGCCCACGCCCATGAGATAGCGCGGCTTGTGCTCGGGCAAACGGTGTGGTGTGTGCGCCATGATCTCCAGCATTTGGTCTTTGGGCTCACCCACGCTCACGCCGCCCACGGCGTAGCCGGGGAAGTCCATCTCCACCAAGGCGTCAAGCGACTCTTGGCGTAGGTTCGTGAACATGCCGCCTTGCACGATGCCAAAGAGGGCGTTGGGGTTTTCAAGGCGGGCAAATTCGTCTTTGCTGCGTTGGGCCCAGCGGCGGCTCATCTCCATGCTCTTGCGGGCTTCGGCTTCGGTGGTGAGGTGGCCGTTGGTTTCGTACGGCGTGCATTCGTCGAGTTGCATGACGATGTCGCTGTTGAGGATGGTTTGAATCTGCATGCTCACCTCGGGCGACATGAAGAGTTTGTCGCCGTTGACGGGCGAGGCAAACGTCACGCCTTCTTCGGTGATTTTGCGCATGGCGCCAAGCGACCACACCTGAAAACCACCGCTGTCGGTGAGGATGGGTTTGTTCCAGCGCTCAAAACCGTGCAAGCCGCCAAAGCTTTGCATGATGTCGAGGCCCGGGCGCATCCACAAATGAAAGGTGTTGCCCAAGATGATTTGCGCACCCATTTCTTCGAGGCTGCGCGGCATCACGCCTTTGACCGTGCCGTAGGTGCCCACGGGCATGAAGATGGGGGTTTGCACCTCGCCGTGGTTGAGCGTGAGCGTGCCGCGACGGGCGTGGCTGGGGGTGTCTTTTTTGAGAACGTCAAACTTCAACATGGTGGGTTCTTTCAAACAGATTTTTTCTCGAGCAGCATGGCGTCGCCGTAGCTGAAGAAACGGTATTGGTGGTCAATGGCGTGGCGGTACAGCGCGTGCATGTGCTCAAAACCTGCAAACGCGCTGACCAACATGAGCAGCGTGCTTTTGGGTAAATGAAAGTTGGTGATGAGCACATCGACCACTTGAAACGCAAAGCCCGGCGTGATGAAGATTTGTGTGTCGCCTTGTGTCTGCCCGCTCTGCGCCCAGCTCTCTAGCGTGCGCACGCTGGTCGTACCCACGGCCACCACGCGGCCGCCGCGCGCGCGGCAGTCGGCAATGGCTTGCACGGTTTCGTGCGGGATGTTGTACCACTCGCTGTGCATGCGGTGCTCGGCCAAGTTCTCTGTCTTGACGGGCTGAAACGTGCCTGCACCTACATGCAGCGTGACGCTGGCTGTGTGCACGCCTTGTGCTTTCAGGGCGTCGAGCACGCCTTGGTCAAAGTGCAGCGCGGCGGTGGGCGCAGCGGCGGCGCCTGGGTGCTTGGCAAACACGGTTTGGTAGCGGCGCTCGTCCTCTGCTTTGTCAGCCTCGGTTTCATGCTGCGGATCGGCTTCGTTTTGATGGCGCTCGATGTAGGGCGGCAGCGGCATGTGGCCATGCTGCTGCATGAGCGTGTGCGGCTCGTCGCTGAACTGAAAGCGAAACAGTTGTCCGTCTTCATTGGGCCAGCGGCCCAACAGCGTTGCGGTGAAGCCGCCGTGGTCAGGCCCACCCGCCATGTGCAGCACGCCACCCACGGGCGGCTTTTTGCTGACCTTCATGTGGGCCACGACTTCATGGTTCGTCAACACGCGCTCGACCAGCAACTCCACTTTGCCGCCCGTGGTCTTCTCCCCGAACAAGCGGGCTTTGACCACTTGCGTGTCGTTGAACACCAATAAGTCGCCCGCTTTGAGCAGCGAAGGCAGGTCTTTGAAGATGCGGTCTTGGGCGGGGAGGCTACGGCCATCGAGCAAGCGCGAGGCGCTGCGTTCGGTGGCGGGGTGTTGGGCGATCAGCGACTCGGGTAGTTCGAAATCAAAGTCACTCAGGCAGTAGGTGTGTGTCATGTGCTTGAGGGCCGGACGGGCCCGTTCCAAGAAAATAGTGGCTCTATTGTCGCATCACCTTTTGTGCAGAGTGCATAGATCTTCGCGAGGGCACAATTGACCCATGCCCGCCTCCAAGTCGCCCGCGAAGCCTACGGCTAAGCCAGAAACCAAACCCTTGTCCGCTCCGCAAAAAGCGTTGCGCAAACTCGGGCTGGACCGCGACATTGATTTGGCCTTGCATCTGCCGCTGCGCTACGAAGACGAGACGCGCATCGTGCGCTTGGCCGACACGCGTGAGGGCGACATGGCGCAAATTGAAGCCACGGTGGTGTCGTGTGAGGTGGCGTACAAACCGCGCCGCCAATTGCTGGTGGTGGTGGACGATGGGTCTGACACCTGCACGTTGCGCTTCTTCAGTTTCTATCCTTCACAACAAAAAGCCCTCGCTGTTGGCAACCGCCTGCGTTTGCGTGGCGAGGTGAAGGGTGGCTTCATGGGACGCACCATGATGCACCCAAGTTTTCACATGGCCGGTGGCGAGTTGCCCCATGCGCTCACGCCGGTGTATCCCACGTCGGCAGGTTTGCCGCAGGTGTATTTGCGCAAGGCGGTGCACAGTGGGCTGGTGCATGCGGCGCGTCATGGCGCATTTGTGGAAACCATTCCGCCTGAGCACATGCCGCGTTCGGCCATGAGTGCTGGCGCAAAGGCTTGGAGCCTTGAGCAGGCGCTGCATTTTTTGCATCACCCCACGCCTGATGTGTCGCTGGCGCAGCTGGAAGACCGCACGCATCCAGCATGGCAACGTTTGAAGGCTGAAGAGTTGCTTGCCCAGCAGCTCTCGCAGCTGCAGTCCAAACGTGCGCGTGATGAGCTGCGTGCACCTGCGTTGGTGCTGAAAAAAGGTGGTTTGCACGAACAGTTGCTGGGCGTGTTGCCGTTTGGCTTAACCGGCGCACAACGCCGCGTGGGCGAAGAAATTGCACAAGACTTGATGCGCCAAGTGCCGATGCACCGCTTGCTGCAAGGTGATGTGGGCTCGGGCAAAACCGTGGTGGCCGCGCTGGCTGCTGCGGTGGCGATGGACGGCGGCTGGCAATGCGCGCTGATGGCACCCACCGAAATTCTGGCCGAGCAACATTTCCGCAAGCTCATTAGTTGGCTAGAGCCGTTGCTCGCCCCGCTGGGCAAACGCGTGGCATGGCTCACGGGCAGCCAAAAGAAAAAAGAACGCACCGAAATGTTGGGCCTCATTGCCAGCGGTGAAGCCGCCTTGGTGGTGGGTACGCATGCGGTGATTCAAGAGCAGGTGCAGTTCAAAAACTTGGCACTCGCCATCATTGATGAGCAGCATCGCTTTGGTGTGGCGCAGCGTTTAGCGCTTCGCGAAAAAATGCATCACATCGCAGAGATTGAGGCCGCGGCATCAACGCAGCTCAGCCCCGATGTGCAAGAGCCGCACATGCTGATGATGAGCGCCACGCCCATCCCGCGCACCTTGGCCATGAGCTATTACGCCGATCTCGATGTCTCGACGCTGGATGAGCTGCCACCCGGTCGCACACCCGTGGTGACCAAGGTGGTGTCAGATGCGCGGCGCGATGAGTTGATTGAGCGCATACGTCATCAGCTCGATGAAGGGCGTCAGGTGTATTGGGTGTGTCCGTTGATTGAAGAGAGCGAAGCGCTCGACTTAACCAACGCCACCGAAACGCACGCCTTGCTGACCGAAGCACTGAACCCGCCAGGGAGCAAGCCTGTGCTTGTGGGCTTGTTGCATTCGCGCATGCCGCCTGCCGAGAAAAAGGCAGTGATGGCTCAGTTTGAAAGCGGCGCCATGGGTGTGTTGGTCAGCACCACCGTGATTGAGGTGGGCGTGGATGTGCCCAATGCCTCGCTGATGGTGATTGAACATGCTGAGCGCTTTGGTTTGAGCCAGTTGCACCAGCTGCGTGGTCGGGTAGGGCGCGGTGCTGCCGCCTCAGCGTGTGTGCTGATGTACAGCACAGGTGATGGCGGGCGTGTGAGCGAAACAGCGCGTGAGCGCTTGCGTGCAATGGCTGAAACCAATGATGGTTTTGAAATCGCACGACGCGATTTAGAGATTCGTGGCCCCGGTGAGTTTTTGGGCGCACGCCAATCGGGTGCGGCGTTGCTGCGCTTTGCAGATTTGGCCGAGGACGGTGAACTGTTGCAATGGGCCAGAGAGTTAGCCCCGCTGATGTTGGATAAATACCCTGAGTTGGCTGAGCGACATGTGAGCCGCTGGTTAGGTGGAAAATCGGATTTCTTGAAGGCTTAAAACATGACCCTCACTGAACTCAAATACATCGTGGCCGTTGCGCGTGAAAAGCACTTTGGCCGTGCGGCGGATGCCTGTTTTGTGTCGCAGCCCACGCTGTCGGTTTCGATCAAAAAGTTGGAAGAAGAGCTCGATGTCAAGTTGTTTGAGCGCAGCGCTAACGAAGTGGCGGTGACACCCCTGGGTGAGGAAATCATCCGTCAAGCGCAAAGCGTGTTGGAGCAAGCGGCCAATATCAAAGAAATTGCCAAGCGCGGCAAAGACCCGCTGGCTGGACCGTTGAAGCTGGGCGTGATTTACACCATTGGCCCTTATCTGCTGCCGAGTCTGGTGCGTCAAGCGATTTCTAAAACACCACAAATGCCGCTGATGCTGCAAGAAAACTTCACGGTGCGTTTGCTTGAAATGTTGCGCACGGGTGAGATTGATTGCGCCATCTTGGCCGAACCTTTTCCAGACACGGGCTTAGCCACGGCGCCTTTGTATGACGAGCCGTTCATGGCGGCCGTGCCGAGCAATCACGCTTTGTCAACGTTGAAGCAAGTCAGTGCGAACGCGTTGAAGAACGAAACCATGTTGTTGCTGGGCAATGGCCACTGCTTTCGTGACCATGTGTTGGAGGTGTGTCCCGAGTTCGCGCGTTTCTCAAGCAATGCCGAGGGCATTCAAAAGAGCTTTGAAGGTTCATCGTTGGAGACCATCAAGCACATGGTGGCGGCAGGCATGGGCGTGACGTTAGTGCCGCGTTTGAGCGTGCCCAAAGAAGCATTGGACACGCAGACCAAACGCAAAAAAAATGAAGACACGTACGTGCGCTATTTACCCATTGCGGACGACAAAGGTGGCGAGCCGCCGACGCGTCGCGTGGTGTTGGCGTGGCGTCGTAGTTTCACGCGCTACGAGGCGATTGCTGCGTTGCGCAATGCCATTTACGCTTGCGACTTGCCGGGCGTGACCCGTATGTCTTGATAGGTGTGTCGATGCGTGAACGCTTGGCTTTGTATTTAGATTTGATTCGTTGGAACCGACCCGCGGGCTGGTTGTTGTTGCTGTGGCCTTCGCTCTCGGCGTTGTGGGTGGCGGCAAATGGTTGGCCAGGTTGGCATTTGCTGGCGGTGTTTGTGTTGGGCACCATCCTCATGCGCAGTGCCGGTTGCTGCATCAACGATGTGGCCGACCGTGACTTTGACCGGCACGTCAAACGCACGGCTGAACGCCCTGTGACGCGTGGTGCAGTGTCGGTGCGCGAGGCTTTGCTGGTGGGCGCCTTGCTGGCGCTGGCCGCTTTTGGCCTTGTGCTCACGACCAACCCCGCCACCATCGTGTGGTCGTTTGCGGGCTTGGCCGTGACCTTGATCTACCCCTACGCGAAACGCTATGTGTCGATGCCGCAAGCGGTGTTGGGCGTGGCGTTTAGTTTTGGCATTCCCTTGGCGTTTGTGGCGGTGGGCAGTGCCGACCTTGGGTGGCAAGACATCAACCTCCAAACGCTGAGCGATGCTGTGCCGCTACAAGCTTGGGGTCTGATGCTGTTCAATTTATTTTGGGTGTTGGCCTATGACACTGAGTACGCCATGGTCGATCGTGATGACGACCTGCGCATTGGCATGAAGACTTCGGCCATTACCTTGGGACGTCACGACATCTCGGCCATCATGGCGTTTTATGCCGTGTATTTGTGCGGCTGGTATGGGTTGCTAGAGTCCGCACGCTTGAGTTGGCATTGGGACTTGGCGTTGTCTTTGGCTGGTTTGCAAGCGGTGTGGCATTTCCTGCTCATCTTGGATCGCTCGCGCGAAGGGTGTTTCAAGGCGTTTCGCTTGAACCATTGGTTGGGTGCCACGGTGTTTGCGGGTATTGCCTTGGGCTACGCATTGCGCTGATACCTCGGCTGTGTGACCATGAAAAAAGCGCTTGGGCCAATGCCGCAAGCGCTTTTTTGTTGAGAAGAGTCAAACGTGTGGCTTAGTGAGCCTTGGCTTTTTTGGACTTCTTCTTTTTCAGTTTTTTCTTCTTCGCTTTTTTAGCTGCCTTTTTGGAAGCGGCTGAATCTGTGTTGGTGTAAGCAGGTGCGGCGGGCGCAGTCGCTTGTTCAGGTTGCGCTGCAGGGGCGGTTGGCATGGCAGGCGCTTGGGCGGTAGAAGCCAATGGCAAACCCAAGGCTGCGGCGGACAACAAAGAAATCAAAAGTTTGTTCATGGATGCAAATGTTTTAAAAAATCAACGGCGGTATTGTCGCATTACTTGTGGGGATTAACGACCAAATTCATCGCCGAGCTCGTGCGCGCGCTGTTGTGCGGCCTGTAAGGCGACTTGAAACAGAGGGCCCATGTTCGCGTTTTGCATCGATGTGAGGGCCGCATAGGTGGTGCCGCCCTTGGAGGTCACACGTTCGCGCAGCACAGACGGGGGTTCGTTGGCAGACTTGGCCAGTTGCGATGCGCCTTCAAAGGTGCCAATCGCCAGTTGTGTGGCTTGCTCGGCGGTGAGCCCCATCTTGACGCCAGCCTCAACCATGGCTTCTATAAAAAAGAACACATAAGCAGGGCCTGAGCCGGAGATGGCGGTTACCGCATCAAGCAGGGGCTCCTCACTGACCCACAGCAATGCGCCCGTGGTGGTGATAACTTGCTCAATCCACGCCTTGTCGGCAGCCGTGACAGCGTCGCGGGCAAACAGGCCTGTTTGCCCCAAGCCAACAAGTGCGGGTGTGTTGGGCATGGCTCGAACCACGCGCTCGGTGCCCAACCATTGGGCAATGCTGTCACTGCGGATGCCGGCTGCGACGCTGAGGTGCAGGGCGTGACCGCAAAAAGAGCGAGTTTGGTCTGCGGCTTCTTTGAATGTTTGGGGTTTGACGGCCCAAATGCACAAGCTAGCTTCAGACAAGGTCTGGTCAGCTACGGCCAGTACGCGTACGCCGAATTGGGCCTGAAGGCGTTGACGCGCTTCTTCAAAGGGCTCAACTACCAAGATGCGGTTAGGGGGCGTGCCTTGCTTGATCAGACCACCAATAATGGCGCTGGCCATATTGCCGCCGCCAATGAATGCAAGGGTTTGAGGGGTGTTGGAGGGTGTAGACATATAAGAATTGTCGGGCAATCTCAAAAGATTTGTAAAAAAAGTTTGACGCGGGCCAAAAAGTTATGGCATAATCTGCGGCTCCGCTAAAAAAAGCGGGGTTTATCTGCCCCAAGTTGAAGCGTTGCGAGTGGTTCGCGATGTGGATGACGGGCCCAAGACTGATCGGTTCTGCGTGCAATGAGAGTTGTGCAAAGACTGGTGCAAGTTGGGAATATTGAAATGATCCAAACTGAATCTCGGTTAGATGTCGCTGACAACACCGGCGCGAAGTCCGTTCTGTGCATTAAGGTGCTCGGCGGTTCAAAGCGTCGCTATGCAAGCGTTGGTGACATCATCAAGGTGAGCGTGAAAGAAGCTGCTCCGCGCGGCCGCGTCAAAAAAGGCGAGGTGTATAGCGCTGTTGTGGTCCGTACTGCCAAAGGCATCCGCCGCGGCGACGGTTCGCTCGTTAAATTCGATGGCAACGCAGCTGTGTTGCTCAATGCAAAGTTGGAGCCTATCGGCACCCGTATCTTCGGCCCAGTGACGCGCGAGTTGCGCACTGAGAAGTTTATGAAGATCGTGTCATTGGCTCCTGAAGTTCTGTAAGGACTCACAATGAACAAGATTCGCAAAGGCGACCAAGTCATCGTCCTTACTGGGCGTGACAAAGGTAAGCGTGGCGTTGTGTCGCTGCGCAAGGATGACAGCCACTTGGTGGTCGATGGCATTAACTTGGTGAAAAAACACACCAAGCCAAACCCAATGGCTGGTACTCAAGGTGGCATCGTTGAAAAAGCAATGCCAATTCATCAGTCCAACGTGGCCATTTTCAATGCTGCCACTGGTAAGGGTGATCGTGTTGGCATCAAGGTTCTGGCAGACGGCAGCAAAGTGCGCGTCTTCAAGTCCAGCGGCGAAGAAATCAAGGCGGCATAACTATGGCACGACTGCAACAACACTACCGTGAAAAAGTGGCTCCTGAGTTGACCGCTAAGTTCGGTTACACATCGCCCATGCAAGTTCCACGTTTGACCAAAATCACGTTGAACATGGGTGTGAGCGAAGCTGTCGCTGACAAAAAAGTCATGGACAACGCCGTGAACGACTTGACCAAAATCGCAGGCCAGAAGCCTGTGGTGACCAAGGCTAAAAAAGCGATCGCGGGTTTCAAAATCCGTGAAGGCCAGCCTATCGGTTGCATGGTGACTTTGCGTGGCGTTCAGATGTATGAATTCCTGGATCGTTTCGTGACCGTGGCTTTGCCTCGCGTGCGTGACTTCCGTGGTATCTCTGCTCGCGCTTTCGATGGCCGTGGTAACTACAACATCGGCGTGAAAGAGCAAATCATTTTCCCTGAGATCGAGTACGACAAGGTTGACGCTTTGCGTGGCTTGAACATCAGCATCACCACAACGGCTAAGACTGACGAAGAGTGCCGCGCACTCTTGGCTGGTTTCCGTTTCCCATTCAAGACAGAGGTGGCACGTGGCTAAACAAGCATTGATCGAGCGCGAGCTCAAGCGTGACCGTTTGGTTGCAAAGTACGCTGCGAAGCACGCTGAGTTGAAGGCAATTGCCAACGACGCCAAGCGTAGCGACGAAGAGCGCGCTGCCGCCCGTTTGGGTTTGCAAAAGTTGCCACGCAACGCCAACCCAACACGTCAACGTAACCGTTGTGCCATCACTGGTCGTCCACGTGGTACGTTCCGCCAATTCGGCCTTGGCCGCGCCAAGATCCGTGAACTCGCCTTCCAAGGCAACATTCCCGGCATCACCAAAGCCAGCTGGTAATAGGCAGGAGATTCAATATGAGCATGAGTGATCCAATCGCCGACTTGCTGACTCGTATCCGCAATGCGCAAATGGTGGCTAAGCCCACTGTGATGGTGCCTTCTTCTAAAGTGAAGATCGCCATTGCGCAAGTGTTGAAAGACGAAGGCTACATCGACGGTTTTCAAATTAAAAAAGACGCTGGCAAGACTGAGCTTGAGATTTCTCTCAAGTACTACGCAGGTCGTCCAGTGATCGAACGCATTGAGCGTGTGAGCCGTCCTGGCTTGCGCGTTTACAAAGGCTGCGGCGCTATCCCCCAAGTCATGAATGGCATGGGCGTGGCAATCGTTACCACACCCAAAGGTGTGATGACTGACCGTAAAGCACGCGCAACCGGTGTCGGTGGCGAAGTGTTGTGCTACGTCGCTTAACCGCAGCCTAAAGGAAAGACTGAAATGTCCCGAGTAGGAAAAACGCCTGTGACCGTCCCCCAAGGTGTGGACGTGTCTATCAATAGCGCCCAAATCAGTGTCAAAGGTTCCGGCGGTACGCTGTCGGTGGCTGCCCATGCATTGGTGAAGGTTGTCAACGAAGCTGGTCAAGTGACTTTCACGCCAGTGGATGACTCTCGCGAAGCCAACGCCATGAGCGGTACTTTGCGTCAATTGGTCAACAACATGGTGACCGGTGTGACCAAAGGCTTCGAGAAGAAGTTGACTTTGGTGGGTGTGGGTTACAAAGCTGCTGCACAAGGTTCTAAATTGAACTTGGCAGTGGGTTTCTCTCACCCCGTCAACAAAGACATGCCTGAAGGTATCAAGGTTGAGACACCCGCTCCAACTGAGATCATCATCAAAGGTGCTGACCGCCAACGTGTGGGTCAGGTGGCCGCTGAGATTCGTGCAATTCGTCCCCCAGAGCCTTACAAAGGCAAGGGCATCCGTTATTCGGATGAGAAGATCACGATCAAAGAGACCAAGAAGAAATAAGGAGCTGCAAGATGTTGAACAAAAAAGAGCAGCGTCTCCGTCGTGCACGTCAAACTCGCATCCGCATTGCCAACCAAGGCGTGGCGCGTTTGATGGTCAACCGTACCAACTTGCACATCTACGCGACTGTGGTTTCCGCTTGCGGTACCAAGGTGGTGGCTACAGCTTCGACAGCCGAAGCCGATGTGCGCAAGCAACTCGGCGCAACTGGCAAAGGCGGCAACGTCAATGCAGCGCAAGTGATCGGCAAGTTGATTGCTGAGAAATCTAAAAAAGCTGGCGTTGAAAAAGTGGCGTTTGACCGTTCAGGTTTCGCATACCACGGTCGTGTCAAGGCTTTGGCCGACGCAGCCCGCGAAGCTGGCTTGCAGTTCTAATCGGATTGGAAATTACACATGGCTAAATTTCAAGCTAAAGCGCAGGGTGACGGTCCAGAAGACGGACTCCGCGAAAAAATGATCGCGGTCAACCGCGTTACCAAAGTGGTTAAGGGCGGCCGTATTCTCGGTTTCGCAGCTTTGACTGTGGTGGGTGACGGCGATGGCCGCGTGGGCATGGGCAAAGGCAAGTCGAAAGAAGTGCCAGCAGCTGTTCAAAAAGCGATGGAAGAAGCCCGTCGCAACATGACTAAAGTTACTTTGAAAAACGGCACGATTCACCACACGGTGCACGGTCGTCACGGTGCTGCCAACGTCATGATGATTCCTGCACCTAAGGGTACCGGCATCATCGCAGGCGGCCCTATGCGCGCTGTTTTCGAAGTGATGGGCATCACAGACATCGTGGCCAAGAGCCACGGCACATCGAACCCTTACAACATGGTTCGTGCAACGTTGGATGCTTTGAACAATTCAACTACGCCTGCAGAAGTTGCTGCTAAGCGTGGCAAGAATATCGAAGAAATCTTCGCCTAATTCCGGAGCATTCGATGAGCACCCCTCAAACTGTCAAGATCCAATTGGTGCGTAGCCCAATTGGCACAAAAGAATCGCACCGCGCCACCGTTCGTGGCTTGGGCTTGCGCAAACTGAATTCTGTGAGCGAGTTGCAAGACACGCCTGCAGTGCGCGGCATGATTAACAAGATCAGCTATCTGGTCAAAGTGCTGTAAAGGTTAAACATGGAACTCAATAACATCACCCACGCACCTGGCGCAAAACACGCCAAGCGTCGCGTTGGTCGCGGTATTGGCTCTGGCTTGGGTAAGACTGCTGGTCGCGGTCACAAAGGTCAAAAGTCACGTTCTGGCGGCTACCACAAGGTTGGTTTCGAAGGCGGTCAAATGCCTTTGCAACGCCGTTTGCCCAAGCGCGGCTTTAAGTCTGCTGCTTTGAAGTACAACGACGAAGTGACCTTAGCTGACTTGCAACAACTCGGCGCACCCGAAGTCGATATGTTGACATTGAAGGCCGCAGGCCTCGTGGCATCTATCGCTCGCGTGGTCAAAGTTGTGAAGACTGGCGAATTGACAAAAGCTGTCAAGCTCAATGGCATCGGCGCAACTGCCGGCGCTAAAGCTGCGATCGAAGCCGCTGGCGGCTCTGTCGCTTAAGCGATCGTCTCAATAGGAAAAGCGCTCCGTGGCTACTAAACCTACAACGATTGGCAACACCGACAAGTTCGGCGACCTGCGTCGCCGTCTGGTCTTCTTGCTGCTCGCCTTGGTGGTGTACCGCGTGGGTGCGCATATTCCAGTGCCCGGCATCAACCCTGAGCAATTGCAGCAATTGTTCAAGGGTCAGCAGGGCGGCATTTTGAGCTTGTTCAATATGTTCTCCGGTGGCGCGTTGTCACGCTTCACGGTGTTCGCATTGGGCATCATGCCTTACATCTCTGCATCGATCATCATGCAGCTGCTCACCTATGTGTTGCCCTCCTTGGAGCAACTCAAGAAAGAGGGCGAAGCAGGTCGTCGCAAGATCACTCAATACACACGTTTTGGCACGTTGGGCTTGGCTTTGTTCCAGTCCATGGGTATTGCCTTGGCGTTGGAAGCATCAGCCGGTTTGGTCAATGTGCCAGGCTTTGGTTTCCGCATGACAGCCATGGTTAGCTTGACCGCTGGCACCATGTTCCTGATGTGGTTAGGTGAACAAATCACTGAGCGTGGTTTGGGTAACGGTATCTCTATTCTGATTTTTGCTGGTATCGCAGCAGGCTTGCCCGGTTCTATCGGTGGTTTGCTTGAATTGGTGCGTACTGGCGCGATGAGCATTTTGGCTGCCATCATCATCGTGATCGTTGTGGCTTTGGTCACTTACTTCGTGGTGTTCGTGGAGCGCGGTCAACGCAAAATCTTGGTGAACTACGCGCGTCGCCAAGTGGGTAACAAGGTGTATGGCGGTCAATCGTCTCACTTGCCCTTGAAGTTGAACATGGCTGGCGTCATTCCTCCCATCTTCGCTTCGTCCATCATTCTCTTGCCCGCAACTGTGGTGAGCTGGTTCAGCTCTGGTGACAGCATGCGTTGGCTCAAGGATATTTCTGCAGCACTTGCACCCGGACAGCCTGTCTATGTGATGTTGTATGCAGCTGCGATTGTGTTTTTCTGCTTCTTTTACACCGCCTTGGTCTTCAACAGCCGAGAAACAGCGGATAATCTGAAGAAGAGCGGTGCATTTGTTCCCGGCATCCGTCCCGGTGATCACACCGCCAAATACATCGACAAAATTTTGGTTCGACTCACGCTTGCGGGCGCTGTCTACATCACCTTTGTGTGCTTGTTGCCTGAGTTCTTGATCTTGAAATACAACGTGCCTTTCTACTTCGGTGGTACATCGTTGCTGATCATTGTGGTGGTTACTATGGACTTCATGGCCCAAGTGCAAAACTACATGATGAGCCAGCAGTACGAATCGTTGCTGAAAAAGGCAAGTTTCAAAACAACGCTCTAACGAGCCAAGTCAGTAGTCGTGTTTCATGCCAATGAGGGCGTGAAATGAAATGAGTTTTAGGAGAGTGAAATGAGAGTTTCGGCTTCGGTCAAAAAAATTTGCCGCAACTGCAAAATCATCCGTCGCAAGGGTGTGGTTCGCGTGATCTGTACAGATCCCCGCCACAAACAGCGTCAAGGTTGATTGAACTGGTTTAAAGAGGACGCACATGGCACGTATCGCTGGCATTAATATTCCGCCGCACAAACACGCTGAAATCGGTTTGACATCGATTTTTGGTATTGGTCGCACACGCGCTCGCAAAATTTGCGAAGCATGTGGCATTGATTACGCAAAGAAGATCAAAGATCTGACCGACTCGGATTTGGAAAAAATCCGTGACGAGATCGCAGCCTTCACGATTGAAGGTGACTTGCGTCGCGAAACAACAATGAACATCAAGCGTTTGATGGACATTGGTTGCTACCGCGGCTTCCGTCACCGTCGTGGTCTGCCTATGCGTGGCCAACGTACGCGTACCAACGCTCGTACACGCAAGGGTCCGCGTAAAGCAGCCCAGTCGTTGAAGAAATAATAGGACTGAACAATGGCTAAATCTCCAAGCGGCGCAGCTTCACGCGTACGTAAAAAGGTTCGTAAGAACATTGCTGACGGCATCGCGCACGTGCACGCGTCGTTCAACAACACCATCATCACCATCACTGACCGCCAAGGCAATGCATTGTCTTGGGCTTCGTCAGGTGGTCAAGGTTTCAAGGGCTCACGCAAGTCCACACCTTTCGCAGCTCAAGTGGCTTCGGAAGTTGCTGGCCGCGCTGCCGTTGATCAAGGCATCAAGAACCTCGATGTCGAAATCAAAGGCCCAGGTCCTGGCCGTGAATCTTCAGTGCGCGCTTTGGCCGCATTGGGCATTCGCATCAACTCGATCGCTGACGTGACACCCGTGCCGCACAACGGCTGCCGTCCACAAAAGCGTCGTCGTATCTAAGCGTTTTTCGCTTTTTACTGTTAACCACAAGCCCACCGCCGCTGGCTAACCCCCAGCGGCTCCTCGCTTCTTGCGAGTAGCTGATAAAAAAGGAAATTCAAGTGGCACGTTACCTCGGCCCCAAGGCCAAACTCTCTCGCCGTGAAGGCACTGACTTGTTCTTGAAGAGCGCACGCCGCTCGATCGCAGACAAGTCTAAATTCGACACCAAGCCAGGCCAACACGGCCGCACTTCAGGTCAGCGCACGTCTGACTTCGGCTTGCAATTGCGCGAAAAACAAAAAGTCAAACGCATGTACGGTGTGTTGGAGCGTCAGTTCCGCCGTTACTTCGCAGCCGCTGACCGTCAAAAGGGCAATACAGGCGCTAACTTGTTGACCATCTTGGAAACACGTTTGGACAACGTTGTGTACCGCATGGGTTTCGGCTCTACACGTGCTGAAGCACGTCAGTTGGTGTCACACAAAGCCATCACTGTGAACGGTCAACAAGTCAACATCGCTTCTTACTTGGTGAAAGCCGGTGATGTGGTGGCTGTGCGTGAAAAGTCTAAAAAGCAAGGCCGCGTTTTAGAAGCTTTGGAATTGGCTAAACAAGTGGGCATGCCTGCTTGGGTGGAAGTCAATGCAGACAAAGCTGAAGGCGTGTTCAAGAAGACGCCAGACCGCGACGAATTCGCTGCAGACATCAACGAATCGCTGATCGTCGAACTTTACTCGCGTTAATCCTGGTTGAAGTTTTCAACCTAACGCACCCCACGCTGCCCGCTCGCGCAGCGTGGTCCAGACACCCAGCCTTACCGGTGTAACGAACCGGGGGTATTGAGAGGAAATCTGAATGCAAACGAACTTGCTGAAACCAAAAAATATTCACGTCGAGCAATTGGGCCACAACCGCGCCAAAGTGACTTTGGAGCCGTTTGAGCGTGGCTATGGCCACACGCTGGGTAATGCCCTGCGTCGCGTCTTGTTGTCATCCATGGTTGGCTATGCTGTGACTGAAGTCACCATCGCTGGCGTGGTGCACGAATACTCGTCGATCGACGGCGTGCAAGAAGACGTGGTCAACATTTTGTTGAACCTCAAAGGCGTTGTGTTCAAGATGCACAACCGCGATGAAGTTACTCTGAGCTTGCGCAAAGACGGCGAAGGTGCTGTGACTGCTGCAGACATCCAAGTGCCTCACGATGTTGAAATCATCAACCCTGAGCACGTGATTGCCAACTTGTCACAAGGTGGCAAGATCGACATTCAACTCAAAGTTGAAACAGGCCGTGGCTATGTGCCAGGTACTGTGCGTCGTTATGGCGAAGAGCCAAGCAAGTCCATCGGCCGTATCGTGTTGGACGCGGCGTTCTCTCCTGTGAGCCGCGTGAGCTACAGCGTTGAAAACGCACGTGTTGAACAACGTACTGACCTCGACCGTTTGGTCATGGAAATCGAAACCAACGGTGCGATTTCTGCTGAAGACGCTGTGCGTGCTTCGTCAAAGATTTTGGTCGAGCAACTGGCTGTGTTCGCTCAGTTGGAAGGCGACGCCATCAACAGCTTGATGAGCGCACCTACGGCAAGCAGCCAAACTTTCGACCCCATCTTGTTGCGCCCTGTCGACGAGTTGGAATTGACCGTTCGCTCTGCCAACTGCTTGAAAGCAGAAAACATCTACTACATCGGTGACCTGATTCAGCGCACTGAAAACGAGTTGCTCAAGACCCCTAACTTGGGTCGAAAGTCACTCAACGAAATCAAAGAAGTGCTCGCTTCACGCGGCTTGACTTTGGGCATGAAACTCGAAAGCTGGCCACCTGCCGGTTTAGAGCGTCGTTAATTCAAAACCACTGACTTTTAAAGTCCCCTGGCCGTACCTGATACGGCGGCCGGCAAAACATCAAAGGAAATCAAAATGCGTCACGGTCTCGGACTTCGCAAACTCAACCGCACCAGCTCACATCGTTTGGCGATGTTGCGCAACATGATGAATTCGCTCATCGAGCACGAAGCCATCAAAACAACTTTGCCAAAGGCCAAAGAACTGCGCCGCGTGATTGAGCCCATGATCACTTTGGCCAAAGAGCCTACCGTTGCAAACCGCCGCTTGGCCTTCGACCGCTTGCGCGATCGTGACAGCGTTGTGAAATTGTTCAACGAATTGGGTCCACGTTTCAAGACACGTCCAGGTGGTTACACCCGCATCTTGAAAATGGGTTTCCGCGTTGGCGACAACGCACCCATGGCTTATGTTGAATTGGTGGACCGCCCAGAAGTTTCTGAGGCTTCTTCTACCGAAACAGCCGCTTAATAGGTTATACTAATCCTCTTGACGCGCGATGGAGCAGCCTGGTAGCTCGTTGGGCTCATAACCCAAAGGTCGTAGGTTCAAATCCTACTCGCGCAACCACTTTAAAACGCCCGCTGAATTTATTCAGTGGGCGTTTTTCTTGGAAAATTCACACATGGAAATCAGCCGTGTCGAGGCCTTGTCGCAACGTATCGTGCAAAGCTATGCATGGGGTGATGCCGTTTGGCATGTGTGGGGCTCGATGAAGGCCTCTGCAGCGCCTACGAATGCCGATGTGGCCAATGGTGGTCATCAGCCCTTGCAACGTCCGCTCGTGCTGTTGCACGGCGGCTCCGGCAGCTGGACGCATTGGCTGCGCAATGTCGAGCATTTCGCCGAGCATCGTGAAGTCTGGGCACTAGACATTCCAGGTTTCGGAGATTCCAGTTTGCCAGCAGGCGTGACAGATGCGGATGGCTTGGTGCCTTACCTCGCAGACATTCTCACGCAATCATTTCATGGCCAAGCTGTCGATGTCCTGGGCTTCTCCTTTGGCGGCATGACAGCAGGATTGGTGGCTGCTGAATACCCTGCGCTGATTCGCCAGCTCATTTTGGTGGGCGCCCCAGGCTTGGGGCTGTTTGGCAAAGAGTTACCTATGCGAGGTATGACACCGAACATGGATAAGGCCGCCCAGCGCGATGTGCACAGACACAACCTGAACACCATGATGTTTGTTCATCCTGAGAGCGTGACAGAGGAAGTGATCGATTTGCAAGAAGCGAATGTGGCGCGCGATCGATTGCGCCGACGACGCATCGCGCGCACCCATGTCTTGGCCCAAGCCCAAACGCGGTGGGCGTGCCCAGTGCATGGCGTGTGGGCAGCGTCGGATGCTTTGTACAAAGACAACTTGATGCAAGTGCCACAAGTGCTTTCTCGCTTAACAACATTCAGCGTCGTGCCCAACGCCGGTCATTGGGTGATGTTTGAAAACCCACAAGCCTTCCATGCCGCTGTTGAACCTTTGCTAGGAGAATGAAGCCATGCTGTACAAATTCAAATCCAAAGCCACGGGCGACCTCATCATGCTGGAGCCTCAAGGAAAGCACATCCTCCAACTCATTGGCAAAGAGCCGGGCGCGAAAGGCATCATCTTGCCCAGTGAAATGATGGCTGCCATTGACGCCTTGAATGCGGCCGTCGCACAAGAAGAGCTGGCCATTCAAGCGGCGAAAGAGGCAAGCAAAAGTGATGGTGAAGTTAGTGCACCAGCAACTGATGGTCCGCGCACCATCAGTTTGAAACAACGCGTCGTGCCCTTCATCGACATGCTGCGTCGCGCACATGCCGAAGACAAAGAGGTTGTCTGGGGTGTTTGACAACGCGGGCAAGCCTCACGCCTACGAAGCGCTGACGCCCGATGTGGTGCTCGATGCGCTCTCCGATTTAGGGCTAGAGGTCGATGGTCGCCTCACGGCACTCAGCTCCTACGAAAACCGTGTTTATCAAGCGATGCTGGATGACAACAGCTCGGTGGTGGCCAAGTTTTACAGGCCAGAGCGTTGGAGCGATGCGCAAATCTTGGAAGAGCATAGTTTTGCGGCGGAGCTGATGGCTGAAGAAGTGCCTTTGGTGGGCCCCCTCAATTTACAAGGTAACACCTTGCACCACGCGCATGGATTTGCATTCAGTGTCAGTCCGCGTCGAGGTGGGCGCATGCCAGAACTAGACGATGCAGAAGTGTTGGAGTGGGTTGGGCGCTTCATCGCGCGTATTCATAACGTCGGAGCTCAGCAAAAATTTGAATCGCGTCCGACGCTGGATGTGAACACATTTGCCATCGATTCGCGCGACTGGCTGATCGAGCAGCGCATCATCCCCATGGATCAGCAAACCGAATGGCTGGCCGTGTGCAATCAAGCCATTGACATCGCACAAGAAAAATTCGCCGCGCATCCTGCGCTGCACATTCGCTTGCATGGTGACTGTCATCCCGGCAATATTTTGTGGACCCCCACAGAGCTGCCGAACGGTGGCCCACACTTTGTCGACCTTGACGATGCTCGCATGGGGCCCGCCATTCAAGACTTGTGGATGCTGCTCAGTGGCGAGCGTGCGCAACGTACGCAACAACTCTCCATGCTGTTAGATGGCTACGAGCAAATGCGTGAGCTCAATCGCAGCGAACTCGCACTGATTGAGCCCTTGCGCACGTTGCGATTGATCCACTACAGCGCGTGGCTGGCCAGACGCAAAGACGACCCCGCCTTTGCGCAGCACTTCTCATGGTTTGGCAGCAGCGACTATTGGGCGGGGCAAGCGCACATGCTGGTGGAGCAATGCGAAGCCATGCAAGAAGAACCGCTCTACATTTAACAGCCGAGCAAATCGGCTAATGCGTGCATGTCACGCGCATGCAAATCGTTGCCAGGCTGAGGCGATACATCTTTAGGCTGAGCCACACCAAACTCGAAAGGGCGCTCAATGTAGGCGGTGCGCAAGCCGCAAGCGCGAGCGCCCTGCAAGTCGTCATGGTGCGCTGCACACAGCATGACTTGGTGGGGTTGCAAGTCGAATGTCGAAGCCACACCCAGATAGGTCGCGGGGTCAGGCTTGTAGGCGCGGAACACCTCAGCGGACAACACACAGTCCCAAGGTAAACCTGCTCGCTTGGCCATGTTGGTGAGTAAACCGATATTGCCGTTTGAGAGTGAACAAATGGTGAATTTCTTTTTTAGCCTCAACAGGCCTGCCACGCTGTCTGGCCAAGCGTCTAAGCGGTGCCACACGCGATTGAGGTGAACGCGCTCAGCTTCGGATAAATGAGCCAAGCCAAATTTGGGTAACAAATCTTCCAGAATCAATCGGTGTAGATCGTCAATGCGTGTCCAGCCCAATTCGCCAGAGCGCACGCGAGTCATGGCCGGTTGATAGCCCGCACGCCAAGCCAAGGCAAATGCATTGGCATCCACCGACGGATACAACGCTTGTATCTCGCGCACGATGCTGCCGTGCCAATCAACCACGGTGCCAAAAATGTCAAAGGCCAACACCTGCGTGCTGGCCTTCAAGTCGTCTAAAGACGCGGGGTGGGGTGTGTCCATGTGTGTCATGGACCGTGTTTTACACCAAGAGTGCGTTCACCCGTTTCACATAGGCGGCAGGGTCTTCAGGCAAACCACCTTCAGCCAACAAGGCTTGGTCAAACAAGATGTGCGCCAAGTCGTTGAAATTGGGGTTGGCGTCGCCGCTGAGCTTCTTCACCAAGGCGTGCTCTGCATTCACTTCCAAGATAGGCTTCATCTCGGGGGCTTGCTGGCCAGCTTGTTTGAGCATGCGAGCAAGTTGCATCGACATGCCGTGGTCTTTCACCACCAAGCAAGCGGGGGAATCGACCAAGCGGGTGGTCACACGCACATCGTCGGCTTTGTCTTTCAGGGCTTCTTTGAGTTTTGCCAACACAGGCTTGAAAGCTTCTGCCGCATCTTCGGCTGCTTTCTTCTCTGCCTCATCTTGCAACTTGCCCAAGTCCACCGCGCCTTTGGCCACAGACTGCAATGGGGTGCCATCAAACTCGTGCACAAAGTTCAATGCCCACTCGTCCACGCGGTCGGTCATCAGCAACACCTCGATGCCCTTTTTGCGGAACACTTCGAGCTGTGGGCTGTTCTTGGCCGCAGCCAATGTGTCAGCGGTGATGTAGTAAATGGCCTCTTGGCCTTCTTTCATGCGAGCTTTGTAGTCGGCGAATGACACGCTCACGGCATCGGTAGAGGTGCTGGCAAAGCGCAGCAACTTGGCAATCTTGTCTTTGTTGGCAAAGTCTTCGCCCAAGCCTTCTTTGAGCACTGCGCCGAACTCAGCGTAGAACTGGCTGTACTTACCTTCTTTGGCTTTGTCTTCATCGCTCAAGACGTCCGTCACGCCATCGTCGCCAGCTACGGGCGCTTTGTCGTACTTGGCTAAGTCTTCGAGCACGGCCAACACGCGGCGTGTGTTGCCTTCGCGAATGGCTTTGACGTCGCGGCTTTCTTGCAGCAACTCGCGGCTCACGTTCAGTGGCAAGTCGGCTGAGTCCACCACGCCCTTGATGAAGCGCAGGTAAGAGGGCATCAAGGCCTCTGCGTCGTCCATGATGAACACGCGTTTCACGTACAGCTTCAAGCCCGCTTTCTTGTCGCGGTTGAACAAGTCCATCGGAGCCTTAGCGGGGATGTAAAGCAGCTGCGTGTATTCGGTGCTGCCTTCCACACGGTTGTGGCTCCAAGCCAAGGGTGCTTCAAAGTCGTGGCTAATGTGCTTGTAAAACTCTGCGTGCTGCTCTGCAGTCACATCTTTTTTGGGGCGTGCCCACAAAGCGTTGGCTTGGTTGACGGTTTCCCATTCGTCAGTCAGCACCATCTCGCCCGGCTGGTCGTTTTCGCCTTCTTTCCATTCTTCTTTGCGCATGCGGATGGGCAAAGAAATGTGGTCTGAGTATTTGTTGATGACGGCCTTGAGTTTCCAAGCGCTCAGGTATTCCTCGGCATCGTCACGCAAGTGCAAGATGATCTTGGTGCCGCGCTCGGCTTGGGTGATGGTTTCCACCTCAAAGTCGCCCGTGCCTGTGCTGCTCCAGCGCACGCCCTCTTCGGCCTTGAGGCCTGCACGGCGTGACTCCACCGTGATGCGGTCTGCCACGATGTAGCCTGAGTAAAAGCCCACACCAAACTGGCCAATCAAAGCGCCTTGGTCTTTGGCGTTGGCTTTGTCGTCACTGCTGAGCTTGCCCATGAACTCGCGTGTGCCGCTCTTGGCGATGGTGCCCAAGTGGGCAATGGCTTCCTCTTGACTCATGCCAATGCCGTTGTCGGCAATGGTCAAGGTGCGGGCTGCTTTGTCAAAGCTCACGCGCACTTCGAGTTCGGCATTGCCTTCAAACAGTGCATCGTTGTTCAGACCTTCATAGCGCAGCTTGTCGCACGCGTCCGAGGCGTTGGACACCAGCTCGCGCAAAAAGATTTCTTTGTTGGAATACAGCGAATGCGTCACCAAGTGCAAGAGTTGGGACACTTCGGCTTGGAATGCGTGGGTTTGTTTGGTCATGGTTTCAAAAACTAAATTACAAAAAACAACGCCCCGAGATGTGGGGCGTTGGCCTAGATTTCAAGAGGGGTTAAAAACGTTCATGTGCCCCAAGGTAGCGCCACTGCCCCGCAGGCAGTTGACCCAGCTGCACGCGCCCAATACGGATGCGCTTGAGGCCGACCACCTGAAGGCCCACTTGTTCGCACATGCGGCGAATTTGGCGCTTTTTGCCTTCGGTCAGTACAAAGCGGAGTTGCTCTGGGTTTTGCCATTCCACTTGTGCGCGCTTGAGGGGTTTGCCGTCTAGGCTCAATCCGTGGCGCAAGCGTTCGAGTTGGGCTTTGGGAAACACGGCTTGCACGTTGTTGGTCACGCGGTCGTGGTCGCCGATGGCGCTGAGTTGGTTGGCTCTGCCGCCATACGTGGCCGATGCGGCAGTGGCTGCGGCGGTGTTTTCGTGGCCGGTGTAGGTCACGCGCACCAAGTATTCTTTTTCCATCTCCGAGTCTTCGCCAATCAATTGGCGAGCCACTCGACCGTCTTGCGTCAACACCAACAAGCCCGTGGAGTCGATGTCGAGTCGGCCCGATGGGGCGAGGCTGCGCAGCTGGGTGGGCGAGAAGCGTCGCTTTGACGAGTCACCCGCCCAATGTGTGCGTGGGTTAATCAACATGATGGCAGGCTCATGCCCGTCTTCGGCTTGCCCGCTCACATAGCCCATGGGCTTGTGAAGCAGAACAGTGACTTGTGTGTCTTGGTGGCCTTTGGCGCGTGGGTCTACCTCTACGCGGTCTTTGGGGCCAACCTTCACGCCCATTTCGGCAGGGCGGCCATTGACCAACACCCAACCTTGCTCAATCCACGCATCGGCCTCGCGGCGTGAGCACAGGCCGAGTTCGGCCATGCGTTTGTTGAGGCGAATGAGTTCTGAGGGGGTGTCTGACATAAGGGGTGAATTTTAAGTGCCGCTGGCGCGTAAGGCCGCCAAATTCAGCACACGCATGCCGCCGTATTCAATGCGAATCGCGCCTTGTTCCTCTAGGCGGTTGAGCGCCACATTCACGCGCTGGCGCGACAAGCCCACCAGGTAGGCCAGCTCTTGCTGTGTGATGCGCAACACCTCACCGACACCAGGGTAGAGCGTGGGGTTAAACAGCGTAGCCAAGTTGCGTGCCACGCGTACATCGGGGTCGGTGGAGCGATCAATTTCACGCGCTTCGATGAATTGCGCTAAGCGTTCGTTGAGTTGGTTCATCACGAAACGGTTAAATCCAATCGAGTTGTCGAGCAGCCAATGAAACGTGTCCACAGGAATGCCCGCCACCACACTGTGTCGTAACGCCATGATGTTGTAGCGATAAGTCTCGCGCTTGATGGCAGTGCCTTCGCCAAACCAACCGCCAGGGGGCACGCCTGTGAAGGTGATTGTGCGGCCGCTGGCGCTGTCAGTGCTCATCTTCAGCAAGCCTTCCACCACGCCAAACCAAAAGGTGGCTTGACGGCCCATGCGACAGACATAGTCGCCAGGCATGGGGTCGCTCACCACCACTTGTGACTCGATGCGTTTGCGCTCGCTCGGCGTTAACAAAGCAAGCCATGGAATGGCCGCCAACTCTGTGGGCGTTGCACTGCGTCGGCGTTGGTAAACACTTGGGGGTTGTGCCATAAATGCTGATCAAGTCAAAAGTTTTATTGGGGTAATCACTTCTCAGTGTCTACCCTAGATTGTCGTCGAAACGACAACTTGGCGTCAAATGCGGGCCTACGATCGCGCCAACATCAGAAACGCGTCACGTATGCGTCATGGTTTTTTGTCGACACACAAAGCAAGGATTCGGAATGCAAACCACGTTCCCACGACTGTTACTCAAGCATGCCAGCGATCGCCCGCAAGCGCCCGCCATGCGCGAGAAGGAATACGGCATTTGGCAAACCATCACCTGGGCCGATATGGCCAAGATGGTGCAACACATGGCCTGCGGCTTGCATCAAGCCGGTTTGACACGCGGCGAGCATTTGGTGGTCATTGGCTCCAACCGCCCCCGCTTGTACGCCACCATGTTGGCTGCCCAATCGTTGGGCGCAATTCCAATTCCGCTGTACCAAGATGCGGCAGCGCCAGAGTGCGTGTTCCCGCTCAACAACGCCGAAGTGCGTTTTTGTGTGGTGGAAGACCAAGAGCAGGTGGACAAGTTGTTGGAGATTCGTGAGCAGTGCCCACAAATCGCCCACATCTTCTACGACGATCCTCGCGGTTTGCGCAAATACGACGAACCAGGCTTGGCCTCGCTCGAAGAGTTGTTGGCAGGCGGTGCGGTGTTTGCCAAGCAGCATCCAGACTTCTTCTTGGACGAAGTGGAAAAAGCACACCATGACGACGTGGGTGCGATGTTCTTCACCTCGGGTACCACGGGCAATCCCAAAGGCGTGGTGCACACACACAACTCCTTGATCAACCGTGCTGAAGCGGGCGCCTTGTTCGACAAGCTCACCTCACACGAAGATGTGTTGGCTTACTTGCCACCCGCTTGGATTGGTCAAAACATTTTCAGCTACGCCCAGTGGTTGTACTGCGGCTATGTGGTGAATTGCCCCGAGTCGGGCGCGACCGTCACCATCGACTTGAAAGAAGTCGGTCCCACGTACTACTTCGCGCCACCCCGCGTGTTTGAAGGCTTGCTGACCAGCGTGATGATTCGCATGGAAGATGCGGGCGCGATCAAGCGCGGCATGTTCCATTACTTCATGGACGTGGCTCGCAAATACGGCCCCAAAAAGATGGATGGCAAATCTGTCGGTTTGGTCGGCAGCTTGCTCTACACCTTGGGTAACTTTTTTGTGTACGGCCCACTTCGCAACAACCTCGGTATGAGCCGTGTGCGTGTGGCTTACACAGCGGGTGAGGCGATTGGTCCCGACCTCTTCACTTTCTACCGCTCGATTGGCGTGAACTTGAAGCAGCTCTACGGTTCTACCGAAACAGCGGTGTTCGTCTGCTTGCAGCCGGACCACGAAGCGCGTGCCGACACGGTGGGTGTGCCTTGCTCCGGTGTGGAAATCAAAGTGGCCGACAACGGCGAAATCTTGGTCAAGTCGCCTGGCTTGCTCAAGGGCTATTACAAGAATGACAAGGCCACCGAAGAAGTGCTCACTGCCGACGGCTGGTACCACACCAGCGATGCAGGCTTCATTGATGCACATGGCCACTTGAAAATCATTGACCGCGTCAAAGACGTGGGCCGCATCAAAGGTGGTGCCAACGATGGCGCCATGTTCGCGCCCAAGTACGTCGAGAACAAACTCAAGTTCTTCCCGCACATCAAAGAAGTGGTGGCCTATGGCGACCAACGCGAAAAAGTGTGCGTGATGATCAACATCGACATCGAAGCCGTGGGCAACTGGGCTGAGCGTCGCAACTTGCCTTATGCGGGCTACACCGATTTGGCGCAAAAACCAGAGGTGTACTCACTCATCAAAGAATGCGTTGAAAAAGTCAACGCCGATTTGGCGGCAGACGAGTTGTTGGCCGGTAGCCAAGTGAGCCGCTTCCTCGTGTTGCACAAAGAACTCGATGCGGACGATGGCGAACTCACCCGTACCAACAAAGTGCGTCGCGGCTTCATCGCCGAGAAGTACGAGCCTCTGGTCACCGCGCTGTACAACGGTGCGACCGAGCAATTCATTGAAACCCAAGTGAAGTTTGAAGATGGCCGTACAGGCAGCGTCAGTGCAACGCTCAAACTGTCTGACACCAAAACCTTCGCACCCGTGGGGAAAGCAGCATGAGCAAGAAAATCGGTGACGTCATCCTCGACGTCAAAAACATCAGTTTGCGTTTCGGTGGCGTCAAGGCGCTGACCGATATTTCCTTCAACGTCAAAGAACACGAAGTACGCGCCATCATTGGCCCCAACGGTGCGGGTAAGAGCTCGATGCTCAACTGCATCAACGGCGTGTACACGCCGTCTGAAGGTTCGATCACCTTCCGTGGGCAGAAGTTTGACCACATGGACAGCCACCAAGTGGCCACCATGGGTATTGCGCGCACCTTCCAAAACTTGGCCTTGTTCAAAGGCATGAGCGTGCTCGACAACATCATGACCGGACGCAACCTGCGCATGAAGAGCAACATCCTCATGCAAGCCTTGCGCATTGGACCCGCTGAGCAAGAAGAAATTCGCCATCGCGAAAAGGTTGAACGCATCATCGACTTTTTGGAAATCCAAGCCTTCCGCAAAACACCCGTGGGTCAATTGCCCTACGGTTTGCAAAAGCGTGTGGACTTGGGTCGTGCATTGGCCCTCGAGCCACAAGTCTTGTTGCTTGACGAACCTATGGCCGGTATGAACGTGGAAGAGAAGCAAGACATGTGTCGCTTCATCTTGGACGTGAACGACGAATTTGGTACCACCATCGTGTTGATCGAACACGACATGGGCGTGGTGATGGACATTTCTGATCGCGTGGTCGTGCTCGACTACGGCAAGAAGATCGGCGACGGCACCCCCGATGAGGTGCGCAACAACGAGGAAGTCATCAGTGCTTACCTCGGCACTTCACACTAAGGACAAGAACATGGCATTTTTTCTTGAAACCCTTTTTGGCGGCTTGATGGCCGGCATGTTGTATTCGCTGGTGGCCTTGGGCTTCGTGCTGATTTACAAAGCCTCAGGCGTGTTCAACTTTGCGCAAGGTGCGATGGTGTTGTTCGCCGCGTTGGCTATGGCCCGCTTTGGCGAGTGGATCCCTGCACTCACAGGCATCGACAACTTCTTCCTCGTCAACTTGCTCGCCTTCGCCGGCGCAGCGGCGGTGATGTTCATCGTAGCTTGGGTGGTGGAGTATTTGGTGTTGCGTCACTTGGTTAACCAAGAAGGCACCACCTTGTTGATGGCCACGTTGGGCATCACTTACTTCCTCGATGGTTTGGGTCAATCCATCTTCGGTAGCGACATTTACAAGATTGATGTGGGCATGCCCAAAGAGCCGCTCATGTTGTTCGAGTCGATGTTTGAAGGCGGCATCATGATCAACCAAGAAGACTTGGTGGCTGCGGTGATCGCGGCAGCTTTGGTGGCCTTGCTCAGCGTGTTCTTCCAAAAAACCACTACGGGTCGTGCCTTGCGCGCAGTGGCTGATGACCATCAAGCGGCGCAGTCGATTGGTATTCCTTTGAACCGCATCTGGGTCATCGTTTGGTGCGTGGCCGGTGTGGTGGCCTTGGTGGCCGGCATGATTTGGGGCTCTAAGTTGGGCGTGCAGTTCTCACTCTCCACCGTGGCTTTGCGTGCTTTGCCTGTGGTGATTTTGGGTGGTCTGACCTCTGTGCCTGGCGCCATTATTGGCGGCTTGATCATCGGCGTCGGTGAGAAGTTGTCTGAAGTGTTCCTCGGCCCATCGGTGGGCGGCGGTATCGAAATTTGGTTTGCGTATGTTCTGGCTTTGGGCTTCTTGTTGGTTCGTCCACAAGGCTTGTTTGGCGAGAAGATCATCGACCGCGTGTAAGGAAAAGAATCATGTTTTACAGAGAAAACGGTCAATTCAAAACGACTTACAAGGAAGATCAACAGATCTTCCCGATCACGCAAGACCGCATTGGTGTTTTGCTGCTCATCGCGTTTGCATTCATTGGCGTGCCAGCGCTTGCCGATGAGTACATGTTGCGCGCGATTTTGATTCCTTTCCTCATCTTGTCGCTCGCTGCTTTGGGCGTGAACATCTTGGTGGGCTATTGCGGTCAAATTTCTTTGGGCTCTGGAGCCTTCATGGCCGTGGGTGCTTATGCCGCATACAACTTCTTTGTGCGCATTGAAGGTATGCCTTTGATCGTGTGCTTGCTGATGGGCGGCTTCTTTGCCACCTTGGTCGGTATGTTCTTTGGCATCCCAAGCTTGCGTGTGAAAGGCCTGTATTTGGCCGTGGCCACGTTGGCGGCTCAGTTCTTCTGCGATTGGGCGTTCTTGCGCATCAAGTGGTTCACCAACGACTCTGCCTCTGGCACAGCCTCGGTGTCTGACTTGCAAGTTTTCGGCATGTCCATCAACACACCTTACGAAAAATACACCTTCTGCTTGGTGTTCTTGGTGGTGTTCGGTTTGCTAGCCAAAAACTTAGTACGCAGCGCCATTGGCCGTGAGTGGATGGCCATCCGTGACATGGACGTGGCGGCTGCTGTGATCGGTATTCGCCCCATGTACGCCAAGCTCAGCGCGTTTGCTGTGAGCTCGTTCATTGTGGGTGTGGCTGGTGCTTTGTGGGCATTCGTTTATCTGGGTTCATGGGAGCCAGCCGCGTTCTCTGTGGATCGTTCGTTCCAACTGTTGTTCATGGTCATCTTGGGCGGCATGGGCTCCATCATGGGTAGCTTCTTTGGTGCTGCGTTCATTGTGGTGCTGCCAATCATCATTAACTTGGTGTTGCCATCCCTGGGTGCATTGGTCGGCGTCGAGGTCAGCACCGCGGCTTTGACACACGCCGAGCAAATGATCTTCGGTGCTTTGATCGTATGGTTCTTGATTGTTGAGCCTCATGGCTTGGCCAAGTTGTGGAGTGTGGGTAAGCAAAAGCTGCGTTTGTGGCCTTTCCCTCACTGAGTTGGTTTTCTGGTGTTCGCATAATTTTTCTAAGGAGACTTCAATGAAAATTCGTTCCCTCATGATGGCCGTGGCCGTTGCAGCAACTGGTTTGACCAGCGCTGTGGTCACCACATCCGCTCAGGCGCAAGCCAAAGAGCAGTTCTTCCCTGTGTTGCCATACCGCACAGGCGCTTATGCACCCAACGGTGTGCCATGGGCTAACGGCTACGCTGACTATTTGAAACTCATCAATGCACGCGACGGTGGTATCAACGGCGTCAAGATCGCTTTTGAAGAATGCGACACCGCTTACGCTACTGACCGCGGTGTGGAGTGCTATGAGCGCCTGAAAGGCAAAGCACAAGGCGCGATCTTCCAGCCGTTGTCGACTGGTATCACATTCGCTTTGACTGAAAAAGCACCTAACGACAAAAACTCGCTCATCACTGGCGGCTATGGCCGTTCAGAGTCCAGCGATGGTCAAGTGTTCAAGTGGAACTTCCCATTGATGGGCACCTACTGGTCTGGCGCTGACATCATCATGCAGCACATCACCAAAAAAGAAGGTGGCAATATCAAGGGCAAGAAGATCGCTTTGGTCTACCACGACAGCCCCTACGGCAAAGAGCCAATTCCACTCTTGCAAGAACGCGCCAAGATGCAAGGCTTCGACCTGCAACTCTTGCCTGTGACTGCGCCTGGCGTGGAGCAAAAAGCCACTTGGTTGCAAGTGCGTCAAGCTCGTCCTGACTACGTGTTGTTGTGGGGCTGGGGCGTGATGAACTCTGCCGCTTTGAAAGAAGCTGTGGCCACTGGCTACCCACGCGAAAAAATGTACGGCGTGTGGTGGTCGGCTGCTGAGCCAGATGTCAAAGACGTGGGCGAAGCTGCCAAAGGCTACAACGGTTTGGTCGTAACGGGTGAAGGCGGCAAGATCATTGCTGACATCAAGACACACGTGCATGGCAAAAAACAAGGCACAGGCCCTGCGGAAGAAGTGGGTTCAACCCTCTACAACCGCGGCATGGTCAGCGCTGCGTTGGCTGTGGAAGGTGTGCGTCAAGCGCAAAGCCGTTACGGCAAAGGCAAGGTCATGACAGGTGAACAGATCCGCTGGGGTTTGGAAAACTTGACGCTTGACCAAAAAGCTCTCGATAAGTTGGGCTTGGGCACTGTGATGAAGCCCATCAGCACATCTTGCTTGGACCACGAAGGTTCGCGTTCTGCACGCGTTCACACCTGGGACGGCAAGAAGTGGAACTTCACGTCTGACTGGATCGAAGCTGATGAATCCATCATCAAGCCTTTGGTCAAGCAGTACGCAGACAAGTACGCTGCTGAGAAAAAACTCACACGTCGTACAGCTGCAGACTGCCAGTCTTAATTTGATGCACATCAGTCCTTCGGGGCTGATGATTTGGCGGCTCTCACGAGCCGCCAAACCTCAGACACAACACCGCGATGGGTTTGAGGTTTGGTCCAGTCCAACAACGTTTTTTTAGCAAGGTAAGTTATGAGCGCCAACAACATCGTTCTCAACGTCAATGGCATTGAAGTCATTTACAACCACGTCATCTTGGTGCTCAAGGGCGTTTCGCTCAGCGTGCCAGAAGGCAGCATCGTGTCATTGCTGGGTGGCAACGGCGCAGGTAAAACAACGACCTTGCGTGCCATCTCCAACCTGCTCAAAGGTGAGCGTGGCGATGTGACCAAGGGCAGTATTGAGTTCCGTGGTGAACGCATTGAAAACCTCTCACCCGCTGAGCTGGTCAAACGCGGTGTGGTGCAAGTGATGGAAGGTCGTCACTGCTTTGCTCACTTGACCATCGAAGAGAACCTGCTCACTGGCAGCTACACCCGCACCAGCAAGGGCGAGATTGATGCCAACTTGGAGAAGGTCTACAACTACTTCCCACGCTTGAAAACTCGCCGCACTTCGCAGGCTGCGTACACATCCGGTGGTGAGCAACAAATGTGCGCGATTGGCCGCGCGTTGATGGCCAACCCCAACATGGTGTTGCTCGACGAACCCTCGATGGGCTTGGCGCCGCAAATCGTGGAAGAAGTGTTCAACATCGTCAAAGATTTGAACGAGAAAGAAAAAGTCACCTTCCTCATCGCCGAGCAAAACACCAACATGGCTTTGAAGTACGCCGACTATGGCTACATCATGGAGTCGGGCCGCATCGTGATGGACGGTGCTGCCAACGACTTGGCCAACAACGCTGACGTGAAAGAGTTTTACCTTGGCGTGGGTGGCAACGAACGCAAGAGCTTCAAAGACGTCAAGAGCTACAAGCGTCGCAAGCGTTGGTTGGCTTAAGAGGGGCGTTGTATGTCTAAGCATTACGACGCGCTCGAAACTCGTAACCCTGCTGAGCGCGAAGCAGCGCTCATGGCTGCACTGCCTGCACAAGTTGCGCATGCGCAAAAAAACTCGCCCGCATTTGCCAAGTCATTGGCGGGTGTGAATGCAGCCAGTATCAACAACCGTGAGGCGTTGTCCAAGCTGCCCGTGATTCGTAAGTACGAGTTGTTGGCGCAGCAACAAGAACAACGCGCCACCAATGTGTTTGGTGGCTTTGCCGCGATTGGGTTTGGCAAGGCCATGCCCCGCGTGTTTGCCAGCCCTGGCACCATTTACGAGCCTGAAGGCGCACGCGCCGACTACTGGCGCATGGCCCGTGCCATTTACGCCGCAGGTTTCCGTGCGGGCGAGCTCGCGCACAACTGCTTCAGCTACCACTTCACGCCTGCCGGCTCGATGATGGAAACCGGTGCGCACGCCATTGGCTGCACCGTGTTTGCCGGTGGTACGGGGCAGACCGAACAGCAAGTCGGTGCGATGGCAGAACTCAAGCCTGCTGGCTACATTGGCACACCGAGCTTTTTGAAAATCATTGTGGAAAAAGCCGCCGAGATGGGGGTGAAGTTGCCCAGCGTCACCAAAGCCTTGGTGTCTGGCGAAGCCTTTCCGCCGAGCTTGCGCGATTGGCTGGCGGGTCATGGCATTGCTGGATATCAGTGCTATGCCACCGCCGATCTTGGCTTGATTGCTTACGAAACCGAAGCCCGCGAAGGCTTGGTGTTGGATGAAGGTGTGATCGTGGAAATCGTCCGCCCAGGCACGGGTGACCCAGTGCCTGAGGGCGAAGTGGGCGAGTTGGTCATCACCACACTCAACCTCGATTACCCGCTGATTCGTTTTGGTACAGGCGATTTGTCCGCTGTGTTGCCGGGCCAATGCCCCACTGGGCGGACCAACACGCGCATCAAAGGTTGGATGGGGCGCGCAGACCAAACCACCAAGGTGCGCGGCATGTTTGTGCATCCGGGGCAGGTGGCTGAAGTGGTCAAGCGTTTCCCCGAAATCAAGCGCGCGCGTTTGGTGGTCACCGGTGAAATGGCGAACGATCAAATGAGTTTGAAAGTGGAAGCTGCAGAGACTGAGGGCTTAGCGCAAAGGATTGGCGATGCCGTGCGTGACATCACCAAGCTGCGTGCCGATGTGATGATGGTCGCCGTGGGTAGCTTGCCCAACGATGGCAAGGTGATTGAGGACGCGCGTACCTACGCATAAGCTTCTAGGCGCATTCCGATTGATATGTATCAAGGAATGCCCTTACGTGATTTCCGAAATAACAGAAATGTCAATAGTGCTTTAGTATGGGGGCTTATTTAGAGGAGCCCCCATGAAAAAACTAATCACTTTGAGCTTGCTAACGGTTGCTGCGCTGACAGGCGCTCATGCAGCCGACTTCCCTATCAAGGACAAGCCAGTCACCATCGTCGTGCCATTTGCGGCAGGCGGCCCTACAGATCGCGTGGCCCGTGATTTGGCGGAATCTTTACGCAAACCCCTGGGCGCTTCGGCTGTGGTGGTGGAGAACGTGGCAGGTGCCGGTGGCACGATTGGTGCCAACAAAGTAGCCAAGGCACCGCAAGATGGTCACACCATCTTCTTGCATCACATCGGCATGGCTACATCGCCTGCGCTGTATCGCAAACTGCCCTACAACACCCTCGAAGATTTCGAATACTTGGGCATGGTCAACGATGTGCCCATGACCTTGATTGGCCGTCCCACCTTGCCTGCGAACACCTACAAAGAGTTGTCTGCTTGGATTGAGCAAAACAAAGGGAAGATCAATTTAGGCAATGCAGGTTTGGGCGCCGCCTCACACCTGTGTGGCTTGTTGTTCCAAAGCGCCTTAAAGATTGACATGACCACAGTGCCCTACAAAGGCACAGCACCTGCCATGAATGATTTGATGGGCGGCCAAATTGACCTGTTGTGTGATCAAACCACCAACACCAGCAGCCAAATTGAAGGCAAAACGGTCAAGGCATTTGCTGTCACGTCATTGAAGCGCTTGAGTACACCTGCATTGAAGAACTTGCCCACCTTGGACGAGTCGGGCCTGAAAGGTTTTGAAGTCAGTATTTGGCACGGCCTGTATGCCCCTAAAGGCACACCTGCTGATGTGACCGCCAAGATCAACAAAGCGTTGAAAGTCGCTTTGAAAGATCCTGAGTTCATCAAGAAGCAGCAGGCCTTGGGTGCGGTGGTCGTCACCGACAAGCGTTCTGACCCCGCGGAGCACAAAAAGTTTGTTGCCTCTGAAATTGCCAAATGGGGGCCCGTCATTCAGGAAGCTGGCGTTTACGCCGACTAAGAAAAGCCACCTTCGGGTGGCTTTTTTCATGGGGTAAACACGGGCACATTCCGATGCCGAGGTGACAGCAACAAGCGCGCATGAATGGCACCATGGACACGTCAAATACCAAGGACCCACCATGACCCAGCCCCGTCGTCGATTCATGCACGCATCTTTGTTCAGCGCTTTGTTGTTGCTCACGGGCGTAGTACAAGCACAGCAAGCTTGGCCTAGCAAACCCGTGCGTATCGTGGTGCCATTTGCCCCAGGTGGGACAACAGACATCTTGGCGCGCGCCATTGCCCCCGAGTTGACGCGCGCGTTTGGACAAACGTTCTTTGTGGAAAACAAAGCAGGTGCGGGCGGCAATTTAGGGGCCGACATCGTGGCCAAGTCTCCCAACGATGGGTACACCTTGCTTATGGGGACGGTGGGCACGCACGGCATCAACCGTGCGCTGTACAACAAGCTGCCCTATGACCCGATCAAAGACTTTGCGCCGATCACCGTGGTGGCAGGGGTGCCCAACGTCATGGTGCTCAATGCCGACATGGCGAAGGCCCGCAACATCAATTCTGTGGCTGACTTCATCGTGTATGCCAAAGCCAATCCAGGCAAGCTCAATATGGCGTCAAGCGGCAATGGCACCTCTATCCATTTGGCGGGTGAGCTGTTCAAAAGCATGAGTGGCACCTACATGGTTCACTTCCCCTACAAAGGTTCAGGCCCCGCGATTCTCGACATGCTGGGCGGCTCGATGGATGTCATGTTTGACAACTTGCCTGCCGCAATGCCGCACATCAAGTCTGGCAAGTTCAAAGCACTGGCCGTGACCAGCGCTCAACGCTCAGAAGCCATGTCTGAGTTGCCCACGATCGAAGAAGCGGGCGGGCCCACCTTGAAAGGCTATGAAGCCAGCTCATGGTTTGGTTTGTTAGCCCCAGCGGGTACACCATCCGAGGTGGTGCGTCGCATTCAACAAGAAACAGCCAAAGCCATGAGCACACCAGCCGTGAAAGAAAAGCTATTGGCACAAGGTGCGATTCCCGGGGGTAATACGCCAGAAGACTTTGCCAAGTTCATTGATGCCGAACACAAGAAGTGGGCACAGGTGGTCAAGGTGTCAGGCGCTAAGGTTGACTGAGGCGAGTCATCAACCCATCAGGTGTTCAAACGGTAGTGCTTGCTTCACCAAGATCACGGTGCAAGGTGCTTCCATCGCCACCTTGATGGGCACGGTCGCTACAAAACGCTGCATTTGTAGGCCGTGAGTGGCGGCACCCATGACGATCATGCTCACGTTGTTGCCTTCTGCGTAACGCACGATGGCGTTGGCCACGTCGCTGGCTTCAAGTACGTGGTACGAGGTTTGGTGATCGTCTAAATCAAGGGGCTGCGCCCATTGCTGCAGCATGGTTCGGTACTGGCGGTGCAATGTGGTTTCGCTCTTGTCATGCTCAGACGTGCTACTGAGGTTAGGCGAGATCACGGTCACCACGGCCAAGCGCGCGCCTGGGCGAATACCCAGTGAACGCGCCACGGCTTGGCGCAGCGAATACAGCGTGGCGTCGCTCACATCATGGTGAGGAACCGCCACCATCAGAATCGGTACTTCGTCAATCTGTTGTGATGGCAGTGGGCTCGGCTGGTAGTGCATGCCGGCAGCTTTGAGCCAGCGTTTGAAATGCGTGAAAAATGGTGTGCCTTCCAGTTGCTTGCCGCGCTTGGTGACCTTCACTTGCTCGGGGTGTTCAAGGTCAAATGCCAAGTGCGCCGCTGATGGGTAACGCTTGGCGGCTTCAGGCTCTAGGCAGCGCAAGATCACTTCTTGCAACCATTCGGGCAAGTCTTCGCGCACGCGGCGTGGGGGCGTGGGGTCCATCCACAAGCGTTGACGCATGCCGCCATCGGTTTGTGGGTTGCCAAAGGGCAACTCGCCCGTGGCGAGTTCGTACAACATCACGCCAATCGCAAAAATGTCACTGCGCGGATCGCCACGCACGCCCACCACTTGTTCGGGGGCAATCCATGCGGGTGAGCCCACAGCTTTGCGTAGCTCCTCGGCCAACAAGTCGGGGTAATGCGCGTGGCATGACAAACCAAAGTCCAACAACACCGCATGGCCGTTTGGGTGCAGCAGCACGTTGGCGGGCTTGATGTCGAGATGGCAGGTGTTTTGTTGGTGCAAGCTGTGCGCGGCGCGGGCGATGGCTGCGCCACGACGCGCAATGTCGGTCACCTCTGCACGCGTGCGGTTGTGCGTGTGTGTATCAAGCACTTGTTGCAACGTTTGACCCTGCACATGCTCCATGACCAGGTAGGGCAGGGTGACCAAGTCGCCTGCCGCCACAAAGCGCGGCACATGCGTGCCGTTCAACACTTGCAAAATTTGGTGTTCGACTTCGAAGCCCACAATGTTTTCAGCGCCGTCGCCTGCGGTCATGCGTGGCACCTTCATCACCATGTCAAACGGTGCAGGCCGGTCGTCGGCATAGGTCACTTCATAAATGTGGGCCATGCCGCCCGCATGCAAGCAGGCGCCGATGCGGAAACCGTCCAGCTCGGTGCCGGCTTCTAGGCGCTTCATTTGCCGGTCTCCAAGCGTTGGGCAAAGTATTCCGGTAGGCCAGCTTTGCGCACGGCACTGGCAGCAGCGCGATGGTCATATGCCACGCGGTGGAAGGTGAGTTTGGTAGCCGTGCTGTCGAACACCGCATACATGGCGCGCGGGTTGCCATCGCGTGGTTGCCCCACGGAGCCGATGGTGGCAATCCATTGGCGGTGTTTGGGGGTGGGGATGGGCACGCCCGAGGTGGGCTTGAAGGCCATCAATTGACGGCCTGTGCCTCGGTAGTACAACGACTGGTGGTGCACATGGCCACCAAACACATAGCGTACATCAGGGTGGCTGCATGCGGCATCAAGGCTGAGGCTCGCCATGCGTTCATCTTCTACATAGCGCCAACGCTCGGGCGCATCAGCGCTTGCGTGGACGAAGAACATCTGGTCCACACGCTCTGTCAGCGGCAAGGTTTCTAGCCAGAAGCGTTGCGCGGGCGAAAGTTGGTCATGCGTCCACTGCGCGGTTTGGCTGCCTAACGATGGGTTGGGTGTGTTGACGTTGTGCGTTTGCACCAGCTCTTCGTGGTTGCCGCGAACCACCACAGCGCCTTCATCTTGCAGCGCTTGGCAACGTGCCACCACCTCTGATGGAAATGCGCCGTAGCTCACCAAGTCACCCAAGAGGGCGATGCGCTCAACGCCTTGCGTTTGCGCATGCGCCAAGCACGCGTCTAACGCGTGCAAGTTGCTGTGGATGTCAGAGAGCAGGGCGTACTTCATGGTGCGTTGGCGAGACAGCTCGCCTTGGCTTAGTACGTGTAAACGCCCTTGCCAGTTTTGCGACCGAGTTGACCAGCGGCCACCATCTCTTTGAGCAAGGGGCATGCACGGTATTTGCTGTCGCCAAACTCTTGCAAGTACACGTCCATCACGGCCAAGCACACATCCAAACCAATCATGTCGGCCAAAGCCAAGGGGCCGATGGGTTGGTTGCAGCCGAGCTTCATGCCGGCGTCGATGTCTTCGGCACTGGCCACGCCTTCTGCCAAAACAAAGAAGGCTTCGTTGATCATGGGCACCAAGATACGGTTAACCACAAAACCAGGCGCATTCTTCACGGTGATGGGGCTCTTGCCCAAGCGTGTGGACAAGTCGTGCACAGCAGCGTGGGTGGCATCGGATGTTTGCAAGCCACGGATGATTTCAACCAAGGCCATCATGGGCACGGGGTTGAAAAAGTGCATGCCGATGAAACGGTCGGCGCGTGCGGTGACAGCAGCCAATTTGGTGATGGAGATCGAAGATGTGTTGGACGCGATGATGGCTTCTGGGGCCAACATGCCGTCGAGCTGTTTGACGATTTTGACCTTGAGATCGTAGTTTTCAGTCGCGGCTTCGATGACGAGTTGCGCACCTTTGAGGTCGTCGTAGCTGGTGCTGGTTTTGATGCGCGACAAGGCGGCTGCTTTGTCGGCTTCGGTAATTTTTTCTTTCTTGATCAAACGGTCCAAGCTACCAGCCACAGTGGCGAGGCCTTTGGCGACGGCTGCGTCAGAGATGTCGACCATCACCACGTTCACGCCAGACACCGCACACGCTTGTGCAATGCCATTGCCCATGGTGCCAGCGCCGATGATGCCTACGGTTTGAATGCTCATTGGGAATCCTTGTTTACGGTTAAGTCAAAAGAAAAGATGTTAGCGGGGGAAGGGTTGCACTTGGCTGACGTGCATCAATTTCTTACGCTCCGGCGAATGGGCTTGGGGCAGCTTCCTCATGCTGGAGTACCAGAAATCGTCAGCTGCCCCAAGCCCATTCACCTGCGATGTTGTGCGTGCTTCAGGCCTTGAAGCGCTTTTTCGTCAGGTGCAGGGCGATCTTCCAGCCTACCAGCGCGTAGAGCGCCAAGACGCCCAAGTGCAGCGCTGCATCTGCGGGCCATTGGTCCATGAACAGCGGGCGTACCAAGGCGATGGCTTGGGTGAGTGGCAGCCAGGCCGAGATATCGCGCACGATGCCGGGGAGCTGATCACGCGGGAAGAACACGCCGCTCAAGAACATCATGGGCGTGAGGAAGAGCGTGAAGTAGTAGGTGAAGAAGTCATAGCCTTTGGCCAGCGCATTGAAGATGAGCGCGATGCAGCTGAAGGTGATGCCCACGCACAAGAGGATAGGCCACGCGGCCAAGAGCTTCCAGCTTTGTGTGATGCCCAGCGTGCACATGACGCCCAAGATGGCGGTGATGGTGAAGAGCGATTTGAAGGCGGCCCACAGCATTTCAGCCAACAGCACATCATCTAAACGCATGGGGGCGTTCAAGATGCCATCCCATGTTTTTTGCACATGCATGCGCGAGAAGGCGGAGTACAGCGCTTCAAAGGTGGCAGCGTTCATGGCGCTCATGCAAATGGAGCCACTCGCCAGAAACAAGATGTAGGGCACTTGGTCGTCACCGAGTTTCACGTCGCCCACGAGGGCGCCTAAGCCGTAGCCAAAAGCAACGAGCCACATCAAGGGTTCAGCGATGTTGGCGACGAGGCTTGGAATGGCAAGCTTGCGCCACACCAAGAGGTTGCGCAAAAAAACGGGCCAGAAACGAAACATGATTAGCCCTCCTCACGGATCTGACGTCCGGTCATTTTCAAAAACAAATCTTCTAAATTGGCTGGGCGGTGCAAGGTGCGCAGGCCTGCGTGGGCACTGAGTGCTTGCAGCAATGGCGCGGCATCTTGGGTGTAGAAAAACACGGTCTCGCCGCTGGTCTCTACGCGTTGCGCCAGAGCGGCGATGGGGCTGTCCACCAAAGCCAATGCGCCGTTACCGTAGACCTCCACCACATCGGGTTCGAGGTGTTGTGCAATCAAATCACGCGGTGTGCCTTCGGCAATTTTCTTGCCGTGGTCGAGCACCAACAGGCGGTTGCACAAACGTTCGGCTTCGTCCATGAAGTGCGTCGTCAGCAAGATCGATTTGCCTTGCTGCAGCAGTTGCTGCAAACGCTCCCACATCAGATGACGGGCTTGAGGGTCAAGGCCCGTCGTTGGCTCGTCTAACAGCAGCAAATCGGGGTTGTTGATGAGCGCACGGGCTAGGCTGAGTCGGCGCTTCATGCCACCCGACAGTTCCCCGGGCTTGGCGTTGGCTTTGTGCGAGAGCGCGGCGAACTCCAACAGCTGCGGAATGCGCGCTTGAATGTCGGCTTTCTTCATGCCGAAGTAACGGCCAAACACCATCAGGTTTTCGGCACAGGTGAAGTCGGGGTCTAGCGTGTCGAATTGGCTCACCACGCCTAAGCGTGCTTTGATGTCTAGTGCGTCATCGGGCATCGACAAACCAAACGCGGTGATGCGCCCGCCATCGGGTTGTGCAAGCCCGAGGCACATGCGCAGCGTGGTGGTTTTGCCTGCGCCATTGGGGCCAATGACGCCCAAACATTCGCCAGGGGCGATGTGAAAAGACACATCGTTCACCACGGTGTTGTCACCGTAGCGTTTGAGGAGGTTTTGACATTCAAAAAGTGCGGTGCTCATGCCCTCATTTTGCCTGTGTCTGATGCGGGCGTAAGTCAGAAGTGTCACTCTGGCACACCTAGGGAAGCGCCTAAAATCTTGGCAACTTATTTCTGGGCTACAACGTGTCTGAAACCTTATTTGTGCTCTCTCAATATGTGATGCCCAAACAGTTGCTCACCCAATTCGCTGGCGCTGTGGCGCGTGCGAAATGTGGCAAATGGACACACGCCCTCATCAAGTGGTTTGTGGGCAAGTACCAAGTGAATATGGACGAGGCAGCCCAGCCCGACATCACCCAATACGAATGTTTTAACGACTTCTTCACCCGTGCCTTAAAGCCCGGCGCGCGCCCCTTGGCCGATGCGGCGTTTGTGTGCCCAGTGGATGGCGCGATCAGCCAGTTGGGCCACATCGATGGCGACCAAGTGTTTCAAGCCAAAGGTCACAGCTACAGCACGCAAGCTTTGGTGGGTGGCGATGCCACCTTGGCCGCCCAGTTTCAAGACGGCGATTTCGCCACGATTTACTTGAGCCCCAAGGACTACCACCGCATTCACATGCCAAGCGCTGGCCGCTTGCGCCGCATGATTCATGTGCCCGGTGATTTGTTCTCGGTCAACCCAGCCACAGCCCGTGGTGTGCCTGGCTTGTTTGCGCGCAACGAGCGCGTGGTGTGCGTGTTTGACATGCCTGCCGCCTCGGGTGAAACACCTCAGCAATACGTGTTGGTGCTCGTGGGCGCCACCATCGTGGGCAGCATGGCCACACCGTGGCATGGTGTGGTCAACCCACCCCGTCCCGGCAAGGTGCGTGAGTGGACGTACGACGACCAAGACCTGAGCCTTCGCCAAGGCGACGAAATGGGCCGCTTCTTGTTGGGCTCCACCGTCGTGTTGCTGTGGCCCAAGAACACCATTGAGCTCAACCCAGCTTGGCAAGCCTCGCAAGGTGTGCGTTTGGGCGAGAAGATGGGTGATGCCGCGTAAGGCTTATTGAAAAGCCACTTCCGCAAAGCTGCGCAACTTGCGGCTGTGCAGTTGCGCAGGCCCTTGCTGACGCAACAGCTCAATCGCACGCATGCCAATGCGCAAGTGTTGATCCACACGCTCGCGATAGAAGTGGTTGGCCATACCCGGCAGTTTGATTTCGCCGTGCAGCGGTTTGTCGCTCACACACAGCAATGTGCCGTAGGGCACACGGAACCTGAAACCGTTGGCGGCAATCGTGGCGCTTTCCATGTCGAGCGCCACTGCGCGGCTTTGGCTGAAGCGGCGTTGCGGTGTGTTGTCTGGCAACAGTTCCCAGTTGCGGTTGTCGGTACTGGCCACAGTGCCTGTGCGCAAGATGCGCTTGAGCTCTGCACCTTCGCATTGCGTCACGTCCTTCACCGCTTGTTCGAGCGCCACTTGAATTTCGGCCAGTGCGGGGATGGGTACCCACAGCGGTAGCTCTTCATCCAGTACGTGGTCTTCGCGTACATAGCCGTGGGCCAGGACGTAGTCGCCCAGCTGCTGCGTGTTGCGCAAGCCCGCGCAGTGGCCAAGCATCAGCCATGCGTGCGGGCGCAGCACGGCAATGTGGTCGGTGATGTTTTTGGCGTTCGCGGGGCCCACGCCAATGTTCACCATGGTGATGCCAGTGTGGTCTGCGCGCACCAAGTGGTAGCCGGGCATTTGCGGCAAACGCGGCGGTACTTTTCCTAGAGCGTCGTTGGCTTCTGCAGGTAGACCCACACGACGCGTGATCACGTTGCCTGGCTCCACAAATGCAAGGTATTCGCTGTTGGGGTCTTGCATGGCCTCGTGGCCCAAACGCACAAACTCGTCGATGTAGAACTGGTAGTTGGTGAACAGCACGTAGTTCTGGAAATGTTCAGGGCTGGTGCCGCTGTAGTGGCGCAGGCGTTGCAGCGAATAGTCCATGCGTGCCGCGGTGAAGAGCGACAAAGGCTGTGGCTCATTGGGCTTGGCTTCATACGTGCCGTTGGCAATGCCGTCATCCATGGCGGTGAGGTCGGGCAGGTCAAACACCTCGCGCATGAGCTGGCGGCGCTCGGCGCTCATCTCGCCTTCGATGTGGTCGTTCTCTGCGAATGAGAAATGCACGGGAATCGGCTGGTGGCTCACGCCCACCTCCAACGTGCCCCCGTGGTTTTGCAAGAGCAAATTGAATTGCTCGCGGTAATACGCCGCAAACAAATCGGGGCGGGTGAGGGTGGTTTCGTAGCGGCCAGGCTCGGCCACAAACCCGTAGCTCAAGTGAGCGGCATTGCTGCCGGCTTGGAGCGCCCCGTGCTTGGTGTGAATGCGAACAAAGGGATAAAACGCACGCACACGCTGCTCAAACTGCTTGCCCGCGACAAACTCGCGCATGGCTTGGCGCAAGTGGTCGAGGCTGGTTTGGTACAGCGCCTGCACTTGGGCAAGGGCGCTGTCGGCGTCGGTGTGACGGGTGGGGGCGATGAAAGGGGGGCGAATACTCATGCCCCCGATATTACCGATTACATATTGCGGCGATATTGCCCACCCACCTCAAACAAGGCATTGGTGATTTGGCCGAGTGAACACACGCGCACCGCGTCCATCATCACCTCAAACACGTTGGCGTTGTCGATGACGGCTTGTTGCAAGCGCTTGAGCTGCACCGCTGCAGCCTCTTGGTTGCGGGTGTGGAAGTCGTTCAAGCGCTTCAACTGGCTTTGTTTTTCCTCTTCGGTCGAACGGGCCAATTCCAGCTTGTCCAACACGGCGTCGCCGTGCGGGTTGCGGAAGGTGTTGACGCCGATGATGGGCAGCTCGCCCGTGTGCTTGAGCATTTCGTAGGTCATCGATTCGTCTTGAATCTTGCCGCGTTGGTAGCCGGTCTCCATCGCACCCAACACGCCGCCGCGCTCAGCAATGCGCTCGAACTCGGCCAGCACGGCTTCTTCCACCAACTCGGTGAGTTCTTCGATGATGAACGCGCCTTGGTTGGGGTTTTCGTTTTTGGCCAAGCCCCATTCGCGGTTGATGATGAGCTGAATCGCCATGGCGCGACGCACCGAGTCTTCGGTGGGTGTGGTGATGGCTTCGTCAAACGCGTTGGTGTGCAAGCTGTTGCAGTTGTCGTAAATCGCGATCAGCGCCTGCAGCGTGGTGCGGATGTCGTTGAACTGAATCTCTTGCGCGTGCAATGAACGGCCAGAGGTTTGAATGTGGTACTTGAGCTTTTGTGAGCGCTCGTTTGCGCCGTATTTCTCTTTCATCGCCACCGCCCAGATGCGACGCGCCACGCGGCCCATCACGGTGTACTCGGGGTCCATGCCGTTGCTGAAGAAAAAGCTCAGATTGGGTGCGAAGTCATCAATGTGCATGCCACGCGCCAAATAGGCTTCCACAAAGGTGAACCCGTTGGACAACGTGAAGGCCAACTGCGAAATTGGGTTCGCACCCGCTTCGGCAATGTGATAGCCGCTGATCGACACGCTGTAGAAGTTGCGCACTTGGTTGTGCACAAAGTATTCGGCAATGTCACCCATCACTTTCAAACTGAATTCGGTTGAAAAGAGGCAGGTGTTTTGGCCTTGGTCTTCTTTCAAGATGTCGGCTTGCACCGTGCCGCGCACGTTTTGCAGCACCCATTCTTTGATCTTGGCAGTTTCGGTTTCGGTCGGTTCGCGGCCGTTGTCCTTTTTGAACTTGTCGATGTTTTGGTCAATCGCCGTGTTCATGAACATGGCCAAGATCGAAGGGGCTGGACCATTGATGGTCATCGACACGCTGGTGGTTGGGTTGCACAAATCGAACCCGTCGTACAACACCTTCATGTCGTCGAGCGTGGCCACGTTCACGCCTGAGTTGCCCACTTTGCCGTAAATGTCGGGGCGGGGGTCAGGGTCGTTGCCATACAGCGTGACCGAGTCAAACGCGGTGGACAAACGCTTGGCAGGCATGCCCTCGCTCACCAGCTTGAAGCGGCGGTTGGTGCGGAAGGGGTCGCCTTCGCCGGCAAACATGCGGGTGGGGTCTTCACCCTCGCGCTTGAATGCAAAGGTGCCCGCGGTGTAGGGGTAGCTGCCGGGCACGTTGTCGAGCATGAGCCACTTCAAAATTTCGCCGTGGTCTTCGTATTGAGGCAAGGCCACTTTGCGAATGGTCGTGCCGCTGAGCGACTTGGTGGTGAGCGCGGTGCGAATCTCTTTGTCGCGAATCTTCACCACGTATTCGTCACCAGCATACGCTTTTTGCATGTCGGGCCATTGGGCCAAGAGCTTGCGCTCGGCGTTGCCCAAATCTTCTTCGCGCTTCACGGCCAAGTCGATGGCGGCTTCCGACGCCTTGGCGCGGTCGGGCTTGCCCTCTTGCAGCATGCGTGCGGCTTCGCGCAGTTGTTGAATTTCGCGGGCCAGTTTGGCTTGTGTGCGCGCGCGTTTTTTGTAGCCACGGACGGTGTCTGAAATTTCGGCCAAGTAGCGTGTGCGAGCTGCAGGCACCACCGGTGTTTGGTTGCTGCTGTGGCGCACATTCACCAGCGGCAAGCGGCCTTCTTTGAAGGTGAGGCCCAGTTCGGTCAAGCGGCCTTTGAGGGCTTGGTACAAGGCGGTCACGCCGTCGTCGTTGAAGCGTGCAGCCATGGTGCCAAACACAGGCATTTGCTCGGTGGGCGTGTTCCAGGCTTCTTTGTTGCGTTGCACTTGCTTGGCCACATCGCGCAGTGCGTCGCTGGCGCCTTTGCGGTCAAACTTGTTGATGGCGATGAACTCGGCAAAGTCCAGCATGTCGATTTTTTCGAGCTGGCTGGCTGCGCCAAACTCAGGCGTCATCACATACATGGGCACATCCACGTGCGGCACGATGGCGGCGTCGCCTTGGCCAATGCCCGAGGTTTCCACAATGATCAGGTCAAAGCCTGCGCACTTGGCCGCGGCTAACACGTCGGGAAGTGCTGCGCTGATTTCGCTACCGAAATCACGGGTTGCCAGAGAACGCATGAAGACGCGTGAACCACTGCTCCAAGGGCCGATGGCGTTCATGCGAATGCGGTCGCCCAGCAAAGCACCACCGCTCTTGCGGCGTGAGGGGTCGATCGAAATCACAGCAATGCGCAGCGCGTCACCTTGGTCCAAACGGATGCGACGCACCAACTCGTCGGTGAGCGACGACTTGCCCGCACCGCCCGTGCCGGTGATGCCCAGCACAGGCACTTTGTGTTTGGCAGCTTCCTTGCGCACGGCTTCCACCATCTTGGCATCGGCTTTTTCGTTCTCCAACGCGGTGATGAGCTGCGCCAAACGACGCCATGCCATTTCGTCATGGCCTTGAATCTCTTTCACGGCGGTGGGGGCGTAGCCCGACAGGTCTTTGTCGCAGCGCATGATCATCTCGCCGATCATGCCTTGCAGGCCCATCTTCTGGCCGTCTTCGGGGCTGTAGATGCGGGTCACGCCATAGGCTTGCAGCTCTTTGATTTCGGGGGGGACGATCACGCCGCCGCCGCCGCCAAACACTTGGATGTGTTCACCACCGCGCTGGCGCAGCAAATCGACCATGTACTTGAAGTACTCCACGTGGCCGCCTTGGTAAGAGCTGATAGCAATGCCTTGCACGTCTTCTTGCAGCGCAGCGGTCACCACCTCATCCACCGAGCGGTTGTGGCCCAAGTGAATCACCTCGGCACCCATGCCTTGCAAGATTCGACGCATGATGTTGATGGCGGCGTCGTGCCCATCAAACAAAGAGGCGGCAGTGACGAAGCGCACTTTTTGCGTGGGCTTGTAGTTGGCAAGGGCTTGGAATTCGGCGGACAAGTCAGACATGCGAGGCTCCGGAAAGCGGAAGGTAAAAAAGAGTTTACGTTTACGTAAACGTCAATCATAGCGAATTGGCAAGTTTTGTGGGGAGGATTTGCCCTAATAAAAAAGCCGCAGGGCCAGAAGGCGCTGCGGCTTTGCGTGGTGCGAGAGGCGCTTATTTGTAAAGCGTCTCAGGCAGCCACATGCCAATGGCTGGGAACATGTACAGCAAGAAGATGGCAAACACTTGGATGGCCATGAACGGCAACATGCCCGCAAAGATCTGGTTCAGCGTCACATGAGGGGGGCTCACGCCCTTCAAATAAAACGCTGCCATCGCCACAGGCGGGCTCAAGAACGCGGTTTGCAGGTTCAAGGCCACCAACAAGCCGAAGAACAGCGGGTCGATGTTGAAGTGCGGCAACAAAGGGATGAAGATGGGCATAAAGATCACGATGATCTCTGTCCATTCCAACGGCCAGCCCAGCAAGAAAATTACGACTTGCGCCAAGATCATGAACTGAGTGGGCGTCAGGTCCATGCCCAGCACCCAGGTGTTGATCAGCTCTTGCCCGCCCAGCAGCGCAAACGCTGCTGAGAAGATGCTAGAGCCCACAAACAACCAACACACCATGGCGCTGGTCTTGGCTGTCAAGTACACCGACTCACGCATCACTGTCATATTTAGGCGTCGGTAAGCGCCGGCGAGCAGCAAGCCACCCATCGAGCCCATGGCTGCCGCTTCTGTCGGTGTGGCCAAACCAAACACGATGGTGCCCAGCACCGCCAAGATCATCAAGGCCAGTGGGAAGAATGAACCGAGCAACATCTTGAAAATCTCAAGGCGTGCAAAGCTGAAGTACGCATAGAAGATCGCCATGGCCACAGCCACGCTTGCCAATCCAATCCAAAACGCAGGCGGCGCTGGCAAACGCTCTTGGGCGGCAGCGGGTTCAGCCGCTGCGACAGGCTCTGCTGGTGCTGGGGCCGCTTCAGTGGCTACTTTGGCAACAGGTGCTTCGGTACCAGGAGGGGCTTTCAGGCCATCACCTTCGGGCTCGGCCAGGCCGCCTGCTTCTTCTTCGGCGGGGGCTTCGTCAAAACCGTCGCTCATGGCGACGACGCCTTGTGCCTCTTCCACAGGCGCGGGGGCAGTTACGGCCATGAAAATAGCACCCATGATGACCAAGGCAGAAATGGCAGGCAGCAAGGCAATGCCCAGTTGCTTGAGCAACTCTTCCATTGGTACAGAGGCGTTACGCTTGCCCTTGATCGCGCCGATCAGGCCGGGCAATACTTTGTTGCTGACGGTGGATGACACCTCTTGCGCCACGGGAGGCAAGGCGATGTAGCGGTCTTCGGCAGACATCGGCGGTGCCAAATGGGGTTTCAGTTTTGCAATTACGACGACATAGGCCACATACAGGGTCGCCAACATGATGCCGGGGAAGAATGCCCCCGCATACAACTTGACGACTGACACGCCTGCGGTAGCGCCGTAAACGATCAACATCACGGAAGGGGGAATCAAAATTCCCAAGCAACCACCTGCAGTAATTGCACCTGCTGACAACTGCACGCTATAGCCTGCGCGCAACATGGCAGGCAAAGCCAGCAAGCCCATCAAGGTCACCACCGCTCCCACGATGCCTGTGGCAGTGGCGAAGATGGCACAGGTGATGATGGTGGCTACTGCCAACGAGCCTGGCACACGCGCGGTGGCCAAGTGCATGCTCTTGAACAGCTTCTCAATCAAGTTGGCGCGTTCAATGAGGTAACCCATGAATACAAACAACGGGATGGAAATCAACACATCGTTGGACATCACTGAATAAGTGCGTTGCACCATCAAGTCCAAGGTTTGTGTGACGGCCAAGTCGGGGTTTTGCGCTCGATAAGCGAGCCAGGCGAAGATCATGCCCATGCCCATTAGGGTGAAGGCGGTGGGAAAGCCCAACATGATGGCCACCACGACCAGCGCCAACATCAACAAACCTAAGTGGCCGTTGGTCATCTCTGCCACGGGCGGCAGCAGCACAAATGCTGCCAGCACCACCATGGCCATGATGCTTAGACCAAACCAAATTTCTTTTTTCATTTGTGTGCTCCCTGCTCGCCAGTGACGTACGCATCTAATTTGGCGATGTCCTCGTCTTTGACGTGAACCATTTCTTTGAGTTTTTCGACGTCCACTTCATCCACGTCGTCGCCGCGCGAGGGCCATTCACCTTCTTGTAAACACACAATGCAGCGCACGATTTCCACAAAGCCTTGCAGCAGTAATAGCAAGCCAGCAATTGGGATGATGGTTTTAAAAGGGTAGACGGGTGGCCCGTTGGCTGTGATGTTGGAGTGCTCGTTGATGGCCCAAGATTCGCCCGCAAAGTTGTAGCCGGCCCAAGCCAAAGCCACAATGCCTGGAATGAAGAAGATGATGTACAGCGCCAAATCCAAACCCGCTTGCAAGCGCGGCGTGAAAAAGCCGTACAACACGTCGCCGCGCACATGCCCATTCTTAGATAAGGTGTAGGCGCCCGCCATCATGAAGAGCGTTCCGTACATCATGCTCATGACATCAAATGCCCAAGGGTGTGGGTTGTCAAACGCATAACGAGAGACAACTTCCCACGTGATCATGATTGTGAGCACGAAAATCAGCCAAGAAAAAATCTGGCCCACTTGAGTGCTGAGTTTGTCGATGGTGAGTAGTAGTTTTTGCATGGTGTGCTAACTTAAATAAATCAGCCACCCGAAACACTTCGGATGGCCGATGGAAAACGCATCAACTCGTGAAAGTCAAACGTTTAGGCCTTCTTCGCACCGAAGAAGTGGTTGACCGCCATGCGACGGTTGATCACAGTGTCTTGTTCCCACTTCACAGCACGTTGCGCAAACGCTTTTTGTGAGGCAACGATTTCTTTGAACAGTGGGTTCTCGGCAGATTTTTTCTCGACGATTTCGGACCAAATCTTCAGTTGGTCTTGCAAGATCGAATCAGGCGTCTTGTAGAACTTGACCTTGTCTTTGGTTTGCAGCTCTGCGTAGTCTTTCGAGTAGCGATCCACAGCCTTCCAAGACATATCGGCAGACGCTGCCTCTGTCGCACCGGCGATGATGGCTTTCATCTTCGCGGGCAATGCGTCGTACTTGGTCTTGTTGAACATGATCTCAAAGGTCTCAGCGCTTTGGTGGAAGCTTTGCAACATGCACACCTTAGACACATCGGGGAAGCCCAAGATGCGGTCAGAGGTGGCGTTGTTGAATTCGGCGCCGTCGAGCAAGCCGCGGTCCATCGCTGGCACGATTTCGCCGCCTGGCAAGGCATTCACAGCAGCGCCCATGGCGGTGAACAAGTCAATGGCCAAACCGTTTGTGCGGAACTTCAAGCCTTTGAAATCAGCAGACTTGGTGATGGGCTTTTTGAACCAGCCCAAAGGTTGGGTGGCCATAGGGCCGTACAAGAATGATTGCACGTTGCCGCCGATCGAGGCATACAGCTTGGCCAACAGCTCTGCGCCACCGCCGTACTTGTGCCAAGCCAAGATCATGTTGGCATCCATGCCGAACGCGGGGCCAGAGTTCCAAAGGGCCAAAGCGTTTTGCTTGCCGTAGTGATAGCCTAGAACGCCGTGGCCGCCATCCAAAGTGCCTTTAGACACAGCTTCTAACAAACCGAAAGCGGGCACCACAGAACCTGCGGGCAGCACCTCGATCTTCAAATCGCCGCCAGTCATGTCGTTGACCTTCTTTGCATAGTCGAGGGCATACTCGTGAAAGATGTCCTTGGCAGGCCATGTGCTTTGCCAGCGCATGTTGATGGGGCCGGTTTGTGCGGCCACCATGGGCGCGGCTACAACACCCGCAGCGGCAGCGGCTGTGCCCTTCAGTACATTGCGGCGAGCGGTTGTCTTTTTGGTATCGGTCATCGAAAGTCTCCTAGGTTTTGTCAAAGACAGGAATGGGAATGGCGATTCTTATGCGTTGTTCAATAAATGTGGGGTGGGTTTGCCCTAGGCGTATGCTGTGAATGCACGAAATTTGTCTCCTTGGGGACCGCGCGCTTTTATACTGAAGCTCAAATTGATTGAGCTTTACAACTATGAGTAACAACGAGCTTGGCTACGCTGGTGACATCACCCCAGAAACTGCCAACGCGTGGATGCAGTCGGGCGAAGCAGTGATGGTGGATGTGCGAAGCGAAGCAGAACTCGCGTGGGTTGGCTTCGTGCCTGGTGCCGTGGCGGTGGCGTGGAAGCAGTGGCCTGGCATGGCCATGAACCCCACGTTTGATGCGCAAATCAAAGCAGCCGCCAATGGCAAAAAAGTGGTGTTGCTGTGTCGCAGTGGTGTGCGATCCATCGCTGCAGCCAAACGCGCCACTGAGCTTGGCCTAGAGGCCTACAACATTCTCGAAGGCTTCGAGGGCGATGCCAATGCCGATGGGCATCGCGGCACACAGGGTGGCTGGCGCATGCGCGGTTTGCCTTGGCGCCAAAACTGATTCAAATCCCATGACATTTCTTGCACTCGATGTGGGCAACACACGCCTCAAGTGGGGCCTGTATGACAGCCCTCGGCCCGGCGCTAAGTTGCTGGGTAGTGGGGCGGTGTTTCTAGAAAACATCGATCGCCTCGCTGACGAAGACTGGCGCGAATTGCCAGAGCCCACGCACATGCTGGGCTGCATCGTGGCAGGCGAAGCCATTCGTCGCCGTGTGGAAGAACAAATGGAGTTATGGGACATCACGCCTCATTGGGCCGTGTCCTCTGCTGCAGAGGCAGGGCTGACGAATGGCTACGACCATCCGACGCGCTTGGGCGCTGATCGCTGGGTGGCCATGATTGGTGCGCATGCCCGCATGCTCCGGCACGTCAACGGTGGTCCATCCAAACCCATGGTGGTGGTGATGGTGGGCACAGCGGTGACGGTGGAAGCCATTGATGCGAGTGGCAAATTTTTGGGCGGTCTCATCTTGCCCGGCCACGGCATCATGTTGCGTGCGCTCGAGTCAGGCACTGCTGGCTTGCGTGTGCCAACAGGCGATGTGGTGGAGTTCCCCACCAACACCAGCGATGCCCTCACCAGCGGCGGCACGTACGCCATTGCGGGCGCGGTCGAGCGCATGGTGCAGCACGTTCGCCAACACTGCGGAGCCGAGCCCGCATGCTACATGACGGGTGGTGCAGGCTGGAAGATGGCACCAAGCATGTCGGTTCAGTTTGAGCTGGTCGACTCGCTCATCTTTGATGGCTTGCTTGAAATTGCCAAACAGCGCTTGGACGAACCATCGCCTGTGTGGCCCTCTCGCTCGCTGTTTTAACTTTGGTTTGAACGGGGTAGCCCCTCATGACACGGGGCATAGGCAGCGGCTAGACTCAGAGCCATGAAAGTCATCGATTCCCTCGTAACGCAAGCGCCCAACATCGCGGCCATTCGCCGCGACATCCATGCCCATCCCGAGCTGTGCTTTGAAGAAATTCGCACCGCAGATGTTGTCGCGCAAAAGCTGACCGAGTGGGGCATTCCCGTGCATCGCGGCATGGGTAAAACGGGTGTGGTGGGCATCTTGAAATGTGGCACCAGCGACCGTGCCATTGGCCTGCGTGCAGACATGGACGCCTTGCCCATGCAAGAGTTCAACCAATTTGCCCACGCCAGTCAACATGCCGGCAAGATGCACGCCTGCGGGCATGACGGCCATGTGGCCATGCTCTTGGCAGCGGCGCAATATTTGTCAAAGCACCAAGACTTTGACGGTACTGTGTACTTCATCTTCCAACCCGCCGAAGAAGGCGGTGGTGGCGCTCGTGAAATGATTCGCGATGGCTTGTTTGACAAATTCCCCATGCAAGCCGTCTACGGCATGCACAACTGGCCGGGCCTCAAAGAAGGGCAGTTTGCGCTGAGCGCTGGCCCTGTGATGGCCTCAAGCAACGAATTCAAAATCACCATCCACGGCAAAGGCTGCCACGCCGCGTTGCCGCACAACGGCATTGACCCCGTGGTGATCGCATGCCAAATGGTGCAAGCCTTTCAAACCATCGTCAGCCGGAACAAAAAGCCAGTCGATGCAGGCGTCATCTCCGTCACCATGATCAACGCAGGCGAAGCCACCAACGTGGTGCCCGACCACTGCGAGCTGCAAGGCACGGTGCGCACCTTCAGTGTGGAAGTGCTAGACATGATCGAGCAACGCATGCGCGATGTAGCCGCCCACACCAGCGCCGCCTTTGGTGCGACATGCACGTTCGAGTTTGAACGGAACTATCCGCCCACCATCAACCACCCCGCTGAAACTGAATTTGCTCGCGAGGTGATGACCGACATTGTTGGCGCCGCCAATGTGTTGCCTCAAGAACCCACCATGGGCGCGGAAGACTTCTCGTACATGCTGCAAGCCAAGCCTGGCGCATATTGCTTCATTGGCAATGGCGATGGCCTACACCGCGAAATCGGCCACGGCGAAGGCCCATGCACCCTGCACAACCCCAGCTACGACTTCAATGACGCCCTCATTCCCATGGGGGCCACCTATTGGGTCAAACTCGTAGAAGCCGCATACTGCGTTGATCCCCTTAATCGGGGTCAGTAAGCAGACAGCAGCGCGTTCAAATGCGCTTTGTGTTCATCTGTTGCATAAGGCAACAGCAAGCCCAGCACACTCTTAGCTCCGCGCAGCAGTGATGCTTGCGCGCTTTCGGGCTCTAGCGCATGGCGCGGATCGCGCACGTATTCGTAGCTCAGCCACCAGGTCAGCATCACCACCATGTGCGTGGCGGTGGCTTCGCGCTCTGACACCGTGATGGCCAACGCGCCATCGTGCGCTAGGCTGTCTAGCAATGTTCGAAACGCGGTGGTCTTGTGCAGCAGCGCATCTTTGATATGGGTTTCCAGCTTGCGGTTCTTGCTCAGCAAGTCGTTCAAATCGCGGTACAAAAACCGGTATTGCCACACCAACTCAAACAAGGTGTGCATGAAAAACCAAGCGTCTTCCACGTCGTGCACGCCCGGGGCAGCGTTGAGCAACTCATTCAGTGCCGACTCGTAGCGGTTAAAAAGCGCCGTGACCAGCTCCTCCTTGGCGGGGTAGTGGTAGTACAGGTTGCCAGGGCTGATGTTGAGCTCAGACGAGATCAATGTGGTCGACACATTAGGCTCACCAAAGCGGTTAAAGAGGTCGAGCGTGACCTCCAAAATCCGCTCTGCGGTACGGCGTGGCGCTTTCTTTGTCATCAATTATTTCTTGGCTGTTTTCTTCGCTGGCGCTTTCTTCGCGGCAGCCTTAGCCGCAGGCTTGGTCGCTGCTTTGGGTTTGGTTGCAGCTTTGGGCTTAGTACCCAGTTGCGCTTCAAGTGCCGCCACACGCGCATGCAAGGCCTTCATTTCGGCGGCTGATGGCAAGCCCAAGCTGTGCAACGCCTTGGCCACGCGATCTTCAAAAATACCCTCCAGCTTGCCCCATTGGCCAGTGGCACGTTCGCTCAGGGTGTGGGCTGCTTGCGTGGCTTTTTGTGTGGCCTCGGCCAGTTTTTCTTCAGCGGTGCTGTGGGCTTTGCGCTGCATGCTGATGCCATCGCTTACCAACTTCTCAAATGCTTTGGTACCGTCTTGCTGCGCTTTGGCAAACGCACCCAAGCCTGCCAGCCAAATTTGCTGGGCTTGTTCTTTCACGTTGTCAGACATGGCTGCTGGATCGAATGGGTTTTTGGTAGACATCTGTACAGGCTTTCAAACAAAACATAAAACTGCACTTTAACGCCGAGTGCGTCGAAACACCACATGAAGTTTAGTTAGACTTCCCTAACAATGAGTAGCGACAAACCCGAGACAAACAGCACCGCTTGGTACGTGGTCCACACCAAGCCCCGCCAAGAAAACCGAGCCCTTGAAAACCTGCAAAACCAAGGCTTCAATTGCTTCTTGCCCACCATGCAGGTGCAAAAGTTGCGCAACCAAAAAGTGCAGACCATCACCGAGCCCATGTTCAGCCGTTATCTGTTCATTGAGCTCGATGACCAAAATCAAAACTGGGGGCCCATCCGTTCTACCTTGGGTGTGAGCAAGTTGGTCAGCTTTGGGCCACAGCCCGCCAAAGTGCCGCCCGAGTTCATCGCCTTCTTAAAAGAAGCGCCACCCGAAACCCTTGAACGCATGTTTGCTCCGGGCGACAACGTGCAAATTGCTAGCGGCCCGCTGCAGGGCTTAGAGGGTAAATACATCGCCCACGATGGCGAAACCCGAGCCTTTGTGTTAGTAGATTTGCTGGGGCAGCCGCAAAAACTGCGCATGGCGGTCGAGAGCCTGCGTGTGGTCTAGCTTCACGGCGATAATTCTCAAATGCATCAAGTTCTTCCTGTCATTCTTTGTGGCGGCTCAGGCACACGTTTGTGGCCTTTGTCGCGTGCGGGCTTTCCCAAGCAGTTCTTGGTTTTATCGGGCAACACCAGCTTGTTTCAGCAAGCGGTTGAGCGCGTGAACCAACTGGGAGCTGCAGACATCACCGTGGGCAACACTTTGGTGGTCACCAACGAAGAGCACCGCTTTTTGTCGCTAGAACAGCTGCGCGAAATCAAAGGCGTCAACGCCACCCTGCTGCTAGAGCCCACAGGCCGCAACACTGCCCCCGCACTCACCTTGGCGGCCTTGCAAGCCACTGAAGGCGACCAAGACCCCATTTTGGTTGTCACCCCCGCCGACCAAACCGTGCAAAACCCCGCAGCGTTTCAGCAGGCGCTGCAGCAAAGCATTCGTGCGGCGGCAAATGGCGGCATCGTTATTTTGGGCATCACGCCCGACAAGCCCGAAACTGGCTACGGCTACATCCAGCAGTCCGGCACAGCCGGTGCGCAGGGTGAATACACCGTGGCGCAGTTTGCCGAAAAGCCAAGCCTAGAGGTGGCCCAGGCATACCTAGCCGGTGGGCAACACACTTGGAACAGCGGCATGTTTGTGCTGCGTGCCAGCACATGGCTCAAAGCCCTGCAGCACTTCCGCCCAGACATCGCCACAGCCACACAAGCAGCATGGCAAGGCAAAACCATCGATGCACCTTTTGTGCGCCCCAGCAAAGAAGCCTTTGCCCAAGTGCCGTCTGAGTCGGTCGACTACGCCGTCATGGAAAAGTGCCCAGGCTCTAGCTACCCCATCCACATGGTGTCGCTGGACGCCGGCTGGAACGACCTAGGCGCGTGGGACGCCGTGTGGCAAGTCAACCAAGACGGCCACCAAGACGCCCAAGGCAACGTGGTGCAGGGCGACGCTTTGTTGGCCGACACCACCAACACCTTCATCCACGCAAGCAGCCGCTTGGTGGGGGCTGTTGGCGTGAGCAACCTCATCGTGGTAGAAACGCCAGATGCCGTGCTGGTGGCCGATCGCAGCCAAAGCCAGAACGTTAAAAAACTCGTGCAACAGCTGGAAGCCAAAAAGCGCGAAGAGCTGAGCTTGCACCGTAAAGTGCACCGCCCATGGGGCTGGTACGACAGCATTGACGAAGCCGAGCGCTTCAAAGTCAAACGCATTCAAGTCAAACCTGGCGCGAGCCTCAGTTTGCAAAAACACCACCACCGTGCCGAGCATTGGATTGTGGTCAAAGGCACAGCCCAAGTGACGTGTGGCGACAAGGTCACGCTCGTCACAGAAAACCAATCCACCTACATCCCTCTGGGCGAAGTGCACCGTTTGGCCAACCCAGGCACCATTCCGCTTGAAATCATCGAAGTGCAATCGGGTAGCTATTTGGGTGAAGACGACATCATCCGCTTTGAGGACACATATGGGCGCGGCTAACGTGACCGACAAAATTTACGTCGCAGGCCACCGTGGCATGGTGGGCTCGGCCATCGTGCGCCACTTGCTGGCGCAGGGTGTGGCACAAGGCCACATCATCACCCGCGCCCATGCCGAGTTAGACCTGACTAACCAAGCCGCTGTGCAAGCGTTCTTCGCGGCAGAAAAACCCACGCAGGTGTACTTGGCTGCAGCCAAAGTAGGTGGCATTCATGCCAACAACGTCTACCCTGCTGACTTCATCTATCAAAACCTCATGATGCAAGCCAACGTCATCGAGGCTGCGTTTCAGAATGGCGTGCAAAAGCTGCTCTTCTTGGGTTCGAGCTGCATTTACCCGCGCATGGCGCAACAGCCCATGCGGGAAGATGCGCTGCTCACCGGTACGCTAGAGCCAACGAACGAGCCCTACGCCATTGCCAAAATTGCAGGCATCAAACTCTGCGAAAGCTACAACCGGACAATACGGCGCAAGCCACGGCGTGGACTACCGCAGCGTCATGCCCACCAACCTCTATGGTCCCGGCGACAACTACCACCACGAAAACAGCCACGTCATTCCTGCGCTCATTCGCCGCTTCCACGAAGCCAGGTTGGCTGGTGCGCCCAGCGTCGCCATATGGGGAACAGGCACACCGCGCCGCGAGTTTTTGTATGTAGACGACATGGCCGCCGCCAGCGTGCACGTCATGCAGCTGCCCAAAGCCACGTACGACCAGCACACCACCCCCATGCAAAGCCACATCAACGTCGGCAGCGGTTCGGATGTGACCATTGCCAATGTGGCGAAAATCATTGCGCAAACTGTGGGCTACCAAGGCCAAATCGAGTTCGACACCTCCAAGCCCGATGGCGCCCCACGCAAGTGGATGGATAGTTCGCGCCTCAACGCGCTGGGCTGGCAAGCCAAGGTGGATTTACAACACGGCCTTGCTGCCGCCTATCAAGACTTTGTGAGCAAACTATGACGCAGAAAACTCAACCCAAAGTCGCCCTCATCACGGGCATCACAGGCCAAGATGGCTCTTACCTCGCTGAGTTCTTGCTAGAGAAGGGCTACATTGTTCACGGCATCAAGCGCCGTGCTTCGCTGTTCAACACCCAACGCGTGGACCACATCTACCAAGATCCACATGTGGAGCATGCCAACTTCAAGCTGCACTATGGCGACCTGAGCGACACGAGCAACCTCATTCGCATCGTGCAAGAAACCCAGCCCGATGAAATCTACAACCTCGGTGCACAAAGCCATGTGGCCGTGTCATTTGAGTCGCCTGAATACACCGCAGATGTAGACGGCATTGGCACCCTGCGCCTGCTTGAAGCTATTCGTATCTTGGGCCTTGAAAAGAAAACCCGCTTTTACCAAGCAAGCACCTCAGAGTTGTATGGCTTGGTACAAGAAATCCCGCAAAAAGAAACCACGCCTTTTTACCCACGCAGCCCCTACGCCGTGGCCAAGATGTATGCGTATTGGATTGTGGTGAACTACCGCGAAGCCTATGGCATGTATGCCTGCAACGGCATCTTGTTTAACCACGAAAGCCCACGCCGTGGCGAAACCTTTGTCACCCGCAAAATCACCCGAGGCCTAGCCAACATCGCTCAAGGCCTAGAGCAATGCCTGTACATGGGTAACCTAGACGCCCTGCGCGATTGGGGCCACTCCAAAGACTACGTACGCATGCAATGGATGATGCTGCAGCAAGACCAAGCGGAAGACTTTGTGGTGGCAACCGGTGTGCAGCACAGCGTGCGCCAGTTCATTCAGTGGAGTGCAGAAGAGCTGGGCGTTACCCTCAAGTTCGCGGGCGAAGGTGTCAACGAAACTGCAACCGTCACAGCCATCAAAGGCGACAAGGCCCCGGGCCTCAAGGTGGGTGATGTGATCGTCAAAATCGATCCCCGCTACTTCCGCCCCACCGAGGTGGAGACTTTGCTGGGCGACCCATCCAAGGCCAAAGCTAAGCTGGGCTGGATGCCAGAAATTACCGTACAGCAAATGTGCGCCGAAATGGTGGCTGCCGATTTGCAAGAGGCCCAAAAACACGCATTGCTCAAAAAGCACGGGTACCAACTCAATGTGAGTGTGGAATAAGCTAGTGTTGATAAAAAATTTAACACGTTACTAGTTACAAAGTATTCTTGCTGAGCCAATTAACCGTCGTATTGATAAGGGCATGCCTCATAATCGAAGGCTTTGCTTTTGAGTGAAAAGGCGGTAGCCTGCCTGATTTCATTTCGCTTCAATTTTGTGACAGTTTTACCTGCGTCAGCCCCAATGCCTCAGCACGTTGCCATCATCATGGATGGCAATGGACGTTGGGCCCAAAAGCGCTTCATGCCCCGCACTGCTGGGCATGCCAAGGGGGCGGCAGGTGTGAAAGCCTTGGTAGAGCATTGCGCCAAACAAGGTATCAAATACCTCACCCTGTTTGCCTTCAGCACCGAAAACTGGCAGCGCCCTGCAGACGAGGTATCCACCCTCATGGGGCTGTTTGTGCAGTACCTTGAAAAAGAAATGAAAAGCCTCGCCGACGCTGGCGTGCGCCTAAAGGTGATTGGCGATGTGGCTGGCTTTGCACCCGAGCTGCAGCAGCGCATCCACGCGGCAGAGGCGGCCACAGCCAGCAAAACCGCCATCACTTTGTGTGTTGCAGCCAACTATGGCGGGCGTTGGGATGTTTTGCAAGCTGTAAAGAACTGGCAAGCAGCCAATCCTCAGCAAAGTGTGGCCGAACTGACTGAGCCTGCACTAGCGCAGAACCTCAGCACCGCAGACATGCCTGAGGTGGACTTGCTCATTCGCACTGGGGGCGAGCAACGCATAAGCAACTTTTTACTCTGGCAGAGCGCCTATGCTGAGTTGTACTTCACCGATGTGCTGTGGCCAGAGTTTGATGGCATAGAGCTTGATAAGTCGCTTAAGTGGTACTCACAGCGCACTAGACGCTTCGGTAAGACGACGGAGCAGATTGTGGGTGAGACCGAAAAGGTCCAGTGATTGATGACGGCTAGCGAGATACAAAAGGCGCCATTACATTTGTTGGTGCTTTGTCATAAAAATGAGTATTTTGAAAAAAGTTGAATAATGAAAAAAGCATTGGTGACGGGAGGTTCCGGATATTTCGGATCCCTATTAATAAAAAAACTTTTAGAACAGGGTTTCAATTGTTCTAGTTTGGACATAAGCGATGCAAGCGACCGTCCAGCTAGTGTGAAGTTTATCTGTGCAGATATTCGCGATTTGGATGACGTCAAAGCGGCTGTAGCAGGTGTTGATGTCATTTATCACAATGTAGCGCAAGTCCCCTTAGCTAAAGATGTAAAGTTATTTGAATCAGTAAATGGATTGGGGACTGAAAATATCCTTAAAGCCGCATACGAGGCGCGTGTTAATAAGCTCGTATACACATCTTCAAGTGCTGTTTTTGGAGTGCCAGATGCAAACCCTGTAACAGAGGATACTAAACCCAAGCCAGGTGAGGACTATGGTTTAGCAAAGTACAGAGGTGAACTGATGTGCAATCAATATCAGTCACTTGGTTTAGATGTAAGCATTATTAGGCCCAGAACCATTATGGGGCATGGTCGATTAGGGATTTTTCAAATGTTATTTGAGTGGATAGCGGAAGGCTATAACGTTCCTGTATTAGGAGATGGTAATAATATTTATCAGTTCGTGCATTCGGATGATTTGGCTGAGGCTTGTATCTTGGCTGGTAACAGCAGCGGATCAGATGTTTTTAATTGTGGTGCGGCCGTATTCGGGACAATGCGCAACGTTTTAGAAGATTTGTGTGATTATGCAAAAACAGGTTCGAGGGTTAGGAGTGTACCAATGACGCCTGCAGTGTTAGGCATGCGCTTAACCAGTGCCTTAGGGCTTTCGCCGCTGGGCGCTTATCACTCTTTAATGTATGGTCGCTCAATGTATTTCGACATTTCAAAGGCTCAAAAAAAATTAAATTGGAGTCCTCGATACTCAAATTCAGAGATGTTTATTGAAAGTTATGATTGGTACTTAAAAAATAGACACCTAGTGTTAAACCAAGCTGGCGGGAGTCATCATCGATCCGCTGTTAAACAGGGCGTACTGAATCTTATAAAGCGCATTATTTAATTAATAAATGACAAATCTTACAGCCTGGCTCTTAATACTGTTGGCCTCTGCCAATTCAACACTCGGAAACCTACTTTTGAAAAAATCAAGCATACCCAGGGGAGGGGTGCTCACGATGATTTTAAATCCATACTTCATAGCAGGCTTAGTCTTCTATGGCATTAATGTATTATTGTTTGCCAAAGCTCTAGAGGTGTTGCCCGTTTCGGTGGCTTATCCGGTATTGGCGGGGGGCGGATTTTTATTGCTAGTTTTTACTTCAAGTATTTTATTGGGTGAAGTCGTGGGTTTATATCAGGGATTTGGAATTCTATTGATATTGACAGGTGTAATCTTGCTTGCTAATGGTTAGTATGTTTGCAATAGTTCGTCTTTGTCGCCCCGAACAATGGATTAAAAACCTCTTTGTTTTGATCCCGCTTTTATTTTCAAAGCTATTCTTGCAAGCCGATTCATTAATGAACGGTATTTCGGCAGTCATCTTATTCAGTTTGGCATCTTCTGCTACATACGTGCTTAATGACTTTCGCGATATTGAGAAAGATAAGAAACACCCGACTAAATCGAAGAAGAGGCCTCTAGCCGCTGGGCAAGTGAGTGTCCGTGCTGCGCTAGTTTTGTTGCTGATATTGTACACGACACTTATTGTTGCTGTATTCTGGATGCCTAAGGTGATGGGTGTTGTTGGTGCTTATATTCTTCTCAATTATGCGTATACATTTTTTTTGAAACATCAGCCAGTATTTGATGTTTTTGTAATTGCAATAGGCTTTGTGTTGCGGGTGTATGCGGGAGGGGTTGCTATTGGTTCAGGGGTGTCGCATTGGATGTTTATTGTCACATTGTGTCTGGCTTTGTACTTGGCGAGTATTAAAAGACGTCAAGAATTAATTAAGTCTGAGGATGGTGCGCGAGAGGTCTTGGGTAAGTATACAGTTGGCTTGCTAACTCGATACGCAGAGCTTTCGGCAACATGCACTATTGTTTTTTACAGCCTTTTTATAGCACTAGTACGTCCAGAGTTGGCCTTAACGATTCCGTTAATGTTATTCGGTTTGTATAGGTACTGGTTTTGTATTGAGGCATTTGATGCGGGCGAGTCGCCTACGGACGCGTTATTAAACGATAAAGTGCTTCAAGGCACAATTATAATTTGGCTTGGGCTATCCGCCTGGTCTTTACTGCACGGTCCAATTATATGAGAACATGGGTATACATCGCCACTCCTTTTGCTTCTTGGTTTATTGTGGGAGTAATTAAATTTTTAATTAATTGTTTGCGTGAAAAAAAACTGGCTTTTGATTTAATAGGTTATGGCGGCATGCCAAGTAACCACAGTGCGATTGTTTCAAGCATAGCGTGTATGGTTGGCATGCGAGAAGGTTTAGATTCTGCGCCTTTTGGAGTTGCTTTGACGTTGGTGTTTATTGTCACTATGGACGCGAATAGTCTTCGGAGGACGGTGGGGCATCATGCAGCAGCAATCAATCGCCTAGCTAATGGCGAATCAAGTTTGCGTGAGCGTATGGGGCACAGTAAACTAGAAATAATAGCAGGTATATTTACCGGTTGCACTACTGCACTTTCGTTAAATACATTATTTATATAATGTCATAAATTAAATAGAGTAGTACAATGAATTTATATGAGTCGACGGTAATTGCGTTGGTGCATACGTTAGCAAGGCGTCCATACATTGTTACCGAGCATAGATTTGTTTTGCGACAGTGCTCGGCGATGCCTGACTTTCTTGGTATTGCAATTAAGCTGTTAACCATTTTTTTTGCAATTTATATCGTTGCTTCGAATTTTGCACTATTTCATCGTTTAGGTTTTGCTGAGCGAGTGCGAATTTTGGAGGGCTTTCAGAATTCGCGGATTTCAGTATGTCGTGATTTCGTGCGCTTTTATCAAACACTTGCAATATTTAGTGTTGCATCAGAGAAAGAGTGGGGGGTATGAGTGGCGTCAACACATTCGTAGAGATTGCGGTTATTGGTAGTGGTCCCGGGGGTGCGCTTACAGCAGCATTGTTAGCAGAAGCGGGAAAAGAGGTGGTCATTCTTGAGAAGGGGGCGCATTTACCGCTCACATCCTGTGAGCCGTTCACCATTGCTGAAATGACTCAAAAATATAGCCATGGTGGTATCACTGTGGCCATGGGCAGGCCCGCTGTTTCATATATAGAAGGTGGCTCAGTTGGTGGCGGTAGTGAAGTAAATAGTGGTTTGTATCACAGGACTCCGTCAGATATTATTGATGAATGGGTTAAAAAGTTTGAAATCAAGAATTTAACATATGAGAAGCTGATTCCGATCTTCAAAAAAAATGAAATTGATTTGACAATAAGTTACGTACCTAGTGGGCAACTTCCAAAAGCCTCATTGAAGTTGCATGAAGGTGCTCAAAAGTTAGGCTGGAACTCAATTGAAGTTCCTCGTTGGTTTCGATATGAGAGTGATGGCTGCGGCGTCAAACAATCAATGACTGAAACCTTTATCCCCCGTGCCATCAAGGCTGGGGCTGAGGTTATTTCGTATACTAAAATAAATAAGGTTTCACCAAAGCCGGGAGGCTGGCTTCTAACCGGTTGGAAAACAGTCGGTTTAGATTTTACGCCTTTTGAATTGCTGGCAAATAAAATATTTGTTTGCACTGGTGCTACAGCAACACCCGCCCTATTAAGACGCAGTGGATTAAGTAGTTTGGCAGGTAAGAACTTGCACATGCACCCTTCTATCAAAATAGTTGCTAAATTTCCAGAGAAGGTAAATCATGTTGGAATGGGTGTTCCAGTGCATCAGGTAAAAGAGTTTTCGCCTCGTTACAGTATGGGGTGTTCAATTAGCTCTCCACCCTACTTATCGCTTGCAATGATGGATGTGAAGGGTGGGCAGGAGATTGTTGATTCACACTGGTCTAATATGGCAATATATTATGCGATGACAACTGGCGGGCGTGGTTTTGTCAATCCATTGCCTCTATTTAAAGATCCGTTAGTTCGTTATAAGTTCACTTCGTCTGAGGTGGTTGATATTTTAGATGCCTTGGTTGATTTGGCAAGGTGCCTATTTGCTGCGGGAGCAACGGAAATCTATCCTGCGGTACAAAACTCACGTCAGATAAGAAGTGTGGATGAGATGATTGCATTTCGGAATGAATTAGAGGCGGATCAACTTAACCTAATGACTATTCATTTATTTTCAAGTTGCCCAATGGGTGAAAATCGTCAAAACACCGTTGTTAATTCATTTGGCGCATTGCATGATCATGATGGTATTTATATAAATGACTGTAGCATCATTCCTACTGCTCTCGGTGTTAATCCACAAGGCACGGTTATGGCACTCGCCCGTCGTAATGTAGAGCATTTTTTGGGGGAGGAGTGAACATTACTCAAGTTAAAAATAATTTTAGTGGAGGTACAGCCATCATCACGGGTGCTAATGGCTGGCTGGGCAAAGGACTGGTTCATTCAATCGCGCATGGCATTGAAGGGCTAGACTCTATTCCAAATAACACATTCGATAGAATCCGAGTTTTGGTGTTGCCCGGGGAGGATGTGGCTGCTTTGCAGAGAATTTCAGGCAATATAGAAATCATTTGTGGCGATGTTCGTTTGCCAAGTGACTGTGAACGTTTGGTGAATGGGTTTGAGGGGGCTGTTTTATTTCATACAGCGGGCATCATCCACCCTCGGATTATTAAAGATTTTTATGAAATAAATTTGAATGGCACTTTAAATTTATTGAATGCGGCGAAAAATAACAAGCTAAAGCGTGCTGTGATTGTTTCTTCAAATTCTCCAATAGGCTGTAATCCAGTTGCCGGACATTTGTTTGATGAGGAGTCGCCATTTAATCCTTATATGCATTACGGGCGCTCTAAGATGTTAATGGAGCAAGGTGTTCTGAGAGTGCAAGAGGATGGCGGGCTGGAAACTGTTCGTATACGAGCCCCATGGTTTTACGGGCCCTTTCAGCCTGAGCGACAAACATTGTTTTTCCAAATGATTCGTGACGGTAAGGGGCCAATTGTTGGGGCTGGTAACAATTGGCGATCAATGGTCTATATCGATAATTTGGCGCAAGGATTATTGTTGGCTGCAAGCAGCCCTTTTGCTAATGGCAAAGTGTATTGGATAGCCGATGAGCAGCCTTATTCAATGAACGAAATAATAGACACGATTGAGTCTGTGCTAGAGCATGATTTTGGCATTAAGTGCGCTCATAAAAGACTGCGATTGCCAAATATTATATCTGACCTTGCTTGGGTGATTGATAAGTCATTGCAGGGCGTTGGCTTCTATCACCAGAAAATGCATGTTCTTTCTGAAATGAACAAAAATATTGCCTGTTCTATTGGTCTTGCGCAGCTGGAGTTAGGCTATCGACCCACTATAGATTTAAAAGCAGGTATGCGAAAAAGTATCGGGTGGGTTTTGGCGAACTATGGATCGTTGTAATCTGTTTGACGCTTTGATGTTTAGCCGGCGAAGACTGGCGATAGCTGCCTGCAGGCCTCAATCACATTGCTCCAATACAACGCCATCATTATGAACGGCAATGTCAGTTTGGCTCAAAATCGCCACATGCCACTCACCTTATAGCATCCCAAGGAGCATGGTTAGAAGATCTGTATTTCACAGAGAGCCTGTGACCGCAATTTGATGGCCTTGACCTCGCAAAAGTGCTGGAGTGGTACGCTCTAAGCACGAGGTGTTTTGGGAAGGCGACGTAGCAGGTTGTTGTAGCAACTAAGAGAGTTTCGGCTTCCTGATGGTGGCGAACGGTATAGTCCGAAATGAGAATTTAATGAGCTTAGAAGATAAAAGTAATGCATAAAGTTGTTCCTGTAATTCTGTGCGGTGGGGCGGGTACCCGTTTGTGGCCCTTGTCGCGTGCGGGTTTTCCCAAGCAGTTTTTAGTTTTGTTTGGCAATACCAGCTTGTTTCAGCAAGCTGTCGAGCGAGTGAACCAACTGGGTGCGCCCGACATCTCGATAGGAAATACGCTAGTTGTCACCAACGAAGAGCACCGTTTCTTATCTCTAGAGCAAATGCGTGAAATAAAAGGCGTTAACGCTACCTTGTTGCTAGAGCCCTTTGGTCGAAACACTGCACCCGCACTTACATTGGCCGCATTGCAAGCCTGTGAAGATGGGCAAGATCCGATTCTGGTCGTTACTCCTGCCGATCAAGCCGTACAAAATCCTGCTGCGTTCCAGCAGGCGTTGCAACAAAGCATCCGTGCCGCAGCAAATGGAGGAATCGTCATCTTGGGTATCACGCCTGACAAGCCTGAAACAGGCTACGGCTATATACAGCAGTCTGACTCCGTCGGCACGTATGGCGAATATGATGTGGTTCAATTTGCAGAAAAACCAAGCCTCGAAGTGGCCAAAGGCTACCTTGCAGGTGGTAAGCACACATGGAATAGCGGCATATTTGTGCTGCGTGCCAGTGTATGGCTAAAAGCCTTGCATGAGTTTCGCCCAGACATTTCAACGAGTATCCAAAAATCATGGCATAGCAAAACCGTTGATGTTCCCTTTGTCCGCCCTAACAGGGAAGCCTTCACCCAAGTACCTGCTGAGTCGGTTGACTATGCTGTCATGGAGAAGTGCCCCGGCTCTGTTTACCCCGTCCACATGGTGCCTCTAGATGCAGGTTGGGACGACCTAGGCGCATGGGAATCTGTATGGCGGGCGAACCAAGATGGTAATCAAGACGCCCAAGGGAACGTGATGCAAGGTGATGCATTATTGGCCGATGCCTCCAACACCTTCATATACGCTAGCAGCCGCCTCGTTGGTGCAGTAGGGGTTAGTAACCTAATCGTGGTGGAAACAGCTGACGCTGTATTAGTAGTCGACCGTAGCCAAAGCCAGAACGTCAAAAAACTTGTTCACCAACTCGAAGCAAGACAGCGAGAGGAGCTAAGCTTGCACCGCAAAGTCCACCGCCCATGGGGCTGGTATGACAGCATCGACCAAGGTGAGCGCTTCAAAGTTAAGCGCATTCAGGTAAAGCCCGGTGCTAGCCTAAGTTTGCAAAAACACCATCATCGAGCTGAGCACTGGATTGTAGTAAAAGGTACTGCAGAAATCACAAACGGCAATAAGGTGCTGACGCTCACTGAAAACCAATCCACTTACATTCCTTTGGGTGAGCTACATAGACTCGCGAACCCTGGCATCATTCCGCTCGAAATCATTGAAGTGCAGACGGGCAGCTATTTAGGTGAAACCGATATTGTTCGCTTTGAAGATACTTATGGGCGCAGCTGAAATGGAGGAGAAATTAACGTCATTAGACTTCATGTTGCTTCAGATAAGGTAAGGTGGTCGAAATCATATTTAAAGAATTAAGACTAAGTGGAGTATAGTTTTATAAATTTTCGTAAGGGAGGGTTGGAAATGGACAGAATAATGAAAATATTAAAAGTGATTGAGTATATTAAAAGTGTCATTGATAGATTTCAATATAAAGATAGTAATTGGAAAATTAACGTTACTGATGAGAAAATATTTAAAACAACAGAAAAGGTGTTGATTTATGTCATTCATATTCATGGGTGTTTTATACCTAAATTTATGATTAATAACGTAGAATATTGGCGCGCAAAAGGTTTTACACCAGTGCTAGTTATAACGTACAGCAATGTGAATAAATTATCAATGATGGATATTCTGGAAAAGAACCTTCCAGAATGTAATTATTTCATACGAGATAATCGAGGTAAGGATTTTGGAGGCATTGGTGATCTGTGTCGAAAGTTTGATTTGACAAAATGTGAGCAGATATTGTTGATGAATGATAGTTTTATAGGTCCGTTTTATGATTCAAATTTGTTTGAAAGATTGTCGGAGGTGAAATCAGATGTTGTTGGAGTGACGGAATCTTTTGAGATCCTATACCATCTGCAATCGTCACTTATATATATTAAAAACAGCAAGTCAATATCACATTTTATTAATTTTTTTATTAAAAAATACAAACCATATAATTCAAGGATGAATATAATTCGTGAAGGGGAGATTGGTCTTACGCAGTATTTCTTGAGCAATGGCGTAAGTGTGCGTGCTTTGTACAATATACCTCATTTGCTTACTAACTATTCCTTTCCTGGGGGTGTTAATGAGTTAACTAAAATTAATTCGCAACATTATTTTGGTGAGAATATTTTCATACACGAGGGCTTCCCTTATCTGAAAAGAGAGTTGTTAACGAGGAATCAAATGAAATTAAGTATTAATTACGGTGAAATCATGAATAAGTTGAATTCGATTGAAAGAGATAATTTGAATGAGGCAATCATAGCTCGAGTATGATTTATTTTGCAAAATAAATTTCAAGACATGATAATTCAAAGCGTAAATTTTAATTAAAGTAACTGCTAGAGAAAAGTGAAAAATCCATCTTGGCTGTTGATAAAAATCCAGCAAAAATATTTAAGTAATAAAAGAATAATTCATAGGCACCTAGTAGTCTCGGCTGTTTGTGCTAGTACGGAATTTCTTGTTTTTTCGTTGTTTCTGAAGTTTCTAGATATAGATATATTTTATGTGTATCTTTCATCGTTCTTGTTTGCAACTACAGTGGGCTATTTCCTTCATAGCTTCTATACATTTTCACTTCGTGCAATAGGTCGACGATCGGGTTTGTACTTTTTGATTCAAGCAACAATTATTTTAATAATTGGATATACATTATTCAGCTCCTTTGTGCTGTTCGGAGTCCCTCCGTTAATTGCAAAACCTATGCAGTTATTCTCAACTTTCCTCATGAATGTTATAATCGGTAAAAAAATCACTTTTAAGGTAAAAAATGCATAAATTTACTCTCATCATTCCTGCTTTTAATGAATTCGAAAACTTGAAAATCATTTTTCCTTCGATTAAAAATATTGATTGTGAGGTTTTGATTGTAGATCCAGGGACTAATGATGGAACTGAGTCGCTCTGTAATGAATATGGGTATCGTTACCTGAGGCAGGCTTCTAAAGGAAAAGGAAATGCTCTGGTGGAGGCGGTTAACGCTTCGAAAACAAATATAGTATGTTTTTTTGATGCTGATCTTGCTCACAATCCTGAATGTATTGAGAGTTTGGTAGATCCAATTATTAACGGCGATTTTGTGCATGTCTCGGGATCGCGAATGCTAGGGGGCTCTAGTGAATTATTTGCTGATGCTGATCACTTTATAAGGTTGATGGGGAGTATGGTAATTAATTATTTGATTTCTTATAAGTTTGGTTTTAAAATGACAGATTGTCAAAATGGATTTCGAGCCTTGAATAAAGAATTCTTTAAAAGTTTGAATTTAAATTCTTCACATACAACTATTGAGCAAGAGTTGGTTGGTAAGACGTTAGCAAAAGGTTTTCCAATACTAGAATTGCCAGCTCATGAGTATTCAAGAATTGCTGGTGAAAGCAAAATTAATGTTCTGAAGCATGGGCCATCATATGTTTTATCGTTAATTAAAATATTGATGATGTCAAAGACTCCTATCGACAAAATATTCGCTGAAAATCTTAAAAATAAATATTCCTACAACTGGTGGGTTTAAAACACATCATGAAACATAAATATATATTGAAAATATTATTTCTTGTAGCATTGTGTGTGCTTGTGGCTTCATCTTCGACTTTAAATATTATTTCATGTGTTGATTTATCTTGCGATGTTAGATGGGATAAAATTAGATATTTTCCATACCCGGATTTCGCTGAAAATATTTCAGGAGCTATGAATTCTGCAAAAAATGAAATTTTTGGCTCCGATTTCGCGCACCCACATGCGCCCGGTATATATATATTGCTTGGGTTATTATATAAATTAACAGCTGTTAATGATCTTGTACAGTCACCTTTTTCAGCGATTGTCTGGGTATATTTGTCAATATTAGGCCTAAGCCTGTTCGTTTGCACAATTTATTGGCGTGTATATGGCTTTTATCTTAGTATAATAACTTTTCTTTTAATTGTTGTTATAGGTTATAAACAGAATCTGGTTTTTGTTATGTCAGAAACAATTGCTTTTTGGTTGGCAATACCATTGACAACATTGGCAATTAGATATAATAAAAATGAAAATAATTCGACCCCTGAGTTTTTGCTATTTTCTCTGCCTATTATTATATTATTCTGTGGTGTGGGCTTCCCGAGTCTTATATTAATGCCGCTAGCTATTTTGCTTATAAAGCTACGATCGAGTGAGAGTGGTGAATATTTTGCTATTGCTCAAAAGCTAGTTCCTGCGGGGCTATTAATATTGGTATGTGCATACCTGCTGATTATGTATACTGAAATACATAACTTGAAATATTGGGTTGTCGATGTTAATAAAACTGTAAGACCTCAACTAATAAACAATGTTATCGCGAACTTGTTGATGTTTGATAAGCCGATGTATTTAGTGGAGATATTACTATACCTGCCATTTGAATTTGGAATTTTATTCTATGCTTTCAAAAAGGGAGTCATTAGCAGAGTAATGCTCATTATATTAATATTTTGTTGTATTGGAGGATTGTGGCGGGTTTCGTTTGGATATAAAGCATTGCCAAATGCGGGGATTGTAATTGCTGTATTGTTGGCTTTAATCGAGAGCTGGTCTTTCATAAATAAGAAATTTAAATGCATTTTATATATTATTTTTCCAATGGCAATAATTACAACATATTTGTTGTTTAATTTATTGTTAAATAAATCTTTTGCAAATCACGATGCTATTTTCTTTGAGGATTCAGATATATGCAAGCTTACAGGTCAAAATTCAGCCGGTTGTAAATGTGTGACGTTCTTGGTATTTGGTCCTCAAATATTTATACAAAATGATATCAAGCAATGTAAAAATCAGATGAATACATGGGCTGATGCTATGGGCGAAGATGATCGTTATTTTAATGTTGCAAAAATAACTGCTATAAACAAAGAGTCAATTTACATTGTACCGCCATCGCAGTTTATAAACAAAGGCAGTCGTCTTGAGTCTTTAGTGGAAATAATTCATGATAATTATGTTTGTAAGTCTGTTAAAGTAGACTGGCAAATATGTAAATAAAATTTCTATAAATTATGTTATTAATAATTAGCATTATATATTTGGCCTTGCCGTGTCTTATTTTTTCAGTGTATTTTTTAGAGCCTCTATATTCTATATTATGTGCGTCAAGTGTTTTGTACCCACTATATAACCTCATTAATTCGCAAAAAAAAATAATAATATTTAATATTAATAGGATAGATGTTGCCTTAATTCTATTTTCTTTAATTTTTGCTTCAATATTTGGGGTGGGGTATTTTGGTTTTCAAACAGGAGATCATGATAAAAATCAAATGATATTTAAAGAATTGATCGTAAGGGATTGGCCTGTAATTTTCCCAGAAAATCAAGTAAATAATCAAATCTTGAGTTATCCAATAGGATTTTTTATTTTCCCAGCATTGGTTGGAAAGAAGTTTGGATGGTTGCTGGGGAATATATTTCTTTTCTTAAGTCATGCCACAGGGATTGCTTTAGTGCTTCTTTGGATTATAAGGCTTTTGAAATCAAAAATGGCTATATTATTTTTTATATTATTTGGTGGTTTTGATATTATAGGGGAGTTAGTATTTAATAGATTTCAGTTTTCACTTGGTACTCATATTGAATGGTGGACTTCTCACACATTTTTACAATACAGTTCCTTTGCTACGGTTTTATCATGGAGCGCTCAACATTTCTCGGCTCAGTTTCTTGGGGTATGCATAATATATTATCTCATTCAAGCGAGAATGTTTCGATATTTGCTATATGTAATATCTTTAATCGCATTCTGGTCTCATTTTACATTAATAGGGTATGCTATTTTCGCGCCTTTACTATTTAAAAATCGCAGGATAAAAGATGTCATTTTTACATTTAATTCTTTCGCAATTATATTTATTTGTGTGCTAGCAATTTTTTATTTAAGCAAGGATCAAAGTTCAATACCTCGTGGTTTCTTGTGGTCTTATTGGGACTTTAATCTTTATGGACAGAAGTTTATTGCATTTTATTTGCTTGAATTTTTAATATTGTCACTATTTTTGTTTTTTCATAAAAGTATATTAAGTAAAGAGGATTTTATATTACTTGTCTCAGCAACTTTAATGCTTGCTATTCTGCCATTTTATAAGATCGGATGGAGTAACGATTTTTCAATGCGAGGTTCCGGTCCTCCATTGTTCATTATCTATTTAATTTCGATGAAACAATTGCAAATATTTATTGGAAGTGGTAAAAAAATTTCTTCATCGATATTGCTGCTTATTCTATTAATTGGAAGCTTCTCTGGTTTGAGTGAGTTATACAGGCAGGTTAATTTAAGCTTCAAAGAGAATAAGTTTTATATTTTAAATATTACAAGTGGAGACTATCATAGAGGACTGAGCAATGATAATAAATGTATATTAATTAAAAATAATAATGAAGACGAACTGAAAAATATCGCTTTCATTGTTATACAGGGCAGGGATTACAACTTCGATAAAATTGTTCCTGGCTTAAGTCAACACAATCTTTCATTGTGCGTGAAAGATCGCATAAATATCAGATTTCCAGATGTAGATGTATATCGAATTGATGTTATGCTTTTTAATAAAAATGATAAAGAGATTCTTGGTACTAGATCGATTCTAAATTTTAGAGAAATAGATGATGTTAATTCTATATCAAGTCGTTGGCCTGAGCAGTATACTGGTGACGGTGATTCCAAATTCGCAAAATACCTTATGAGAAAAAATAATGTCGACTAACATTTTATTAATTGGTAGAAGTTCTAAATTTGAATATGTAGTTAAACAAGCTTGGCCTGAAGCGTTACTTACAATTATTTCTTGGAGAAATACCGGATTTATTGAAGGATCGTATGATAAAATAATATTGTGTGGTTATGATTATGAATCATACATGCATGATTATGAAAAATATATTAATGTTAATGTATATTGGCAGTTACACCGTTTAAATAAAATGAATCTGTCTAAGGCCGATATTATTTATATAAATACATATGGCATATTTAATTGGTATACGTTTTCGAGATATGTATTTGCAAAACTTAAGCTTGCTAGTTTATTGACTGATAATTTTAATTCAGTATATATATTAAATGTGCCTACAGTGTTGAATAATATGATGTGGAAAAGTTCATATTCATCAATTAATCCATTAATTTTAGATTTATTGCTAAAATTAAAGATGGTTACTGTCATTAATACAATTGAATTGATTGAATTAGTGAAGTGTTATAATTTAAGATCTGGCCCTCTTCGGAAATGTCCAATGCCATTTATGTTGAATATTAAGAGGTCTATATTTATTGATCGTTTGATGAGGTTGATTCTTGGATAATGTTTTAATTGTCGGTGCTGGTTTTTCTGCTGCATTAGTATACAGCTATTGTCGTTCAAATAAAATAGATGTAATTTGTCCTAGTGTAGTTCGATTGGATTCCAGTAGTGAGGTTAGAGATATCAAAAATCTGAAAATTAACAAACTATTCGGCCATAGGGCTAATTCTCTCTCAACTTTAGGAGTTACTTCTCAGCCAAACGTAAAGCTCCACAATCGCACCATAATAGGAGGTAATTCTACAGTCTGGGGGGGCTTTTTTGATGCCGAACTGGATTTTGATGCTTCATCAGCACTGGAGCGAATTGGAGCAAAATTGGTTCGTTTGAGTTATGATAACACTGGATCAACTTCTAATAGGGATAGTATTTGCCAACTACAAGATTTTAACGGAAATATATACACATCGGCAAAGTTATTTGCTGGGGTTCGAGTTGGTAATTTTTATTGCAATAAAATAATGCCCGAAAATAATAGAGTTAGAGTTGAATTAGTTTCGATGTTGAATGGTAAAAAATACTATTCCGAATATGATAAAATTTTCGTTTGTTGCGGTGTTTTTAATGCCATATCAATTATACATAATAGTTTTAATGTTGATTTTTTTGAATTAACAGATTTTGGTCATGAGTTGAGGTTGGGATTTAAGTCAAATAATTTGAGTAATTATTCAGATACTGTTATACGTTATGGTATACCTAGAGCTATAAATCATTTTTTGGGTGTTCAAAAAAAATTTGCTTTGGACACATTTAATTTCCCGATATGTATCGATCAGATTTTTTCCAAGTTTAAATCTAAATTGGAAATAGAAATTCAAGATAATATTGCAAATCTGCGCGCGAATGCGAATGGATTTGGTGATTCAATTCACTATAATAATCTTAAGATAAATGGATGTTCAATTAATCAGTTTTTAGAGTCGATTTCGCCAAATGTGGTTTTTTTTGGGATGGCTTCATTGAATCAGAAAAATCCTGGACCTATTAGTAATGATATTCACTCTCAAATTAATGAATATTTTAATAAAAATTAAATCATTGGATGATATTTGTCTTGGGGGTGCTACAAAAATTAATTTTTATTAAAGTTGCATATCTTTTATATTAGATGTATTATAAATAGTGTGGCAAATGAATACGTTGGCCGGCCTGTGTTGAGGCCTTAAATAACTTTTAATTCAGTGGTGTGGCTAGTGCGAGAAAATGAATGGTTACGAGAGGTATATGCGGCGATACATGAGCGTTATAAGCAACATCAATAAGTTTGAGATTCTCTTTTTAAATTGCTCAGCGCGCGTATGAAAATTTGCTTGGTTGTTCCAACCCATAATCCTGGCCAGATGTGGTCACGATGGGTGATGGATATCATTGAACAACAAATGGTGGAATTAAAAGTTCTTATCGTTGATTCGGATTCAACGGATGGAACTAATTTTTCAAGTTTACCTGACGGTTGGAATTGTTTGCGCATAGCGAAGTGTGACTTTAACCATGGTAACACTCGCAACTGGACGTTGCAACTTTTACATGATACTGCAGAGATTGTTGTATTTATGACTCAAGATGCATTGCTGGTAAGCCCTGATACTTTGAAGACGCTGCTTGATGCGTTTAGTGATCCTGAAGTGGCCTGCGCATACGGACGCCAGCTTCCCCATGACAACGCCACACCACTGGCCGCACACGCTAGAAACTTCAATTATCCAAACACTTCACGGAAGATCAGCATGGTAGACCAGCCGCAGCTTGGACTTAAGACCTGTTTTTTCTCAAATTCGTTTGCTGCATACAGGTTGGCAGATTTGCAGGCGGTTGGTGGTTTTCCTTCAGATGTGATTTTGGGCGAGGATATGTCTGCCGCTGCGCGTTTGCTCATGGCTGGTAAGCGTGTGGCATATATAGCCGAGGCCTGCGTCCAACATTCGCACAATTACACGCTTATGCAGGAGTTTCGTCGATACTTTGACACAGGTATTTTTCACGCTCGCAGCCCTTGGATACTTAAGGCGTTTGGTGAGGCGGGAGGAGAAGGGCTGCGTTTTGTGAGTTCAGAATTGAATTTTTTGTGGCGCCATGCACCAGGCTGGATACCAAATGCCATGGTCCGCAGTATCGCCAAATGGCTGGGCTATAAGCTAGGTCGACAAGACTCGCATTTGCCATTAAAGGTAAAGCGTTGGTGCAGTATGCACAGAGGTTACTGGAGTTGATGGGAATGGGTTTGACTTTTTCTGAGGGGCGTCGTGATTTGACTCATGCGCAAATCTGTCTAAGCAAAGCAACCTTGCTCCTAGGAGATGTGTTTGCATTAGTTCTGGCTGCCTTACTTGCTGCTGTTCTCGCGCAGATCTGGGGAGGTCAGCGCGGTGAGCAATGGTTGGTGTCCCAAGATCTTCAACGCTACGAGGCCTGGTTGGGGGTGGTGATCTTGGGATTAGTGGTTTTTTGGGTGCGATATCGTCATTACAGTGATCGCAAGCCCTATTGGTCTGAGTTGGGTGAAGTGCTTTGGGTATTGCTGTTATTATCTGTTTTAGATCTGGCGCTAATTGGTATTTCGCGATGGAATTCTTCACGCCTGTGGTGGGCTCTTGTGTGGTCGCTAACGGCACTATTTCTACCTTTGGTGCGCGGCATGTTTCGATCAGCCATGCGACGCATGCGTTTATGGCAGCGACCCACGCTGGTAATTGGAAATGGTCTTAATGCACATGAGACAGCTGAGGCGCTGCGAAGTGAGCCAGTTCTTGGCTTTGATGTTTTAGATTTTGTTGATGTAGACCACGCCTTGCAAAACGATGGACAAGTATTGAAAAAATGGGGTGAACTGCCAGGTATGCAGTTTGTGCTAGCGCTGGAGCCAGGACAAAGTTGGATGCAAGGGGCAATATTACGTAAGCTCGTTCACTGTGGGGCTGAGGATGTCAGTGTTGTCCCCGCGATACGTGGAGTTCCGTTATTAGGTACGAACATTTCGTATTTTTTCTCGCATGAAGTGGCGATGCTCAAGTTGCGCAATAATTTACGCTACTGGCCTTCGCGATTAATTAAGCGGATTTTTGACCTAGTGGCCGCATTGGTGCTTCTAGTGCTTCTGGCGCTACCGTTTGTGTTCATGGCCTGGATGATTCGCAGAGATGGCGGCCCTGCGATTTTTGCCCATAAGCGGGTAGGACAATTTGGGAGGGAGTTTGCTTGTTTCAAGTTCCGTACCATGCACGTGAATGCTGAGGAGCAATTGCGACTCTTGTTAGCCAGAGATCCTGTTGTACGTGAGGAGTGGGAGCGCGAGTTCAAGCTCCGTAATGACCCGCGCATTACAAGTATTGGCGAATTTTTACGACAAACAAGCTTAGACGAGTTGCCCCAACTCATAAATGTTATTCGTGGTGAGATGAGCCTAGTTGGCCCACGTCCGGTGATTCAGGCGGAGCTAGCATACTATGGTGAGGATGTGGATTATTTTTTATTGGTTCGCCCAGGTGTGACAGGACTCTGGCAAGTTAGTGGCCGTAATGACGTGGACTACCACACTCGCGTGTACCTAGACACTTGGTACGTTAAGAACTGGTCATTGTGGTACGACGTCTCGATACTGTTTAAAACAATTAAAGTGGTCTTTCAAAGAAAAGGTGCTTATTGAAATTGAGGGCGGTTAATGCTGTCTCAAATACGGGCTGTAGGTACTCCAAATTGACAATAATTGGATGGTGCCCTCTCCACATCCTCATTACTTTGTTTTTTTTGACCAGCCCCTTTGGGCCATAATTTGAAGGAGGCTAGCGCCAAGATTCAAAAGGTCTTGAGCGCAGTCTACGCACACGGAATGACCACTGATTCCGGAAATCACTTCTTCGGTTAAGCCTGCGCGCTTAGCGAGTGATTTATAAATCCGAGGATACGACTTTCACAAAGGGAAGTTGTGATCTTTCCGGCTGGCGTAATGCCTCAGAGAAGTAATCCTTCCGAAAGCTGACTTTTTCGAGCCAGTGCTTAAGGGCTGCGGTTGACTCTCATGTTAAGTGAATCCATTTTCCCGTTGCTTGTTGATCCGTCTTACATCTTCGCCAAAGGATGCAACGAGTTTCATTTGGAAGCCACTTGATATATTCAATCCGAAGGGAAATGAGTTCAGATTTACGATGCATGGAGTCATAGGCTAGTAGCAATAGAAGCCTGTTTCTAATGCCTCGTATGTCTTTTTGCAAACCTTCAAAAGCTTTTCTAACAGCTCTCGTGTTACGGGATAGGCTGCTCAAACCTGTTGCCAAGTTGGCGGGATATTTTTCTGAGAGTGATTCTCACATCGGGATGCTTGGTTGGATCGGCGAAACTCAAAGCCTGTGAACTACGCTTAAGGAGGCCACCTTTCTACGAACGGTTGAGTTTTTGATGCCCTGCGAGACTGTAGACATCAGGAAGGTTGAAATTGTTAATGAATTTGCTGGTAGGGTGTTTGCTGTTACTTGACCGCAGTATTCGATAAATTCATGCATGTCTGCTCAATACTCTCGAATTGTGTTCGGGGTATATGCGTCGTGTATATGTTCGAGGAGCGATTCAAGCAATTGTTTTGAAGCATGCTGAGACATAACCTTGGCCTCACAAAAATACACTAATGGTGTCACATGTGAAATTTAAATGTCAATCACTTCCGGTTAGGTGTGTACAGAAAAAGCTATGCTGCGCTGGTCAGGTGGGGATTTAGCCCGTACTGCGCGAGTTAGTTTGTTGTCTACAAGAAGGGTTGAGGCTTCGGACGGGGTGCCGGAGACTCAAAATATGAGAACCTTAATCTGAGTCAAGACAGCTTTAGAGCAAGGGGCCGTGGAATTCATTGGGGCGCCTGAGAATGCACCGCGTGTTAGGAAAAACAACACGAAAAATTCAGTTTAACCTCGCCGAGTCAACTCAAGTAACTCCCCCATAGCGGAGGATAATTGCCTACTGATAGTTGTCTGATAGCGCATCAGACGATCAAGCTTTTCTGGGTCGGGCAATGCGGCCTCTTGAGTTACTTCAGCTAAAGCACTCATCTCACGCACCCTAAAAATCTTCTTCATGAACTCCCATGTCTCTAGGCGAAACCAAGCAGCGCTAAGTTGTAGTGTCTTGACGCTGATATCGCGTAGTTCGGGTTGATGCTCGGGCTCCTCCTGAGCGTCAGGGGAAATAATCCTAATAGTTAGCTTGCTTGGATCGGGTGGTTTTTTACCTTTAACCGGATCATCGAATTTGGTCGGATCGATTTGGCGTGTTGACAGGTAATCAGCAATCGTTTGATTGCGATCGCCGCTGAGAGAAAAATTGCATATGTCTTTTTTTCAGCATCGGTCAATAACCTAGGAGATGTGGCGCCGTGTATGATCGAATTTTGGGATGACCGCTCCTTACCGCTGACAGTCTTAGGGTCAGTCGAAGTGTGTTCGGTTTCGCTGGATTTATTGGATTTGCGAAGAGAGGTGATCTTGTCTGTCATGTCCTATTTTGGCTTGGGTGTAAGAGGTTGGCAATTTAAGTAATGAGACGCATTTGTTTTTGGAAATCTGTTTTGCGAAACGAACTCCCTGTAAGGGGGCGAATGTCAGGAGGGAAATCCCCCGATATGGGCTGTCATCGGGGCCCCCCCCCCTCTGCTTGCAACATTAAAATATAAACATGACTATTCTTATTACGGGCTGCGCCGGTTTTATTGGCAGTAATTTCGTTCACACCTGGTTGTCGTCTTCAGCCGAAACCGTGGTGAACTTAGACAAACTCACTTATGCAGGCAATTTGGCCAATTTAGATGCCCTTAAGGACGACCCTCGCCACATCTTTGTGCGGGGTGATATTGGTGACCGAGCTTTGGTTTCTAAGCTTCTGGCCGAGCACAAGCCACGAGCTGTGCTGAACTTCGCCGCCGAAAGCCATGTAGACCGCTCCATCCACGGTCCTGGTGACTTTATTGAAACCAACGTCGTTGGTACTTTCAATTTGCTAGAAAGCGTGCGCGCTTATTGGCAAGACCTGCCAGCGGCTGAGAAAGAAGCATTCCGCTTTTTGCACGTATCAACCGACGAGGTGTATGGCACGCTGTCGCATACTGATCCTCCGTTTGCTGAGACTAAAAACTACGAACCGAATAGTCCATACTCAGCAAGCAAGGCGGCCAGCGACCATTTGGTGCGTGCATGGCATCACACCTATGGCTTGCCTGTGCTGACTACCAATTGCAGCAACAACTATGGGCCGTATCACTTTCCAGAAAAGCTCATTCCATTGGTGCTGCTCAATGCTTTGGCTGGTAAGCCGCTGCCTATTTATGGTGATGGCCAGCAAGTGCGTGATTGGCTTTATGTAGAAGACCACTGCCGCGCCATTGCCCGCGTACTTGAAGCTGGCAAAGTAGGCGAGACCTACAACATTGGTGGCTGGAACGAGAAGCCAAACCTAGAAGTGGTTAACACCTTGTGCGCAGTGCTGGATGAGCTACAGCCCCGTGCAGATGGCAAACGCTATGCAGAGCAAATTACCTATGTCAAAGATCGCCCCGGACACGATCGCCGTTACGCCATAGACGCACGCAAGATCGAGCGCGAATTAGGCTGGAAGCCACAAGAAACGTTTGAAACGGGCATCCGCAAAACCGTGCAGTGGTACTTGGCCAACCAAGTGTGGGTAGAGGGCGTGACCAGTGGTGCTTACCGCCAATGGGTGGGTAAGCAGTACGGCGGTTAAGGTAGGCTATGAAAATTTTGCTCTTTGGCAAAAACGGCCAAGTCGGCTGGGAGCTGCAACGTAGCTTAGCCCCCTTGGGTGAGGTGCTGGCACTTGACCGCCATAGCACCACCTATTGCGGTGATTTATCTAAACCCGAAGAGCTTGCACAAACGGTGTTGGCCTACAAGCCAGATTTCATCGTTAATGCTGCGGCACACACAGCGGTGGATAAAGCAGAGTCGGAGCCGGAGTTGGCAAAACTTTTGAATACCGATGCCCCTGCTGCCTTGGCCAAAGCCGCCGCACAAGTAGGCGCATGGCTGGTTCATTACTCCACAGACTATGTGTTTGACGGCAGTGGCACGCATGCTAGGCAAGAGGGCGAGGGCACAGGTCCGCTAAGTGTGTACGGCCAAACCAAGCTGGATGGCGAAAAAGCCATTGTTGCGAGTGGCTGCAAGTACTTGATCTTCCGCACCAGCTGGGTGTATGCCGCACGTGGTGGTAACTTTGCTAAAACCATGCTGCGCTTGGCACAAGAGCGCGACAAGTTGACGGTTATCAACGACCAGCACGGTGCGCCTACCGGCGCGGACTTGATTGCAGACGTTACTGCACACGCCATGCGCCGTGTGCTGAACACACAAAATATTTCATTCAGCGGGGTGTATCACCTTGTAGCTTCGGGTGAAGCCACATGGCATGACTATGCCAGCTATGTGATTGATAAGGCCAAAGCTATCAAGCCTGAGCTTGGATGGAAGGTTGCTGACATAGCGCCAGTACCTACCAGCGCATTCCCCACGCCTGCAACTCGCCCGCTTAATTCACGCCTTTGCAACGATAAATTGCAACAGGCGTTTGGCTTGGTCCTGCCGCCTTGGCAGCAGGGCGTAGACCGCATGCTGGCCGAAATACTCTAAACAAGAAGAACAGATATGACCAAACAACGCAAAGGCATCATCCTCGCGGGCGGCTCTGGCACCCGTTTGTACCCAGTTACCCAAGCGGTCAGCAAGCAGCTCATGCCTGTGTATGACAAGCCCATGGTGTACTACCCACTCACCACACTTATGTTGGCGGGCATCAAAGAGGTGCTGCTCATCAGCACGCCGCAAGACACCCCACGCTTCGTCGAGCTGCTGGGGGATGGCGGTCAATGGGGCATGAACATTCAATATGCCGTACAGCCCAGCCCAGATGGATTGGCGCAAGCCTTCATCATCGGCAAAAACTTTGTGGATAACCACCCCAGCTCTTTGGTTTTGGGCGACAACATTTTTTATGGCCACGACTTGGTCAAGCTGCTAGAGAGCGCCGACAAACGCAGCGATGGTGCAAGCGTGTTTGCCTACCACGTGCACGACCCCGAGCGTTATGGCGTGGTCGATTTTGACGGTCAGCAGCGCGCCCTGAGCATCGAAGAAAAGCCAGCTAAGCCAAAAAGCAACTACGCTGTCACGGGCTTGTATTTTTACGACAACCAAGTGTGCGACATTGCGGCAGACATCAAACCCTCACCCCGTGGCGAGCTAGAAATTACCGATGTCAATAAGCGTTACTTAGAACTGAATCAGCTCAATGTCGAAATCATGGGCCGTGGCTACGCATGGCTAGACACTGGCACGCACGACAGCCTGCTAGAGGCAGCCAGTTTCATTGGCACACTGCAAAAGCGCCAAGGCCTGATGGTGGCATGCCCCGAAGAAATTGCTTTTCACCAAGGCTGGATCAATGCCGAAGCCCTGCAAAAGCTGGCCCAGCCCCTAGCCAAAAACGGCTATGGCCAATACCTGCTTCATTTGTTGAAATAAATGCCCTATACCGTTAACCCCACGCACATACCTGATGTCTTGGTGCTAGAGCCAAAAGTGTTTGGCGACAGCAGGGGCTTCTTTTTCGAAAGCTTTAACCAGCAAGACTTTAACCAAGCAACTGGCCTAGACGTGAATTTCGTGCAAGACAACCACAGTCGCAGCACTCGAGGCGTGCTGCGCGGCCTTCACTACCAGCTGCAGCAGCCACAGGGAAAGCTGGTGCGCGTGGTGCGTGGCGCAGTGTTTGATGTGGCGCTGGATATACGCAAAAGCTCGCCCACCTTTGGGCAGTGGGCGGGTGTGGAACTGACCGAAGACAATCACAAACAATTTTGGGTTCCCCCGGGCTTTGCCCACGGTTTTGTTGTCTTGTCAGATACGGCAGACTTTCTTTATAAAACCACAGATTACTACGCCCCAGCACACGAACGCTGCATCGCTTGGAACGACCCGGCCATTGGCATCACCTGGCCACAAGGTATCACGCCGCAACTATCAGCCAAAGACCAAGCGGGCTTAACGCTGGCGCAAGCCGAGGTGTTTGCCTGATGCAAAACTTCTCTGCATCTCCTCGCGAGATGGTCGCCAGCCTTTGGCGCAATAAGGGTCTGATACGCAATCTGGTCCACCGTGAAGTAGTGGGCCGCTACAAAGGCTCCATGCTTGGCATCTTTTGGTCGCTGGCCACGCCTATTTTCATGCTGGCGGTTTACACCTTTGTGTTTAGCGTTGTCTTTAAGGCCCGCTGGGGCGTTGGAGGCAGTGACTCCAAAACCGAATTCGCTTTAGTTTTGTTTGCCGGTCTGATGATCTTCAACCTGTTTTCAGAATGCATAGGCCGCGCCCCTGGTCTGATCTTGGCCAATGTCAACTACGTCAAAAAAGTGGTCTTCCCGCTCGAAGTGCTGCCTTGGGTCAGCATGGGCAGCTCATTGTTTCACTTTGCAGTTAGCCTTGGCGTGTGGCTGGCGGCATATTTGGTGTTGTTTGGCGTGCCGCACTGGCATGTGCTGCTACTGCCCCTGGTGCTGGTGCCCCTGGTGCTGTTTGTCATGGGGCTGAGCTGGGCCTTAGCTTCTTTGGGTGTGTACCTGCGCGATGTGGGGCAGATTATTGGCTTGGTCATTACGGTGCTCATGTTTTTGACGCCCATTTTCTATCCCGCATCGTCATTGCCGTCTGCATATCAGCCGTTGATGTTTCTAAACCCCCTGACTCCCCCCATTGAAATGGCGCGAGATCTTCTCTATTGGGGCCAACTGCCCAATATGACCCTGTTAGCGTTATATTGGGCAGGCTCGCTGGCATTTGCCATACTGGGCTTTGCTTGGTTCCAGAAGACCCGCAAAGGATTTGCTGATGTCCTCTGAGAACACATCAACCGAATACGCCATCGAAGTCAATAGTCTAGGCAAGTGCTACCAAATCTATGACAAGCCCAGCGACCGCCTTAAGCAAATGCTGGTGCGTGGGCGTAAGCAGTACTACAGAGAATTCTGGGCACTCAAAGACGTCAGCTTCAAGATCAAAAAGGGAGAGACCGTCGGCATCATCGGACGCAACGGTTCGGGCAAGTCCACTTTGCTGCAAATGATCTGCGGCACCCTCAACCCCACAGGTGGGGAAGTCAAAGTGCATGGCCGCGTGGCGGCGCTGCTGGAGCTGGGTGCAGGCTTCAACCCTGAATTTTCGGGTGTGGAAAACGTCTACATGGCGGCATCGCTGTATGGGTTGAGCAAAGAAGTAGTCGATCAACGCTTTGACGCCATTGCCACCTTTGCTGACATTGGCGACCACATCCACCAGCCAGTTAAAACTTATTCCAGTGGCATGTATGTGCGGTTGGCCTTTGCTGTGATCGCTCACGTGGATGCGGATATTTTGGTGGTGGATGAAGCCTTGGCAGTGGGCGATGCCGTATTCACGCAAAAGTGCATGAGGTTCATTCGAAAGTTCCGAGAAAACGGCACCTTGCTCTTTGTGAGCCACGACATGGGCTCGGTACTCAATCTGTGCGAACGCGCTGTCTGGCTGCATTCGGGCCAAGTCAGGCAAGTGGGAGCGTCCAAGGACATCTCTGAGGCCTATCTGCAGTACACCCTGCAAGAGGTTTATGGCCATGAGGCCCAACTGCAAGTTATCGAGCAAACTGTCGATGCCTCTGCACCCACGCATGCAAAGACAAAACCTGCCGATGTACCGTCTGCCTTGGACTATCAGGCCCAGCTGAGCGTAAGTAACAACCTCAGCGAGGCCAACGGCTGGAAAAGTGGTGCGGGTGAAATTGTTTCGGTCAACTTGTCTGTTGTGAGCGGCGCAATAGATGGGAGTGGTGTTCTGACGGGTGGCGAGATGGTCAAGATGACCGTTGAGGCCGTGGCGCACGAAGAAATGGCCAAGCCCATTTTGGGCTTTCTCATCCGCGACAGATTGGGCCAAGACCTTTTGGGCGAAAACACGCTGCCCTTTACCGATCAACAGCCATTTCCCGTCAAAGCAGGGGATCGTTTTGCCGCAGATTTCACTTTTCGCTTGCCAATGCTGCCAAATGGTGACTACTCAGTAATGACGTCTCTGGCGGACGGTGACCTATACAAGCATGTGCAACACCATTGGTTGCACGACGCGCTCCTGATTCACGTCGTATCCAGCAAAGTTCGATATGGCCTAGTGGGTGTCGAATTCAAGAACATGAATTTTTACAAGCAATGAAAACGTTACTCGATTTGTATAAGACCCATACGGGAAAAGTTTCGGACAAATGGGCGCTGTACCTGCACGAATATGACAGGCTGTTTGCCCCATACCGCGAACAAGCTATTTCGATGCTAGAGATTGGGGTCCAGAACGGCGGCTCTCTAGAAATCTGGAGTCAGTACTTTCCAAATGCCCAGAAATTTGTGGGCTGCGACATCAACCCCGACTGCGCAAAGCTGACGTATGCAGACCCTCGCATCGCTGTTATTGTGGGGGACGCCACCACGCAAGAGACACAAGCCCAAGTTTTTGCGCAATCAGCCGGTTTTGACCTAATCATTGAAGATGGCTCGCACACCTCTAGTGATATCGTCAAAGCTTTTGCACGTTATTTCCCCGCCTTGAAATCTGAGGGGCTCTTTGTTGCCGAGGATCTTCACTGTAGCTATTGGCAAGAATACGAGGGAGGAATCTTTCACCCATACTCATCCATCGCATTCTTTAAGTGCCTAGCGGACATGGTTAATCATGAGCACTGGGGCGTTCCTAAGATGAAGTCGGAAATAATCGAAGGCTTTAAAAGGGAATACATGTTGAATTTAGACGATGGAGTTCTTTCAGAGATTCATTCTGTTGAGTTTATAAATTCAATGTGTGTCGTAAGAAAGTGCCAGGAGAAAAATAATTATCTTGGTCGACGTTGTATAGCTGGAGTTGTTGAGCATGTTGTTTCAGGGCACTTGAATATTGAGAGTGCTAATATTAGTTCACCATGTCAATTGGCTAATAAATGGACAACCCTAGCATGCTCCCCTCTTGAGAGTTATGAAGACCTTACATATCAGCTTGATTGTTCTAGAGCTGAATTGAAGGCGATTTTAAGTTCTAGAAGCTGGCGATATACTTCAGTTCTTCGTGCAATAGCGTCAATTTATAGAGATGCTATTGGCAGATGCAGGCAGCTAAATGATTAAAAAACTCATTGGCTTAGTAGAAGCACATACCTTTTCTGTGCTCGCATTTGCAATATTTGGTTTGATGTTTGCGATGCGTCCTGTGACGTGGTTGCCAACGCTAATTCTTTTAGGGTGTATGTTTGCAGTTATTGCAAATGCAGGCTTTCGAAAAAAGCTTGGAAATTTGGCTACACATGAAGAGTATCGGTGGATATTTATTCCATTTGCAGCGTGGTTTTTGGGCTGTTTGTTTGTAGGAGTGTGGCATTGGGCTTTTTCGAAAAATGCATTTTCCGAAAATCCATTCCGCATCTTTTTAGCCTTAGGTGTATTAGCGCTTTCTACAAGTTCTAGATCAAAAAAAGCATTTGTTACAGGTCTGCTAGTGGCCAGCGTTTGTGTCGTTGGAGATGTGGCTTATGGGTATTTCATTCATGATGATTACTTCCCTCGCATCAGTGGAACGACCAACCATCCAATCCATTTTGGCAACTTTTCAGCTCTTTTAGCGGTGTTGTTGATGAGTATGGCAATGCTTTTGCCGACTCAGAGGGGCGGCTTGCGAGTGATGTTTGTGATTGGATTTTTACTCGCCTTGACAGGGGCAGTAGCATCACAGTCGCGATCATCTTTTGTTGTGTTGGTGTGTCTTGTGCCCTTGTTCTTCGTGGTGAAGACGGACGAATTCCATCATTGGCTGATTCGTATTGGCTCGGCTTTGGCTTTGGTGTTCCTGTTGCTGTTAGTCGTGTCGCCAAACATTCAAGAAAAGCTTCGACTACGGGAAGCAGTTAGCGATATTCAAATGACTGAATCTGGTAACTATCAAGGCTCACTGGGTTCGCGGCTGGCAATGTGGCAAGCTGCTTGGTCTTTGTTTAAAGCTAATCCCATAGTTGGCATCGGTCCGCATAAGTTTCAGTCTGAGTTCATTAGACAAATGGAGACTGGCGAAGTGCCAAGAGCAGATGCAGAGCACAACCAACCGCACAACGATTTATTGAATGCAGCGGCAACCGGCGGTGTGCTGAAGCTCATAGCCTACTTGATGTTGATTTCTGGGCCGTTTGTATTTTTCTATCGGCAGTACAAGGCTAAAAAGTTAAATCTGAATGAGCGAATGTTCCCTATCATGGGTATGCAAGTGGTTGGGGCCTTCTTTTTAACTGGCCTCACCAATTCAAATTTCGACTTGCAAATTTACAGCACAACTTATGCGGTGTTGGTATGCGTGCTAGCCAAACTTAGTATGCAACCCGAAAGCGAATCATGAAGCACGAATACACCATTACCTTTGCTTGCTACAACCAACTTGACTACACCAAGCAATTCATTGCCAGCTTAGATCGCGATGAGGTTGATCTTTCTCGCATCGTGGCCGTAGACAACGGGTCTACAGACGGCACGCGCGAATGGCTAGGTCAGCAAGGGTTTGGTGCGGTGATTTTGAATAACCGTAATTTAGGTTGTGGCGCTGCTTGGAACCAAGGTGCATTGGCCATTCAGTCTAAATGGACGGTGGTCATGAACAACGATGTGCTGTGTGCCAAAGGTTGGTTACGCAATTTGTTAGATGCCGCTGAAGAGAATCAACTGCACATTGCTAGCCCTGCGATGGTGGAAGGTGAACTGAACTACGACTTTGCGGAGTGGGCTCAAAATGCACAAGCCAAGATGCAAGGCTATGTTCGCAAAAATGCACCACATGCCGTGTGTATGGCCATTCGTGAGGATGTGTGGGCTGAGATTGGCTACTTTATGCCTGTGCCTAAGTTGTTGGGGTATGAAGATGGCATTTTCTTTCAGCGTGCCAATGAAGCTGGCTTGAAGACTGGAACAACAGCTGATTCATGGTTGCACCACTACGGGATGACGACCCAAAAAGCGCTGAAGTTAGAAATGAAGCTTGATCAACGCGACAGCCTTGGCAATCGCAATTTGATGCGTCTTTACATGGCGCAAAGCTGGCTTGCACGAAAGTTGTCTCGGCATCAGCGCCGTAGCTTGGTCAAAGCGGCTTGTGCATATGAGTTAGCAACTTACGGTAAGTCTGTGCATGCACTGAATCACCAGCCAGGCCAAGCGTGGGGATGGGTGTGATGTTCGCTAAGCTACGAGAATTCTTGAGCGCGTTGAATCGTCGACGAAAGGCCAAGCTTCCATCTCGTTATGTCAGTCGCGCAAAGTTTGAGGATGTTGAGGCTAAATATCAATGCCTTGTTAGCGCCATAACAAGCTTGGAAAACTCGTTGGCAAAACAACCTGAATTGCGTTGCCTGCAGCCGATGAGTTTTCAGCCAAAAGACAAAGAAGTTTGCCTTTTTGTGTCTTATTCGCCCATCGCGTTGATCAAGCCGCATGTGCGCCATCACATCAAGGCATTGCGAAGTGCGAACATTGCAGTTGCACTTGTGATCAACGTGGATGACGTCAATGCTGACTTAACTCAATTGGATGTGGCTGACCTGGATTTATCTGGGCTTTATATCCGCCCTAATGTTGGGTTTGATTTTGGTGCATGGTCACAGCTTTACGCCATGTTGGATGCGCGTGCTGATCTGGATCGTTTGTACCTCGCGAATGACAGCATGATTGGGCCGCTGTCTGAACACATGTTCAAGGGTATGATGGAAAAAATCCATCACTCATCTGCTGACATGGTTGGACTGCTTGGCAACCCAATACCGCAGTTTCATCTGCAAAGCTTCTTTTTGGTTTTCAATCGTTCGATCTTGGTCGATGAACGATTCCAAACCTTCTTCAAGTCGCTGTGGTGTTTGCCAACCAAAGATATGGTGATCGATTTTTACGAGGTGCGACTCACGCAGTTGATCCAGAGTTGTGGCTTTGTTGCAGCGCCTTTGTATGAAATCAAAACGGCTGCGTATCAAAAAACAAATCTCGTTATTTTTAATTTAGACGAGTTGTTAGAGTTGGATTTTCCGTACGTTAAAACCAGTATGGTTACAAGCGCTGCAGGCAAGAAGATTCTCAAGTCTTTTAATTTATCTTTCTAACGCAACCTCGCCATCCACCCCGTCACCCCCAACAACCCCAAGCTACTCACCAATGCAAACGCAGCCATGTGCTCTTGTGCATCCATGGTTTGAGTCAACGCCACAGGGGCCAACAGCACCACGGCTTGCACACCACCCAGTGCCATGCATGCCCATGAATACGCACTGGCAGATTGGGTTTGGAAAGGCCGGTGGCTAAAAGCCGCAGACAAGCAGGCGCTGCCTTGCCACAGCACCAGCGGTGCAATGTAGTGCCACAGGCCAGCCCAGCGTGGGTCTAGCCACTCTTGGTACAGCGCAACGGCGCATGACAAGCCCAACACAATGACGCAGGCGAAAGCGCCTAGGCCTAGCCACCACGGGCTGGCCCAAGCATTGTGTGTGTTCTGGTTTGACTGACCTTTTGCCAACACCACCTGCGCCCACGCCATGTGCACCACGGCAGGCAAAAAGCCCAGCACGCGCAGCAGGGCGCTCATCCAGCCTGTTTCTTCAGCGCCGTACAAACGCTGCCACACCACGATGATGGCGGTGGCTAGCAGGGCATCGACCAGCGTGTGCGCCATGCGCAGTGCCGCGCTTCGGGGGTCTGACTGCGAGTTCGATGCCGCCAGTGTGTCGTTGGCCGCATGCGGACGCAAAGCGGGCACCAGCCACAACGCGCCTACGGCGTAGCCCAGCAGCGCCGAGAGCACCAAGGTGGGCCTTGTCCAGCCTACCCATGCCCCTAGCAGCGCAGCGCCCGCTGCTGTGGTGGCCGCAGTGAGGGGAGGTAACACACGCACCATGGCTTGTTGCCAAGCAGAGCCCACGCGCAGGGTGAAGCTTTGTGCCAACATCCAGCCCATTTGACAAAACGCCAATAGCATGGCCCACAGCAACGCGGGCCATAGGCTGAGTTGGCTGAACCACACCGCCAGTGCTGCGACGGGTAGCAACGCCAAGCCCCGCCACGCACTGGCACGCCAAGCCTGTTGCGCCGCAATGTGTGCAGGTAAGTGCTGGTTGGCCAGTAGGCCCAGTGGGGCTTGTGCCAAAGCCAAGGTCATCCAGAAAAAACCAATTTGGCTGATGACCGAGAATTCACCCACTTCTTGTGGCGTGAACAAGCGCAGCATGAGCAACGCAAAAGCCACCTGCGTGGCAAAAGCGGCCGCACTCGCTAGCGCAATCACGCGACTCACTGCGCACCGCCTGTGATGTGTAGGTGCTGCCAAATGGACAGTTTGTTCAGCAATTTGGGCCATGCCAAATCGCGCACATCTGGCACAACATAGGGGTAAGCCTCCAGCGCTTCGCCAAAGCTGGGTATCCAGCTGCTGGGCTCATCGCGCAGGAAATGAAAATTGCCTTGGTAGTGCGCGGCAAAGTAGCGCACCCACGCGTAGTCGTTGCTCACCACGGGCAGGCCCACGGCGCAGTACTCCAGCAGCTTGGTGGAGGTTTGCTGGTTGTAGGGTTCGATGTTGCTGACCAAGTTCAATCCAAAACGTGCACGGCGCAGTTGGTGGGGCACATCGGCATGCGGCACGCGGCCTGTACATGCCACGCTCGTCGGTAGCTGTGTGCGCAGTGCATCAGGCACATCACCCACCAGCAGCAAAGTGCGGCCTGCTTCGTGAATGCTTTGCAGCAGGGGCACAAAGGGCAGAAGGCGATTCATTTCGCCTAAGTAGACCAAGTCAAACTCGGTGTGCGCAGCCTGTGTGGCGGCATCAAAGAAGGTTTGTGCCACACCCATGTCACGCAAGGCGTGCGGCACGCCATCGTCAAAGCCCATGCGTTCACGCACCCAGCCGTTTTGAAACAAGCGGTAGTCGGGCTTGGGCTGTGTCCAGTGCTTGATGAAGTCTTTCAGCCATGCTTTGGGTGGGGCGGAGGTAGAGGCGTATTCGTGGATGTGAAAAGCGTTTTTCAGCCGACGCGCCTCAGCGCTGGGCACGCGCCCGCACATCCACCACACCACTTGCGCATTGAGCGGCACAGTGGCCCCCGTGTCGTGCACCAAGGCTTGGTGACCGTGCGAGTTGATGAAGTCAACATACGCATCAATCTCGGGCAGGTAGGCAGGGCCACCACGGACGAAGTGGATGCAGATGGATGGTTGGGTCGTAGGTGATGTGGCCTTGTGAATAACGGCATTTTGGAAAAATGCTTCGGTTAATTCGGGCGCGTCATCCGGTGTAGTCCACGTAGCGGTCATAGAGGGCTTTTTCGCGCTTGGCACTATTGAACTCAATGAGCATTAATTAATCTAAACATGCCAAATTATGGTTCAAGTCGTGGGTGGTCAATTTGCATGGCGCACAGCATTTCTTGTCAATTTTCCACAACCCACTCGATGTGATATTGGGGGTGCAATTTCCTAGATTGCCGAACTAAAATTCCTAAATTTATTATTTTAAATTCCGAAATTTACGATATTATTGGCGTATGAACACAGTATCTTTAATTCCTCGGCTGATACAGCCTCGTATGGCCGAAGCCATGAGCGACACCCCGGTGGTGCTTTTAGCCGGGCCACGGCAGGCGGGCAAAACAACGCTTGTGCGGCAGTTGGTTCGCGATGACATGCAATACCTGACGCTGGATGACGAGTTGACGCTGATGTCTGCGCGCAATGACCCTGTGGGCTTGATTCGTCGTCTTGACCGGGCGGTGATTGATGAAATTCAACGCGCCCCAGCGCTATTGTTGGCCATTAAAAAGAGTGTGGATGAAGACAGGCGTGCTGGACGATTCTTATTGACAGGTTCTGCCAATTTGATGGCAATGCCCACTGTGGCTGACTCATTGGCTGGGCGAATGGAAACGTTGACACTTTTGCCCTTATCTCAGAGTGAAGTGCAAGGGAGAACAACTAATTGGCTAGATGCTGCATTTGCAGGTCAGTTGCCACAGCCGGGCTCGGACGCGCGAGCAGATGACTTGGTGGAACGTGTGCTGCGAGGTGGATACCCTGAAGCCATGGCAAGGTCCACGCCCAAGCGGCGCACTGCGTGGGCCAGGCAATATTTGGATGCCATCATCCAGCGCGATGTACGCGATGTGTCTGGCATAGAAAAGCTAGGGCATTTACCTCGCTTTTTAAATGCGCTCGCACAAACCGCGGGGCAAATGTGCAACTACACCCAGCTGGGTGGGCAAGTGGGCCTAGATGGAAAAACAGCATCTAGCTATTTGGGCGTGTTTGAACATATGTATTTGCTCAAACGCGTTGATGTGTGGGCACGCAATCGCTTAAGTCGCGTCATGAAAACGCCCAAGCTTCAGTTTGTAGATGCAGGTTTGCTAGCTGCATTGATAGACTTGACGCCTGATGAGGTGGCTAAGGATAAAACACGCTTTGGCAATGTGCTTGAGACCTTTGTGTTTTCGGAGTTGCTTAAGCACAGTGCCACAGCCGAGGGTGATTACCGCCTGATGTGCTACCGCGATGCGGACAAGGTGGAGGTCGATGTGGTGATTGAAAACGCACAGGGACAGCTGGTAGGGGTCGAGGTTAAGGCATCGGCTACGGTGAAAAAGTCAGACTTACGGGGCCTTAAGAAGCTTGCTGATTTGGCGGGAGATAGTTTCAAGATGGGGGTGCTGTTGTATGACGGGGACGAAACCATGCCACTTGGTAATGGCATTTGGGCCGCCCCGCTGTCAACGCTGTGGGGCTAGCGAACTACAACGCTGATTCACAGGGCACGCAGCACCTCTTGCCAGTTCCCCACAAACCCATCGATGTGATGACGCGCCACGATGCGGGCCATGTCGTCTCGTACTTGCTGTTCGGGCAGACTGAGGGTGGTCATCACGGCTTCGGCCAACGACACCGGCGCATCGCCTCGGGCTAGCAGATAGGGTGCATCTAGGTCGTACAGCTCGCGCATGGCGGGGATGGGCAGCGACACGCACGGCACACCGCAAGCGAGGGATTCGAGGGCCGTCATGGGGCAACCCTCGTAGCGTGAGGTGAGCAACGTCATTTGCCATGGCTTGTACAGGCTTGCACCGCTGGGGTGTTTGCCTAAAAAGTGCAGGCGGCCTTGCGAGAGCAAGTCCATGCTGTCGTGCACTATTTTGCGGTGCACGGGGCCATCGCCCACGATGCCCAGTTGTGCTTCGTCGGGTAAGTAGCGCAACGCATCGATGGCCAAGTGCGGACGTTTTTCAGCAGACAAGCGGCCCACATAGCCCAGCAGCAAAGGCGGCATGCCCCCGCCGCCATGACCTGCATGCACATGAATGGCTTGGCCTTCGGGCATGGGGGCAATGCCGTTGGGCACGACGGTGCAGCGTTGTTGCTTGCCCAGCGTGATGAAGCTGAGCAGCGAGTCTTGCGTGGTGCGTGACACGCACACAAACTGGCTGACTTGTTTGTAGAGCAAACGCAGCCAAAGTTTCTTCACCGCCGAGGTGCCCGCCTCGTGTAGCACCTCCATTAACGGGCCATGCACCCAGCTGACCAGTGGCTTGCCCGTGATGGCTTTGAGCGCTGCGCCGCAATACGTGGGGCCAAAGTTGTGTGTGGCTACGATGACATCGTGCTCCTTGGCCGCACTCACCAATGTGGGCCATTGCGTTTGTTGCCAAGACAAGGCGGTGACTTGCCAGCCTTGTGCACTGAGCGCATTGGCCAAGGTGCGCGTCATGGTGTGCACGCCGCCCCATGAGGGTTCCTCTAGCAAGAGGATGCGACGTGCGTGAGAGGCGGTGGTCATTTCAGCGTGCGCCAAAACCAGTGCACACGGTCTTGACGGTTTTGGCAGCAATCAGCAAATCGAGCGCGAGCGAGTAATGCGCCACGTAATACAAGTCATAGCTGAGTTTGATGCGCGTGGTGTCAGCGCTGTCGGCGTAGCCTTGCTGCACTTGGGCCCATCCGGTGAGGCCCGGGCGCACCAAGTGACGGTAGGGGTAGCTCGGGATGGTGGCTGCAAAGTCGCGCACAAACGCAGTTTGCTCGGGGCGTGGACCAATGAGGCTCATGTGGCCCATGAGCACGTTGAAGAGTTGGGGCAGTTCATCTAAACGCGTGCGACGCAGCACACGCCCCACACGGGTGATGCGTGGGTCTTCGGCTTGTGCAAAGTGCACGCCTGGGGCTTGCAAGCCATGCACCATGCTGCGGAATTTCCACAGCGTGAACACTTGTCCATCGCGACCGACGCGAGGTTGCGAATACAGCGCGGGGCCTTTGGAGTCGAAGCGCACAGCCAATGCCACACCAATGGCCAGAGGTACCCACAAGGGTGAGAGCGCGATGACGGTGGCTACATCTAGCAAACGCTTGGCGCGGTCGTAGCTGGGGTCGTTGTTGATCTCCCAAAGTGTGTCAGTGGCGGTGGGCAGCATCTTGCGGCCGCTGGTGAGTTCGGCCACGGCTTCAACGCTGTACAGGCGCAGGTGCTGCATCTTCAGCTCGCCCAACAAACGCGTGCGCTCGTCGGTGCTGCGCACATGTCGGTCAAGTACCACGCCGTCGCAGGCGGGCAGCGGTGTGTCGCTGTTGGGGTTCCACGCGATGAGTTGCACGGCTTGTGGGTCAAGTGTGTTGGGCTTGAGGCAGGCTGCGAGTTGTGCGGGTACGGTGGTGTCGATGTGCACCAAGCGCAAGGCGCGGTGTTTGACGTGGCGACGATACCCCCACCACAGCCACAGCGTGGTGGCGGCATAGGCCCACACCACGGCGGCGCGTGAGTACGGTTGCTGCAACAGCGCAAAGCCTAACGGTGTGAACAAAAACGGCGCGGTGGTGGACACCCACAACACACCGCTGCGCTCGGCCACAGGCAAATTGGAGGCGCGCATGAGCAAGTGCGTAGCTACCGCATAGGGCAGCACGCACCACCACAACGTCTCGCCAAACTGGTAGGTCATGACACCCGCGTCTTCCAACAGCTGCGCGGCCATGAGGCTAGGTAGCAACATCCAGACGCCCCACAGGGCCCAGCGTTGCAAGGCGTCGCGGCGGCGTACCGAGGCGGACACGAGGCCTGCGTTGTGTTGCGTGCTGGCCTCTGCATGCGTTGGGGCTTTTGTGTCGCTGGCTTCTTGCGTGCATTGGCGGTAGACCTGCAGCACACGTTCGGCCATGGTTTCGGCGACAAAGCTGTCTTCAAATTTTTGCTGTGCGGCACGGGCCAGGCGCTTGCGCATGTGTGGGTCGCGCACGAGTTGCAGCAGTTTTTCAGCCACGGCTTCGGGGGTGTTGGCCACCAAGATGCCATCTTGGTAAGCGTTGATTTGCTCGCGAATGCCGGGCAAGCTGCTGGCCAACACACACAGGCCAGCACGCATGGCTTCGAGCACGGTGATGGGCATGCCTTCGTGGTCAGACAGCAGCACAAACACCTCATGCTGTGTGAGTAGTTCGCTCACGTTGCTCACGTCACCCGCCCAAGTGATGTGTTTGAGGTTGAGTGATTGGGCTTGTGCGCGAAGCGCTTCGGTCAGCGGGCCATCGCCTGCCAAAGTGACGGGCAGTTCGTGCCCTAAAGTGTTGCGCACTTTGGCCAAGGCTTGCAACAGCAAGTCGTGGCGTTTGGGGGCTTTGGTACGGGCCACCATGATGAGGCGAGGCGTGACCACCGTGGGGGGCTCATTGAGGGGCTGCTCAGGCTTTGGCAAACGCGCAATGCCGTTGGGAATGACGTGCACACGCTCAGGGGCAATGGCCAAGTTCAACGCCAAGTCACGTTCGTATTTGGACACGCAAATCATGTGCGAGGTCCAACCCGCCATCATGCGTTCGGCCAAGCCTGCAGCGGTGCGGCGCACCAGTGGCACTTCGGGTTTGAAGCCAAAGCCATGCACGGTGTAGATGGAAGGCACCTGTGCACGATGTGCAGCCACGCGTGCCACCAAACCACCAATGGCGCTGTGACCATGCACAAGGTCAGGCTGGTGCGTGTGGATGAGTTCGGTCACCTGCTTAACTGCTGGCCACAGCTTGAGCGGGTTGAGCGACTCCACCATGTCAGGCATGGGGCACACGGTGATGCCGAGTTGCGTGAGTTCACGGCCCAACACAGACGCTTCGATGGGCCCACCAATGACCACAGTGAATTGCACGCGCCCTTGCAAGGCTTGGCACAAGTCGCGCACATGCGATTGCGCGCCACCCGCTTCACCGCGGGTGATGACGATCATCACATGCGGTACTTGCGCGTTGGCTTGTATGGCTGCGAGGTCTAGGCCAGCCCATGGGCTGTTGCGGCGGCGTTGCGGCTCGACAAGGCCTGCCAGGTGAAGCGTGGTTTCGACGTGAACGCCTTGGTCGACGGATTGTTCCGTTGGCTCGGTTTCAGCGGTTTCGCTGGGGACCGGCGATGTGGTGTTTTGTGCTGGCTCGCTCACATGGGCGTCAGTCACTACGACTTTAGGCTCTGCAGCTTTGCGCTTGGCACGTGGCTTTTTCGCAGGCGCAACGGGCGGCAATGTTGCAGGATCAGGGGCTGGCGGAAAGTCGTCAAACAGGGACAGTGTGCCGTCGTCTTGGTTTTTCATAGCGGGGTGTCGAACCCTTGTGGGTTCATAGACTGCCAGCGCCACGCGTCGGCGCACATGCGTTCAAGGTCAAACTGGGTTTCCCAATTCAGCAACGCTTTGGCTTGGCGTGGATCGGCCAAGCACTGGGCCACATCGCCAGGGCGGCGGGGCACAACTTGGTGAGGGATGGGCACGCCGTTGACGCGTGCAAATGTGTCAACCATGTCTTGCACGCTCACGCCACGGCCTGTGCCGAGGTTGACGGTGAGGAGTTTGGGCTCGTTCAAGGCACGCAGTGCGGCCAAGTGGCCAGCGGCTAAGTCGCTCACATGCAGGTAGTCACGCACGCCTGTGCCATCGGGTGTGGGGTAGTCGTTGCCAAAGATTTGCAAGTGCGCCCGCTGGCCCAAGGCCACTTGGGTGATGTAGGGCATGAGGTTGTTGGGAATGCCGTTGGGTGCTTCGCCCAGCAAACCGCTTTCGTGCGCGCCCACAGGGTTGAAGTAGCGCAAGATAGCAATACTCCAACGTGGGTCAGCCGCGTGCAGCTCGCGCAGCGCGTCTTCGCACATGAGCTTGGTGCGGCCATAGGGGTTGGTGGCAGTCAGCGCCGCGGTTTCGGGGATGGGTACGCTCACGGGGTCGCCATACACGGTGGCTGACGAGCTAAACACAATGCGGCGCACATTGGCGCGGTCCATGGCTTGCAGCAGGTTGAGGGTGCCGCTGACATTGTTCTCAAGGTAACGCAGGGGTTGAGCGACCGATTCGCCCACGGCCTTGAGGCCTGCAAAGTGGATGACGCCTGCAAAGTGGTGGCGGGCAAATAGGGCGTCAAGCGCCGCTGAATCGCGAATATCGGCCTGCACAAACTCGATGGGGCTGGCGTTCAAACGGGCCAATCGGTCGAGTACTTTGGGGCTCGAATTGCACAAATTGTCCAAAATGACCACAGGTTGGCCCGCTTCAGCGAGGGTGACGACAGTGTGGGAGCCAATAAAGCCCGTGCCACCAGTGATCAAAATGGGTTGTGTCATGCCGTGAAAAATTTATAAGTTTTGGCGATTATCCCCTGTGAATATGCGGTCTGCGGCCTAAAATAAAACCAGCTTGCCAGTGCGCACAGTTAGTGCTCTGGTGAGTGATTTCTATCTTCTTACCTTTTTAGTACTTCCATGAAACGCACACATTCCCCTCAAGCAGGCGCACACGCTGGCGCTGAATCTTGCATTGCCCTCATCGACGCCCGTTTTTTGGCGTGGTTGCAAGGCCAGACCGACACCGCACAAGACCACGTGCGCCCACAGTTGCATCAGTTACTGAGCAACGCCTTGAGCCACAACGGCCTCGACCTGAACCTGCGTCGCATTTACTGGTACAGCGACACGCCAGACGACCAAGCGGTGCCTGCACAAATTACCCGTGCCGTGATGCCTCACAGCCAAGACGGCGGCTTGTCGATGCTGCGTACCTTGGGGGCCGACCTCAAGCGCTTGGCCGAACGTGGCGCCTGCGACCACATTTTGGTGGGCAGCGATGACGAGCGCTTGATCAGCCTGATTGACGAAGCCCAATTACACGGTGTGTCGGTGCACCTGCTGGCCGACGAAGCTTCACGCAATATGGCCCAACTGAACCGTGAAGACCCAGGTTGGGCACGCTTGCTGTCGCAAGCCGACCAGCGCGTGGTGTTGGGTGCTCAGGCCTTGCGCGAGGGCGGTGCTCGACACGCCAGCTCGGTGCACGCTGCGCCTGCGATTGACCCCGAGCAACTGCGCGAGCAGCTCAACACCGTCATCACCGCATGGTGGGACGAAGAGCCAGAAGACCTGCGCGAAGACTTGCGCGAAGAGCTGCAAAACACACGCGGTATTCCACAAGAGGTGGACCGCCAGCTGTTGCTCGGCGTGCGTCGCGTGTTGGAGCGTGCCTTGAGCTTCCAAGAGAAAAAGCTCTTGCGCGAGATGGTGCGTGAGCGCGTGTTGGGCCCACAAGCTGCACAGCCTGCCCCAGCCGTTGAGCACGCTGAATAAGCCTAGACCGACTACCCACGGAGTTTGAAACCATGAGCGATTTTTCTCCCGCCGACATCCTGGCCCAAGCGCTGCCCTACATCCGTAAGTTTCACGGCAAAACCTTGGTCATCAAATACGGCGGCAACGCCATGACTGACCCCGCGTTGCAAAAAGCATTTGCCGAAGACGTGGTGTTGCTCAAGCTCGTGGGCATGAACCCCGTGGTGGTGCACGGCGGCGGCCCGCAAATTGAAGGCTTGCTGCAACGCTTGGGTAAGAAGGGTGAGTTCATCGAAGGCATGCGCGTGACCGACGCCGAAACCATGGAAGTGGTGGAGTGGGTGTTGGGCGGTGAAGTGCAGCAAGACATCGTGGGCCTCATCAACCAAGCGGGCGGCAAAGCTGTTGGCTTGACTGGCCGCGATGGCGCGATGATTCGCGCCAAGAAGCTGACCGTGCACGACAGCAAAGACCCCAGCAAGACCTACGACGTGGGCCAAGTGGGCGACATCGTCAGCATCGACCCCAGCGTGGTCAAAGCCTTGCAAGACGATGCGTTCATTCCTGTGGTGAGCCCGATTGGTTTTGGCGAGGGCAACGAGAGCTACAACATCAACGCCGACGTGGTGGCTGCCAAACTGGCCACCGTGTTGAGCGCCGAAAAACTGTTGATGCTCACCAATATTCGTGGCGTGCTCGACAAGCAAGGCGAGTTGATGACCGAGCTGACACCGCGTCGCATCGATGAGCTGATTGCAGACGGCACCATCAGCGGCGGCATGATTCCTAAAATTGCTGGCGCTTTGGATGCCGCCAACAGTGGTGTGAAAGCGGTGCACATCATCGATGGCCGCGTGCCACACGCCATGCTGCTTGAGGTGTTGACGGAACAAGCCTTTGGCACCATGATTAGGTCGCACTAACTTACTTTCTAAGCCATGTCCGACAACGCCTTGCCCGACGAAGCCGCCCCTGACCGTGAAGAACCCAAGGTGCGCCACCGCATGAAACCGGGCCAACGGCGTGAGCAAATTTTGCAAACGTTGGCGGGTATGTTGGAGCAGCCAGGCGCAGAGCGCATCACCACGGCGTTATTGGCTTCTAAGTTGGATGTGAGCGAAGCGGCCCTGTACCGCCACTTCGCCAGCAAGGCGCAAATGTTCGAAGGCTTGATTGACTTCATCGAGCACAGCGTGTTTGGCTTGGTCAATCAAATCGCCGAGCGCGAAGGCGATGGCGCATCAAAGGCCATACGCATGGTGACGGTGCTGTTGCAATTTGGCGAGAAAAACCCAGGCATGGCCCGCGTGATGGTGGGCGATGCCTTGGTGTTTGAAAACGAGCGTTTGCACCAGCGCATGAACCAATTGTTTGAGCGCATCGAATCGGCCCTTCGCCAAGTGCTGCGTGCGGCTGCCGAGGCCAACAAATCAGCCTCACCCACCGCTGACGCCCAAGTGCGTGCGGCGGTGTTGATGGCTTTTGCGCTGGGGCAGTTGCAGCGCTTTACGCGTTCAGGCTTTAAGCGTTCGCCGCTGGACCACTTGGAAGCTTCGCTTGCTTTGATGTGTCGCTGATGTGCTTGTTGCGTCACTCGCATGACGACAAAATTTAGCCGTTCATCCCAACCCGATTTTTTAAATTTTCAAAGGCGACTCATGAAACTCGTGCGTTACGGCAACCCCGGCAAAGAAAAACCAGGCCTCATTGATGCCGCAGGCAAGTTGCGTGACTTGAGCAAAGTCATCGCCGATGTGACGCCCGATCAGCTGAGCGACAAAGCTTTGGCGAAGTTGGCCAAGCTCAACACGGACAAGCTGTCTTTGGTCAAGGGCAAGCCTCGCATGGGCTGCCCTGTGGCGAATGTGGGCAAGTTCTTGGCGATTGGCTTGAACTATGCCGACCATGCCGAAGAGGCAGGCATGCCCATTCCCAAAGAGCCGATCGTGTTCACCAAAGCCATCAGCTGCATCCAAGGCCCGAACGACGATGTGATGTTGCCAAAGGGGTCGGTGAAGACAGATTGGGAAGTGGAGCTGGGTATCGTCATTGGCACTGAAGCTCGCTATGTGTCGCAAAAAGCGGCGCTTGAGCATGTGGCAGGTTACTGCCTGATCAACGACGTGAGCGAACGCGAATACCAACTAGAGCGCGGCGGCACTTGGGACAAGGGCAAGGGCTGCGACACCTTTGGCCCCATCGGCCCTTGGTTGGTCACGCGTGACGAAATAGCCAACCCACAAAAACTTAATATGTGGCTCGATGTGAACGGTGTGCGCATGCAAACCGGCAACACCAAGACCATGATTTTTGGCGTGGCCAAAATTGTGAGCTACCTGAGCCAGTTCATGACCTTGAAACCTGGTGATGTGATTTGCACGGGCACACCTCCCGGCGTGGGCATGGGCTTGAAGAAAGACGGCAAGCCAGCGCCTGTGTATTTGAAGCGCGGCGATGTGATGACATTGGGCATTGAAGGTTTGGGTGAGCAGCACCAGAAGGTGGTGGCTTTTAAGCTCTGACCCTTTTCTGCTCTATTGAAAAGCCACCTTGTTTGGGTGGCTTTTTTGTTTTGTTTTCTCCGAGTGAGGTCGCGTTGCGCACATGGGGTGTGGCGGCTTCCTCATGCTGGAGTACCAGAAATCGTCAGCCGCCACACCCCATGTACGCAACGCTTTGGGCGCTCGCGAAGCAAAAAGCTTAAAGAGACACCACCTGCATCCCGGGCAACGTCGCCATAGGAAACTCCTCATGGTCAAACGCCTTATCGCCATCCTCTGACGCCACGCCTGTGGTCACCAAAGTTTTGAAATCAAACTTGGTGTGATCCATCAAATGCGAAGGCACGACGTTTTGCAGCGCGGCAAACATGTTTTCAATGCGGCCTGGGTGTTTCTTTTCCCACTCGCGCAGCATGTCGCCCACCACTTGGCGTTGCAGGCCGTCTTGGCTGCCGCACAGTGTGCACGGGATGATGGGGAACTGGCGCACTTTGGCCCAGCGTTCTAAGTCTTTCTCGGCCACGTAGGCGAGGGGGCGAATGACCATGTGGTCGCCGCCGTCACTCACCAGTTTGGGGGGCATCGCTTTGAGCTTGCCGCCGTAGAACATGTTCAAGAAGAAGGTTTGCAAGATGTCATCGCGGTGGTGGCCGAGCGCGATTTTGTTGCAACCCAACTCGCCCGCCACGCGGTACAAGATACCGCGGCGCAAGCGCGAACACAGGCTGCACATGGTTTTGCCTTCGGCAATTTTTTCTTTGACGATCGAATACGTGTCTTGCGTTTCGATGCGGAATTTCACGCCCACTTGCGCCAAATACTTGGGCAGCACATCGGCAGGAAAGCCTGGCTGCTTTTGGTCGAGGTTGACCGCAATCAGCTCAAAGCTGATGGGGGCGCGCTGCTGCATCATCAGCAAGATGTCGAGCATGGCGTAGCTGTCTTTGCCGCCTGACATGCAGACCATGATCTTGTCGCCTTCTTCGATCATGTTGTAGTCGACGATGGCTTGCCCGACTTGGCGGCACAGGCGTTTTTCGAGCTTGTGGTTCTCGTGCTCGATCTTGAGTTGTTTCGGATCTTTGTTGAGGTCTTTTTCTACGGTCGTCATTTGATTAATTCCATTGTCCAGTTTCCATGCGAATGGCGACTTCGCAGTCTTCAAAAATTTCGAGCTTGGCGATCTTCACGCGCACGCCCAACACACCCGGCAGTTGCATGAGGCGGTGGGCGAGTTTGCCAATGAGGGTTTCGAGCAAGTTCACATGCTCGGCGGTGCATTCGCTGATGATGATTTGACGCACCTTGCGGTAGTCGAGCACATGGCAAATGTCATCGTCATGCGGCAGCAGGGGCTGTGTGCCAAGGTTCAACTCGGCGTCCACTTGAATGGGTTGCGGGTCAATCTTCTCGTGCTCCAAGATGCCCAAGTTGGCATCAAAGCGCAGGCCGGTGAGGTTCAAAATTTGTGTGCCTTTGCTGGCCATGTCACAGCACTCCAGGTTTGGCGCGGAACACTTCCACGCCCACCGCTTCGCAGTCGGGGTAAACGTCGGGCTTGCGGGTAGACACGCGTGCGGCCATCACACCGGTGTGTTCAAGCAGGCGTGTGAGGATGTCGTCGCACAAAGTTTCTTGTAAGTTGATGTGGCCTTGCGCGATGCGTGCGTGCACCACGGCGCGCACAAAGTCGTAGTCCACCACTTCGTCGATGCGGTCGTCTTTGGGGCTAGTGCCTGCAAATGAGACATACAAGTCCACATCGATCACGATGCGTTGTGCCGCATGCAACTCGAAGTCGTGGATGCCAATGTGCGCTTGCACGGTTAGGCCGCGCAAAAACAGGCGGCGGCAGTTGCGTAAAAGGTGGTCATTCATGATTTGAAAAGCTCCTCGACCACAAACATCACATCGCGTGCGAGTGGTACCAAATGTTGGCCGTTGTCCACGCGCACGGTGGTGCCGGTGATGCTGGCGTTGTCGGCCAAAAACACCACACTGCTGGCCACGTCGGCGGGGTTGATGGGCTGGCGCAGCAAGTTGGCGTTTGCGGCTCGGTTGAAGTTGTCTTGGGTTTGTGGGCCGCTGAGGTACATCAGCCCAGGGGCCACGGCGTTGACACGCAAAGTGGGCGCGAGCGATTGCGCTTGCAAGCTGACTGCGCGTTCGAGCGCGAGTTTGGAGAGCGTGTACGAAAAATAATCGGGGTTGAGGTTGAACACCTTTTGGTCCAGCACATGGATGACGCTGGGCTTGGCGGAGGTCATTGCCTGCGCTGTCCCAGAACCTGCCTCAGTCGTCTTGTCACTGCTCTGTGCAGACGTACCGTGGAGGGCCGCCATCCATTTGCCAAAGCGCATCGGCGCCATGAGGTTGACCTTGATTTGCGCCAAAGCCTGCGCTTCGTCAAAGTCAGCCCCCTCGTCAGGTACAAACAGCGACGCGTTGTTCACCACACATTGCAACGCGTGGCCGGTGATGGCCACAGTGGTGTCAAAAATGCTTTGGCAGCTGGCCTCATCTTCCAAGTCGCCTTGCACGGCCAGTGCATCGACGCCCATGGCGCGCAGTTCGGCGCACAAGGCGTTGGCCTCGGCCTCTGAATGGTTGTAGTGGCAGGCCACATTCCAACCCGCGCGCGCAAAGGCGAGGCCGATTTCGCGACCTAAGCGAACGCTGCCGCCAGTGATGAGTGCCCAAGAGCGCATGGTGTGAGGTGCCTGTGGTGAAAAAGCGGAAAAAAGGGAGGGGTGGGTCGAGTTACGATCAGCACCCAATGACGATCCCCCAATTATCCAACGACCCGAGCCAACAGGCTTTGTACGCCTTGATTAACCGCCAAATTGCCAATGCAGGCGGCTGGCTGAGTTTTGACCGTTTCATGGCGCTCGCTTTGTACGCGCCGGGCATGGGCTACTACACCAACAGTCTGCGTAAATTTGGCCTCACGCCTGAGACCGGCAGCGACTTCGCTACCGCTCCCGAAATGTCCAAACACTTTGGTCACACCTTGGCCCATCAAGTGGCTGAGGCTTTGCAAGTGACAGGCACGGACGAGGTGTGGGAATTTGGCGCAGGCTCTGGCGCTTTGGCTTTGCAGTTGCTCGACAGCTTGGGCGACAGCGTCAAGCGTTACACCATCGTCGATTTGTCCGGCAGCTTGCGTGAGCGCCAACAAGAAACGCTCAAGGCCCACGCGCACAAAGTGCAGTGGGTGGACGCCTTGCCCGAGCAACTCAGCGGCGTGGTGGTGGGCAACGAAGTGCTCGATGCCATGCCTGTGCAACTGCTGGTGCGCAAAGGCGGTGTGTGGCATGAGCGCGGTGTGGTGTGGGGTACTGATGCTGCGTCACCATTGCAATGGGAAGACCGCGTGACCGACCTGCGCCCACCCGTCGAGGTGATGGGTGAGCACGACTACCTCACCGAAATTCACCACCAAGCCGAAGCCTTTGTCGCCACCTTGGCCGACCGCTTCAAAGCGGGCGAAGCGGCCACGGGCAAAGGCGGTGCGGCATTCCTCATTGACTACGGTTTTCCTGAGAGCGAATACTTCCATCCCCAACGCAGCATGGGCACGTTGATGTGTCACAAGCTGCACAAGTCAGACCCAGACCCATTGGTGGATGTGGGCGGCAAAGACATCACCGCACACGTCAACTTCACAGGCGTGGCGCTGGCCGCGCAAGACGCGGGCTTGAACGTGTTGGGCTACACCAGCCAAGCGCATTTTTTGATCAACTGCGGTTTGTTGCCACCGTTGGTGGATGCACCGCTGGATGAAAAAACCATGGCGCAAAAGCTCATCACCGAGCACGAGATGGGCGAGTTGTTCAAAGTGGTGGCCTTTGGCACGACCGAGTGGGAGCCGATGGGCTTTGCACAAGGTGACCGCACTTACGCGCTGTAAGCCGCGGCATGACACGCTGGTTGATTGTTGTTTTCCTCGCGCTGTTGCTCATCAACGCGCTGACGCCTTGGCTTCAGAAGTTGGGGTTTGGACGCTTGCCTGGGGATATTCGGTTCAAGATTTTTGGGCGCGAGATATTTATTCCGCTGGCTTCTACGATCATTCTCAGCCTCGTTTGTGCGGGCATCTCTAAGGTTTTGTAGTCGTTTTTGGACTCCCCCTCGGTGTCAAGCGGAGTTGGGTGTACCTGCTCTGCTCCTACGCCGCTGAAGCGGCTAGATGTCGCTGCCGCAGGCACACCCAACTCCGCTTGACGCGTTTGGTTGTTTGCATGCATGCATTCAAACCCGGTCGATCGTTACTTTCTGATTGGCTGCAACTGCCTATGCGCGAATCGCAATGCAACGCGAGCCCAAAGCGGCGAAGTGGCAAGGGCGGTGACCGCGGCAGCGACATCTAGCCGCTTTAGCGGCGTAGGAGCAGAGCGGTTACCGCCCTTGCCATTTCGCAGCGTCGAACTTAAAGCGAAAAACTCAAAGCGCAGCGCCAATGGCTGCAACCCTTGCCGCGTCTAGCCGCTTACCTATGGCTGGACCGGTAAGACCATCTTGTAAAGCCTGCGCACTCACAGCAGCACTGTCAACAGACTGCGCCGCCTTCAATAGCGAAGCTAACCGAGGCCCCTGCGCATACGCCTCATTTTCTTTGCCCAATCGCCCACGTGCATCACACTCGCACGCTTGCAACGCCAATAAAAACCGCTCAGGCCTGCGCAGTGCGTCGCAGCGCACCAGCAAGCGCAAAACTGCTTCAGCACCAAAGCTCAAGCTTTGATGAATGTTGCCGTGCTCACGCGCCACCAGCTCGGCCAGTTCTTTGCAGACCACAGGCACACGCCAACGCGCGCACAGAGCGTGGGTGAGTTTTTCGCTGCGTTGCTCGTGGCCGATGTGGCGGGGCAATACGTCGGCAGGCGTTGTGCCTTTGCCGAGGTCGTGACACAGACATGCAAAGCGCACTTCCAGCGGGGCGTTCATGCGGGCCGATGCATCGAGCACCATTTCTAGGTGAATGCCTGTGTCAATCTCAGGGTGGTATTCGGCGCGTTGTGGCACGCCGTAGAGTTTGTCAACCTCTGGCAGCAGTCGCTGCAAAGCGCCGCAGTCGCGCAGCACTTGCAGCATGCGCGAAGGCTTGGCACCCATCAGACCGCGTGAGAGTTCTTGCCATACGCGTTCGCTGACCAGTGCATCCACTTCGCCATCGGCCACCATCTCACGCATGAGCGCAACGGTTTCAGGCGCGACGGTGAATTCGGGAAAGCGCGCTGCAAAGCGGGCCACGCGCAAGATGCGTACAGGGTCTTCGCGAAAGGCATCGGTCACATGGCGCAGCACTTGGGCGGCAATGTCTCGTTCGCCGCCGTAGGGGTCGGTGCGGTTGCCGTGCTCGTCTTGCGCAATCGCGTTGATGGTGAGGTCGCGTCGCGCAAGGTCTTGCTCCAGCGTCACGTCGGGCGCGGCGTACACGCTAAAGCCGTGGTAGCCGCGTGCGGTTTTACGCTCGGTGCGGGCCAGCGCATATTCTTCGTGTGTGGTCGGGTGCAAGAACACGGGAAAGTCTTTGCCCACAGGCTGATAGCCCTGCGCCACCAAGGCTTCGGGTGTGCCGCCTACCACCACCCAGTCGCGGTCGGAGCCGCTGACGCCCATGAGGGCATCGCGCACCGCACCGCCGACGAGGTAGGTTTTCATCACTTGCCTGCGACGAACAATCGTTTGATGGACTTGGGCTCTGATACACCCAAGGCACGCAAGCCGGGCAAGTGGCCGATGGCCACGTTGTGTACCTTCATTGAGTCCAAGTTATCGCGGCTCATCAGCGGCTTGCCGGGAGCCCACTCCATCAGCAGTGCTTGCAGCCAGCCGATGGCGTAGGGCAGCGAGATGACGGGGCGCTGTTTGCCCACCCAGCGGCCTGCGAGTTGCACCAACTCCGCCAGCGTGAGGATGTCGGGGCCGCACAGTTCAAACACTTGGCCTTCGGTGCTGGGGGTGTTCACGCAATGCACGATGGCTTGCGCCACATCGTGTACCCACACAGGTTGAAAGCGCGTGTTCGCGCCTGCCAGCGGTATGACGGGGAACACCTTTTGCAGATTGGCAAACAGATTGATGAACTGGTCGTCTTTGCCAAAGATCACGCTGGGGCGCAGCAGCGTCAAACCCAATGGCGCTTTTTGTGCGGCGGATTGCAAGGCCAATTCACCTCGCGCTTTGCTGCGCTGGTACATAGAGGGGCCATGCACATCGGCACCCAAGGCGCTGATGTGGATGAGACGCGTGACGTTTTCTGCATGGCACGCACGTGCCAAATTAGCAGGCAGGGTGACGTGGGCTTGATTGAACTCATCTTCGTTGCCGTGCAGGATGGCAATGAGGTTGATGACCACGTCATGGCCATGCACCAAGGCTTGCAGTTGTTTGGCGTCGTGCACATTGGCTTGCACCACGCTCACGCCCGGCATCATTTGGATGTGGCGTGCAGGCAAGCGGCGTGTGGGCACGGTGACTTGGTGGTGTTGTAGGCTCAGGCGTGAACACACATGACGGCCCACAAAGCCGCTGCCACCAAGGATGAGGATTTTTTGAGGCGTGAAAGAAGGCATAAAACACACTGTAGCGCGAAGCCGTTAGGCTTTTCTGACGAAATTGGATAATCACCCCATGAACCAACTCGACGCCCTCAAACAATTCACCACCGTGGTGGCCGACACCGGCGACTTTAAGCAGCTCGCACAGTTCCAGCCCGAAGACGCCACGACCAACCCATCACTGATCCTCAAAGCGGTGCAAAAGCCCGAATACCTGCCTTTGCTCAAGGCGGTGGTGGCAGAGCACGGCAACGAGCCGATGGACGCGCAGATCGACCGCTTGTTGGTGCGCTTTGGCTGCGAAATTTTGGCCACCATCCCAGGGCGGGTCTCCACCGAAGTGGATGCGCGGTTGAGCTTTGACACAGCTGCCACCGTGGCGCGTGCCAAGCGCATCATGGCTTTGTACGAAGCGCAGGGCATCAAGCGCGAACGCGTGCTCATCAAAATCGCGTCCACTTGGGAAGGCATTCAAGCCGCTGCCGAGTTAGAGCGCGAAGGCATTCGCACCAACCTCACTTTGCTTTTCTCGTTTGCCCAAGCGGTGGCGTGCGGCGATGCCAAGGTGCAACTGATCTCCCCGTTCGTGGGTCGCATTTACGACTGGTACAAAAAGTCGGCGGGCGCTGCGTGGGTAGAGGCCGATAACGCCAATGCCAACGACCCCGGCGTAAAGTCGGTCCGTGCGATTTACAACCACTACAAACGCCACGGTATCAAGACCGAGGTGATGGGTGCGAGCTTCAGAAACGTAGGCCAAATCACTGCATTGGCAGGTTGTGATTTGCTCACCATTGCGCCTGAGTTGCTCGCGCAGCTGGGTGCATCGACCCAGCCTTTGACGCAAGCGCTGAGTGCAACAGCTGCGATGCAGCTGGATTTGCCTGCCGTGCATCACACCGAGGCCTCGTTCCGTTACGCCTTGAATGACGACGCCATGGCCACAGAGAAGCTGGCCGAAGGCATTCGTGCCTTCTGTGTGGATGCGGTGAAGCTGGAAGCGCTCATGCATTAAGTACCCTGAGTACAGACGAAAAAAAGCCCCGCAATGCGGGGCTTTTTTGTTTGGCAAGAGCACCGAAGTGCTCAGGCAAAGCAGCGAGGCAATTACATGCCCATGCCGCCCATACCACCCATGCCGCCCATACCACCCATGTCGGGCATGCCGCCAGCAGACTCTTCTTTCGGAGCTTCTGACACCATGCACTCGGTGGTCAACATCAGAGACGCCACAGACGCTGCGTTTTGCAAAGCAGTGCGTGTCACTTTCGTTGGGTCCAAGATACCCATTTCGATCATGTCGCCGTAGGTGTCGTTGGATGCGTTGAAGCCGTAGTTGCCCTTGCCGGCCAACACATTGTTCACCACCACGCTGGCTTCGCCGCCGGCGTTGTAAACGATCTCGCGCAGAGGCGCTTCGATGGCTTTGAACACCAAGGCGATGCCGTGGTTTTGGTCTTCGTTGTCACCCTTCAAGGCGCCCACAGCTTGACGTGCACGCAGCAAAGCCACGCCGCCGCCAGCCACGATGCCTTCTTCCACTGCAGCGCGGGTGGCGTGCAGGGCGTCTTCGACGCGGGCTTTCTTCTCTTTCATTTCGACTTCGGTGGCAGCGCCCACCTTGATCACGGCAACACCGCCAGCCAACTTGGCCACGCGCTCTTGCAGCTTTTCGCGGTCGTAGTCAGAAGTTGCCTCTTCGATTTGCACGCGGATTTGCTTCACGCGAGCTTCGATGTCAGCAGCTGCACCAGCGCCGTCGATGATGATGGTGTTTTCTTTGCCCACTTCGATGCGCTTGGCTTGACCGAGGTCTGCCAAAGTCACTTTTTCGAGGGTCAAGCCAACTTCTTCGGCGATCACTTTGCCGCCAGTCAAGATGGCGATGTCTTCCAACATGGCCTTGCGACGATCGCCAAAGCCTGGAGCCTTGACAGCCACAACCTTCAAGATGCCACGGATGGTGTTGACCACCAAAGTTGCCAAGGCTTCGCCGTCGACGTCTTCAGCGATGATGAGCAATGGACGGCCAGCTTTTGCAACGGCTTCCAAAGTGGGCAACAAGTCGCGGATGTTGCTGATCTTCTTGTCGAACAACAACACGAAGGGGTTGTCCAGCAAAGCAGCTTGCTTCTCGGGGTTGTTGATGAAGTAGGGGCTCAGGTAGCCGCGGTCAAATTGCATGCCCTCGACCACGTCGAGTTCGTTTTGCAATGACTTGCCGTCTTCCACAGTGATGACGCCTTCTTTGCCCACTTTGTCCATGGCGTTGGCGATGATTTCGCCGATGCTGTGGTCGCTGTTGGCAGAGATCGAACCGACTTGGGCGATTTCTTTAGAAGTGGTGGTGGTCTTAGAGACTTTCTTCAGCTCTTCGATCAACGCGGCCACGGCCTTGTCGATGCCGCGCTTCAAGTCCATCGGGTTGCCGCCGGCAACCACGTACTTCATGCCTTCGCGCACGATGGCTTGGGCCAACACGGTCGCAGTGGTGGTGCCGTCGCCAGCGTTGTCAGAAGTTTTAGAAGCAACTTCTTTCACCATCTGTGCGCCCATGTTCATGAGCTTGTCTTTGAGTTCGATTTCTTTGGCCACGGACACACCGTCCTTGGTCACGGTGGGGGCGCCGAAAGAGCGCTCGAGCACCACGTTACGGCCTTTGGGGCCCAAAGTCACTTTCACGGCGTTGGCGAGGATGTTCACGCCTTCGACCATACGTGCGCGGGCTTCGCCGCCGAAAACTACGTCTTTTGCTGCCATTTTGTATTTCCTTAAATTTCTAAATCAGTGAACTTATTCGACGACGGCGAACAGGTCTTCTTCTTTCATGACCAACAGTTCGTCGCCATTGACCTTGACGGTTTGGCCGCTGTATTTGCCGAACAACACGCGGTCGCCGACTTTCACTGTCAAAGCTTTGGTCTCGCCTTTGTCATTGGTCTTGCCTGGGCCGACAGCCACAACTTCACCTTGATCAGGCTTTTCAGCGGCTGAGTCAGGAATCACGATGCCAGAGGCGGTTTTGGTTTCGCTTTCGATACGTTTAACGATCACGCGGTCGCCGAGAGGACGAAGTTTCATTGCATCTCCAAATAGGAACTAAGGGTTGAAAGCAGAGCGCCCAAGCTAGCTGGACGCTGATAAAGCCACTGACGGGGTGGTGTTAGCACTCGCCGTCATTGAGTGCTAATTTTAGGCCATCTGATGCCAATTCAAGAGGGAAAGTTTAAAAACATGAAAAAAGCACCGACTAGGCGGTGCTTCGTGTTTAAGGTGAGTGAGTGCTAATTTGTAGTGATGAGCACTCAAGGTAGATCCAAGTTTTCAGCCGGCGCAGTGGCCGAGCGTGGTCCAACCATGCCCAGCTTGGCTTTGAGCGACTGCGGCTGCCCCGTGATGAGTGCGGCGTAGTTGGTGGTGTTGGACAAGACCTTTTTCACGTAGTCGCGCGTTTCGTTGAACGGCACGTTCTCGGCCCAGATGGCGCCTTCCAGCACAGGGCCGTCGCCATCGTTGGGCGCACGCCAGCGGCGCGAGCGGCTGGGGCCTGCGTTGTACGCGCCGGCAGCCAGGGGCATGGAGCCTTCAAAGCTGTCGAGCACCAGCTTCAAATAGCCCGTACCGATGGCGATGTTGGTGTCGCGGTCGCTGATCTGGTCAGGTGTAAAACCCGTCAAGCCAATTTTGCGTGCGGTCCACTTGGCCGTGGCGGGCATGACTTGCATGAGGCCGGATGCGCCCACGTGTGAGCGTGCGTCAGTGACAAAGCGGCTTTCTTGGCGAATCAGGCCGTACACATAAGCGGGGTCAAGGTTGATGGTTTTGCTGCGGGCAATGACCGCCTCTTTGTGCGGCATGGGGAAGCGTTGCTCAAAGTCGATGGCCACGCGCGTGCGCTCGCTGGTGTTGATGCAGCGGTCCCACACTTGGCTGTCGCAGGCGAGTTGCGCGGCGGCCAGCAGCTCACGGTCGCTCATCATGCCGGCTTTGCCTTGGGCATCCACCAAATTAGTGGCGTAGTTCCATTCGCGCACGCCCTCAGAGCGCAAGCCGATGCTGATGGCATACAGCGCACGTTGTAGCGATGGGTTGCGACGTGCCACTTCCATCTCTTCTGCTGTGGGTGCAGGTGGTCGAGCAGGGGCGACGACTTTGCGGCCCAGTTCTTCGAGGGCGAGTTGTTCGTAAAACCCGCGCACGCCTGCGATGCCTTCGAGCATGGCGTTGGCCTCTTGTTGAATTTGCGGAGTCACTTTTTTGCGAGCCAACAAGGCGCGTGCGTGCCAGTAAATCCAAGTCGGGTCTTTACGAGCCTCAGCGCTCATGGCTGTGATGGCGCTTTCCACCACAGGCCATTTCGGTGTGTTGCCAGCGCGCAAGGCAGCGCGTACTTTCCAGCCCAGCATGTCGTCGTTCAAGTCTTTGTCGTGGGCGACACGGGCAAAGTGGGCGAGGGCATCGTCATCCAAACGCATGGCCGATTGACGGCCAATCACGCCCCACATCCAGTGGCGTTCTTCGGCGGTAAGGTAAGGCTGCCACTTGTTGCGCATCAGCTTGTCGGCCTTGTCGGGGTCGGTGGTGGCCACTTTGATGAGGGCCATGACCACCAACTCTTGACGCACTTTTTGAGGCGCGGCAATGTGTTTGGCCAAAAACTTCTCGGCATTGTTGATGGCGTCTGGCACCCCATTGGCCGCATCGGGGGCCACAATTTGCACGGCGTTGCGCGCGGTGCGTGGGCGGTTGTGTTCCACCATCAAACGGGCTTTGCGCCAAATGTCGAGGGCGGTGAATTGTTTGCTGAAGTACAGGCGGTCGGCGGCCAAGGTGCAGCCATCATCGGCTTCTTTCATGGCCATCCAGTTTTTGCGTACTTCCTCGGCAATGGATGGGCTGGCGTGCTGGCCTTTTTCTAGCAGCTCCACCGTTAAAAAGTAGCAGCGCAGTTCGCGGTCATCGCGCATGCGGTAGTGTTGGTGTTCGTCGCTGAGCGTGGTCCAGTCACGGCGTTGGCCCAAGAGCAACAGCCAGTCGTTGCGCAAGCGGTCTTCTTGGTAAGTGGCGGGGTAGCGGTTAAAGAAGGCGCGTACTTCGCTGTGCGAGGCTTCGTCTAGGCGGGCTTTGAGTTCCCAATAGGCCGCCCATGGTTCGAGGATGTGGCCTTTGGCTTGTGGCAGCAGGGCGCTCAGGCGTTTGCGGTCGCCGCGCTTGTAGGCTTGGGCCATGTCGGTGATGACGGCATCTGCTTGGGCGTTGTTGGTGGGCGCAGCCACAACAGGTTGAACAGCACCAAACGCAAAGAAAACGCCGGCAAACAGTGACACAATGACTCGAAATTTCATGGCTTGATTATCTGTGGACAAAAAAACCTTGCGCCAGCAGCTCATTGAAGAGCGTTTGAACTTGCCCGATAGGCTGGAGAGGGCCGACATGTTGCAGCGCGTGATGCGCATTTGGTTGTTCAACCGACCCGACACGGTGATTGGTGCGTACTGGCCCATCAAGGGCGAGTTTGACCCACTGCCCGTGCTGCACCGCTGGAAAGAAGACGGTGAGTTGCTAGACGAGCCACAACGCCGCCGCATCGGTTTGCCTGTGGTGGACAAGGCACACAAAACCCTCACCTTCCACGCTTGGTATCCCGGCTGTCCGATGGAAGAAGATGCTTATGGCATTCCTAAGCCTAAAGACACCGAGGTGGTGGTGCCCACTTTGTTGTTTGTGCCTTGTGTGGGCTATGGGCCTGGAGGATTCCGCTTGGGCTATGGCGGTGGGTTTTATGACCGGACTTTGGCGACCTTGCAACCCAAGCCGTTCACCGCAGGCTTGGGTTTCACACACGGCTTTTTGCCAGACCTGATGCCCGAGCCGCACGATATGCCGCTCGATGCGCTGCTCAATGACAACGGGGTGGTTTGGCCGATGGGCTAAACCTTGCGATTGTTTTATGGCGTTTATTTTTGCGCCATCAATGTTTTGAAATCTTGCTCGTAGCCGCGCAGCGCTTGCACCATGCGCTCGCGTTGTGCGGGGGTGGTGCTGTTGTGCAGTTTGGCAAAGCCTGCACAGTTTTCGTCCCACAGGTCTTTGCCGTAAGTGCGCGCGCGTTCGTTGGGTGAGTTGAAGCTGCGGTCCACCAATGCGTGCAGCAAGCCTTGTGCTGACTCTTGTTTGCTGGGCCCCTCTTGTGCGATGCGCTGCAAGGTTCGCATCGTGTCGGCTTGGCGGCGCTCGCGCTCGGCGTAGCTCAAAGCGGGGTCAAAGATGGATGTGCTGAGCCACTGGTGAAGCGCCTCGCGTTGGGGTTTGTCTAATCGCCCATAAAAGTCTTCTAGCCGACTTGTTGCTAGCTTGGTGCGGTAGCGCAAGCGTTCTTCGGCATTGGGGTCGAGCCAGTCTTCTCGCCACGTCTTGTTGGTTTTGTCAAAGCGTTGGCGCACACTGCGCAGTTGGTCGGAGCTGAGTTGGCTCGACAGTTGAGCCGATGCAGGCTCGATGCGTCGCAACACACCGATGAAACTGGTTTTCATGTCTTCGGTCACAGCGCACACTTGAGCGGGTGTGATGTCGTTTGGTGCCATGGCTTGCATGTGTTTGAGCAAGGCCACATATTCGGGCAGTTGCTGTTGGCGATGCCAGCGTTGCAGGTCGCTCAATGCATTACGGGTGAATTGTTTTTGGTCGCCTTGCAAATCGACGTAGCCATCGAGCCACCAGTAAAGCAACTCATCACTGCTGTTGTAGGCCACCTTGAGAGTGCTGCATCCGCTCAAACCCATGAGTATGGCCAGTGCTAGCCCCGCAGAGGCATGGCGGATAATTCTGCGCAAGATAAGGATGAATGACATGACGGCATTAGATGTGGTGATCATGGCTGCCGGCAAAGGCACCCGAATGAAGAGCAGTATGCCTAAGGTCTTGCACCGTTTGGCGGGTAAGGCTTTGGTGCAGCATGTGATTGACACGGCACGTACCCTCAAAGCGCGCAACACCATCGTCATCACGGGCCACGGAGCAGACCAAGTTGAGCCAGCACTGACCCATGCGAATGCCGCTGACAAGCTGCAATTTGCCCGCCAAATGCCTCAGCTTGGCACTGGTCACGCGGTACAACAAGCGGTGCCTTTATTGGCTGATGATGGTGTGGTGGTGGTGCTCTCTGGCGATGTGCCTTTGACGCAAGCCGAGACTTTGCAGGCGTTGCTCGACTTGTGCGATGGCAAACAGCTGGCGCTGCTCACCATCGACTTCGAAGATCCCACTGGTTATGGGCGTATCGTCCGAAGCCTCAACGGTCAGGTGCACGCCATCGTGGAGCACAAAGACGCGAATGAACAGCAGCGCGCTATCAAAGAGGTGTACAGCGGCATCATGGCGGTGCCTGCCAAGTTGCTCAAACCATGGCTTGCCCGCCTCGATAACAACAATGCACAGCAAGAGTTTTATTTGACCGATGTGGTTAAGTTCGCCGAGGCCGATGGCGTGCCGGTGGTGGCCCACAAAATTTCAGACGCCGCGCAAGTGGCGGGCGTCAACAGCCCCACGCAATTGGCCGAGCTGGAACGTGCGTATCAACTGCGCCAAGCCCACGCCTTCATGGCCGATGGCGTGCGCATCATCGACCCCGCACGCTTTGATGTGCGCGGCACATTGACCTGCGCGCAAGATGTGGAAATTGATGTGAACTGCATCTTCCAAGGCAACGTGTCGTTGGGGCAAGGCGTGAAGATTGGCGCGAACTGCGTCATTGCCAACTGCACCATCGCCGCTGGCGCAGTGATTCATCCCTTCACCCACATCGACGGAGAAAAGCTGGGCGTGAGCGTGGGCGAGGGCGCACTCATTGGCCCCTTTGCCCGCTTGCGCCCCGGCGCAGAGTTGGCTGCTGAAGTGCACATTGGCAACTTTGTGGAAGTCAAAAACTCCACGATGGCCAAGGGTTCCAAAGCCAATCACTTGGCCTACTTGGGCGACGCCACGGTGGGCGAGCGCGTCAACTACGGCGCAGGCAGCATCACTGCCAACTATGACGGGGCTAACAAGCACCGCACCGTGATTGAGGCCGATGTGCATGTGGGAAGTAACTGCGTGTTGGTGGCGCCTGTCACTATTGGCGCGGGCGGCACGGTGGGTGGTGGTTCAACCATCACCAAGAGCACCGAGGCTGGCGCACTGAGCGTGGCGCGTGGCAAGCAAGTGAGCATTGCCAACTACAAGCGGCCTGAGAAAAAGCCTAAGGCTTAAAACTGAAAAGGCAGCCTAGGCTGCCTTTTTTATGCGCTGCTATTGTTTTCTCGCCAGTCTAGATGCCGTTGGTTTATGACTTGCGCAACACAGGCCACGTGCTGGTGAACTTCGCCCGCTTGGTCGCAAAAAACGCTTTCACATTCCGCACATTCGCATCCTGCGTGAGCAGACGTTGCGTGATGGCCAAGTAGTCGGGCATGTCTGCCGCTTGCACCACCAACACAAAGTCTGGCCCGGGTGAGACGCGCCAACATTGCTGCACGGCGTCGTCTGCCACGGCGCGTTGCTCGAAGGCGTTGAGGTGCTCTGCACCTTGTTGGTCAAGCGTGACTTCCATCAACGCACTTAATCCGTGGCCCAGCGCAGCGCCGAGTTTGTCGTGGTTGAGGATGGCGACTTGTCGCTCAATCCAGCCCTCATCAGTTAGGCGTTTGACGCGGCGCAGGCAGGTGGGGGGCGAGATGTTGAGTTGCTCGGCTAAGCCCACGTTGCTGAGAGACGCATCGTGTTGCAAGGCGTTGAGCAGCTTCAAATCGACTTCGTCTAGATATTCTTGTTTCATAAGTGTGTTTAATTTGAAATTAAATTCCAAATAGAGTTTTTGGTGGAATTTTCGTTCAAAAATATAAATAAATAAACAAGAAATTTCTTATTGGTGTGCTTAATATTCCGGCAACCCAATTCAGGAGTGCTTTTATGTGTGGCATCGTCGGCGCCGTTTCTACCCGCAACATCGTTCCCATCCTCGTGCAAGGCTTGCAGCGGCTCGAATACCGCGGCTATGACTCCTGCGGCGTGGCGGTGCATTCGGCCAGTCTCGGCGCGAAGCAAGGCGGCCTGCAACGTGCGCGCAGCACAGCCCGCGTGTCTGAGCTGATGGACCAAGTCAAGGCCGACCACATCGAAGGCGGCATTGGCATTGCGCACACGCGCTGGGCCACGCACGGCGCGCCTGCGGTGCACAACGCGCATCCCCACTTCAGCCACGGCACGGGAGCTGGTGCAGGCGTGTACACCGGCGATGTGCCAAACAAGGTGGGGCGTGTGGCCTTGGTCCACAACGGCATCATCGAAAACCACGACGAACTGCGCGCTGCATTGCAAGCCAAGGGCTACGAGTTTTTGAGCCAAACCGACACCGAGGTCATCGCCCATTTGGTGGATAGCCTCTACAACGGCGATTTATTTGAGGCGGTCAAAACGGCCATCACCCAGTTGCACGGGGCATATGCGATTGCCGTGTTCCACAAAGACGAACCGCACCGCGTCATCGGCGCACGCGCAGGCTCGCCGCTCATTTTGGGCGTGGGCAAAGAGCACAGCGAAACCTTCCTCGCCAGTGACGCCATGGCTTTGGCCGGTGTGACCGACCAAATCGTCTACCTCGAAGAGGGCGATGTGGTGGACATTCAAATTGGCAAATACTGGGTGCAAGACCGCAGCCACAAGCCGGTGACCCGCGAAGTCAAAACCGTGCAAGCGCACAGCGGCGCGGCAGAGCTGGGGCCTTATCGCCACTACATGCAAAAAGAAATCTTCGAGCAACCCCGTGCGATTGCCGATACGTTGGAAGGCATTGAGGGCATCACGCCCGAGTTGTTTGGCAACGGTGCGTACTCGGTGTTCAAAGCCATCGACAACGTGCTCATCCTCGCCTGCGGCACCAGCTACTACAGCGGTTGCACCGCCAAGTATTGGATTGAGGCGATTGCCAAAGTGCCTTGCCAAGTGGAGATTGCCAGCGAGTACCGCTACCGCGAATCGGTGCCCAACCCCAACACTTTGGTGGTCACCATCAGCCAGTCCGGCGAAACCGCTGACACCTTAGCCGCGCTCCGCCACGCGCAGAGTTTGGGCATGACCAACACGCTCACCATTTGCAACGTGTCTACCAGCGCCATGGTGCGCGAGTGCAAGTTGGCCTACGTCACGCGCGCAGGCGCAGAGATTGGCGTGGCGTCGACCAAGGCGTTCACCACACAGCTCGCAGCCCTGTTCTTGCTCACGCTTGCCTTGGCGCAAACCAAAGGCCGTTTGAGCGACGACGAAGAAGCAGCGCACATCAAAGCCATGCGCCACTTGCCTGCGGCGCTGCAAGCGGTGCTGGCGCTGGAGCCCCAGCTCATTGCGTGGTCGCAAGAATTTGCCAGCAAAGAAAACGCCTTGTTCTTGGGCCGTGGCACGCATTACCCCATTGCGCTCGAAGGCGCGTTGAAGCTCAAAGAAATCACCTACATCCACGCCGAAGCCTATGCTGCCGGTGAACTCAAGCACGGCCCCTTGGCCTTGGTGACCAGCGCCATGCCCGTGGTGACGGTGGCCCCCAACGACGTGCTGTTGGAAAAGCTCAAGAGCAATATGCAAGAGGTACGTGCCCGTGGCGGCGTGCTGTATGTGCTGGCCGATGGCGACACCAAGATTGAAAGCAGCGAAGGCGTGAACGTCATTCGCATGCCTGAGCACTATGGCGTGCTGTCGCCTATTCTGCACGTCGTGCCCTTGCAGTTGCTCAGCTACCACACCGCGTGTGCGCGGGGCACGGATGTGGACAAGCCCCGTAACCTCGCGAAATCAGTCACTGTCGAGTGATGTAGTCCACACCACCTTGCGCGCCAACTCAATAAAGCGCGCTTGGTCGGCTGTGTTCAAGGGCTGCAAGATGTCTTTTTGCAGCTCTTGCACGATGGGCGCTAGTGTGGCCCGAATCTTTTTGCCTTGTGCGGTGAGTGACAAGACGCGGGCGCGGCGGTCTTGCTCGCTCACTTCGCGGCTGATCCACTCTTTTTTCTCTAAGCGTTCAATCACCCCGCCAATGGTGGCGCGGTCGTAGCCAATCATTTCGGCCACACGGGCTTGGTCGATGCCTGGGTTTTCATAAATGGCCTCGATGGCGGCGTACTGCACGGGCGTGAGGTCAAAGCCTGCGGCTTGCGTGCGCAACACAAACAGCTGGGTAGATTGCTGGTGAAGGCGGCGTATCAAATGACCCGCCATGTCTTGCACGGACATGCCTGTGTTCCTTAGGGTTAGGGAAAACCAAAATGGTAATCATACATACCATGTTGACGGATAATGATAAGTACAGTTATTATTTCGTCATGCCGAGGTTTCGGCGCTTTCAATCCAACGGAGACAAGACATGCAGTTTTACAAAGACGGTTTTCGCGGTGGCAACCCCGACATCAAGCAAGCAGCCCCCAACCGCCGCAACCGTGGCACCAACGAGCCCTTGCCCGAAAAAGTGGATGTGCTGATTGCCGGCACTGGTCCAGCGGGGCTCTGTTTGGCAGCGCAGCTGTCGCAGTTCCCCGAGATCGAAACGATGATCATCGAGCGCATGCCCAGCAACATCATCAAGGGTAAGGCCGACGGCATCAACACGCGCACCATGGAAATGTTCCAAGCCTTTGGCTTTGCCGACAAGGTCAAGCGCGAAACATATTGGGTCAACCAAACCGCGTTTTGGATGCCCGATCCCAAGAACCCCGATCACATCAAACGCGTGGGTCGTGTGCAAGACGTGGCCGACGACAGTTCGGAAATGCCGCACATCTTGATCAACCAAGCACGCTTGCATGAGTTGTTCTTGGAGGTGATGAAAAACTCGCCTTCACGCTTAGAGCCCGACTACGGCTGGGAAGTCGAAAGCCTCACCATCGACCCCACCACCGACGACCACCCCGTGACCGTGACGCTCAAAGATGCCACAGGCATCAACTGGTGGGCCACACGCACCGTGCGCGCCAACTATGTGGTGGGCTGCGACGGCGCACACTCCAAGGTGCGCAAATCCATCGGCGGTGAGTTGCATGGCGATGCTGCGCACCAGGCCTGGGGTGTGATGGATATTTTGGCTAACACCGATTTCCCAGACGTGCGTCAGAAGTGTTTGATCTCTTCCGCCAAGGAGGGCAACGTGCTCATCTTGCCGCGCGAGGGTGGCTACGTGTTCCGCATGTACGTGGAGTTGGACAAGCTGCGCCCAGATGAAAAAGCCGCGCAACGCAAGCTCACGCAAGACGACATGATTGCCGCGGCCAACCGCATCATCAAACCCTACAGCATCGATGTGAAAGAAATCGTCTGGTGGTCGATCTACGACATTGGCCACAGCATCACCGACAAGTTTGATGACCTTGGTGAGAACGGTACAGGCAACCCTCGCGTGTTCACCGCAGGCGATGCCTGTCACACCCATTCGCCCAAAGCGGGACAGGGCATGAACGTGTCCATGCAAGACACCTTTAACCTCGGCTGGAAGCTGGTGCATGTGTTGCAAGGTCGCGCTGACGCGAGCCTCTTGCGCAGCTATTCCAAAGAGCGTTTGACCGAAGCCAAGCGCTTGGTGGAAACCGACCACGAATGGGCCCGCATCATGTCGGCCCCTACCACCCAAGCTGAACGCGACGGTACGGAAGAGCCACGCATCATTCGCCAGTTCAAAGCCAACCTCGAGTTCACGGGCGGCACGGCGGTGAAGTACGACACCTCGTACTTGTTTGCCGCCAGCGCCCATCAAGACTTGGCCAAAGGCGAAGAGGTGGGGCGTCGTTTCCACTCAGCTCCGGTGGTGCGATTGGCCGATGCCAAGCAAATGCAACTGGGTCATGTGGCCGAGGCCGATGCGCGCTGGCGCATTTACGCCTTCGCAGGCAAAGCAGACCACTCGCAAGCTGGCACCATTCACAAACTGGCCGATTGGCTGCAAACCAATGCCAACTCCCCCGTGGTCAAGCACACGCGCGAGGGTGAGGACATTGACGCCATCATCGACTTCCGTGCCGTGTTCCAACAAACCTTCGACCAGTTGGCTTACGAACACATGCCTTCGCTATTGAAGCCCAAGACCGGCAAGCTTGGCCTGCAAGACCACGAAAAAGTGTTCTGTGTGGATCACAAAGGCGTCGGCGATATTTACGACATGCGCGGCATCAACCGCGACCAAGGTTGCATGATCGTGGTGCGCCCAGACCAGTACGTGGCGCACGTGTTACCGCTGGATGCCTACGATGAGCTATCCGCCTACTTTGCAGGCGTGTTGAAGTAATCAGCGCTGAGGCATGTCTTTGACGCTGTAGCCTAAGCTGACAGTGGCATCGGCTGGGATCGGTGGCATGGTTTTATGCCACTGCTCCCAAGCGTCACGCATGGTTTGAAGTCGCTCTGTTTCGCGATGCGCTAGATTCGCGCGCTCGCGCTCGTCTTGGCTGATGTTGAACAGGTAGTCGTTGTTGTCGACCCGTAAATACTTCCAGTCACCAAGGCGCATGGCGCATTGCCCACGATGGTTCATTCGCCAATACATGGGGCGTTCAAACACATGCGTTGGATCGTGCAAGAGGCGCTTCAAAGACACACCGTCTAAAGGGTAGTCGGGCGCGGCGGTGGCACCTGCTACATCGAGCAAAGTTGCCGTCCAATCCATCGTCATGCAGTGTTGAGTGGAAACGCTGCCTGGGGCGATGACCTGTGGCCAATGGGCGATCCATGGCACGCGGATGCCGCCCTCTGTCAAGTCCATCTTCCCACCGACCAAAGGCCAGTTGTCACTGAAACGTTCGCCGCCGTTGTCACTGGTGAAAACAATCAGGGTGTTGTCGAATTGCTGATTGGCTTTGAGCGCGTCGATGATCCAACCAATGCCTTCGTCCATGTGATGAATCATGCGGCGGTAGGTATGGATATTCCCACCGTGTAAATGAAACAGATTGCTTTTGACTTCTTCGGCCAAGGCGTGATCTTCGCGTGTTTCCCAGGGCCAATGAGGGGCTGTGTAGTGCAGACTCAAAAAGAAGGGCTTGTCGTTAGCCGCGTCTTTGGACTGCCGCTGCACGTAATCGACAGCACGCTGTGACAGCAAGTCGGTCAAATAACCGATCGACTCAACCTCTTCTTCTCCGGCATAGAGATCGTGCGTGCCGTTGTTACTGCAGTGGCTGAAATAGTCCACACCGCCTGACATGGGGCCAAAGAACTCGTCATAGCCCGAGCTCAAGGGGCTGAAGTGAGGTGGGTAACCCAAGTGCCACTTGCCAATGAGTGCCGTGTTGTAGCCCGCAGCTTTGAGCAATGAGGGCAAGCTGGGGTGCTCAGGTGGCAGCCCTAAGGTGCTGCTGCCTTTGCTCTTGCTGTTGATGGGTTCTTCTGCTGCACCGCGCAAGCGGTATTGGTAGCGTCCCGTCATCAATGCGAAACGTGTGGGAGAGCACACAGGCGAGTTGCTATAGCCTTGCGTCAGTCGCAGACCATGGGCTGCCAGTGCATCAATGTGAGGGGAGACAGGGCCGAATTCGGCCTCTCGTCCTCCATAGCAGCCTAGATCGGCGTAGCCTAAATCATCGGCCACGATGAAGATGATGTTGGGGCGAGTATGTGTCATGAGATTCACTGTGGTTTAAAGCCCGACTCTTTGATAGGTGGGCCCCATTTGTCGTAGTCGGATTTCATGATGTCGGCCAATTTCTCGGGGCCATAGCCTGTGGGTTCAAGTTCCATGTCGATGAGTTTTTTGCGAACGACAGGGTCGTTGACAGCATCCATGGCTGCTTTTGACAACGCTTGAATCACGGATGGTGGTGTGCCGGCAGGCGCAAACAGGCCATACCAAGCCGAGGCGACCACATCAAAACCTTGCTCTTTGAATGTGGGAACATCTGGAAAGCGAATGCTACGTTTTTCGCCAGCCACGGCAATCAATTTTGCTTTTTTGCCATCGACCAACGATTGGATATCGGCGGCCACGGTAGACAAAGCTGGAATTTCACCAGAGGCCAGGGCTTGCATGGCAGGGGCAGTGCCACGGTAGGACACATGCTCTAAGTTGAACCCTGAATCTTTGGCAAACATCAGCCCCATGAAATGCGGCAAAGACCCGGGTGCAGCCGACCCAAAGAAACCGTTTTGTGCTGGATTTGATTTCACCCAAGCCACATACTCTTTCAAGTTATTGGCAGGCACCTTGTTCGACACGCCCCAACCAATTTGGAAATTGGTGAGGTGTGTGACAGGGGTGAAGTCTTTGAAGGGGTCGTATTTCAGCTGCCCTGCATAACTGTGCGGAAAGATCGACATGGATGCCACGGGTGTCATCAGCAAGGTGGTTCCATCATTGGCGGCCGCCTTCACGGCCAAGTTGGCCAGTTGACCACCTGCCCCAGCTTTGTTGTCAACGATGACGGGTTGGTTCAATCGCTTGGACATGGCGTCAGCAAGTACGCGTGTGAGGATGTCAGATGTGGCACCCGGTGGATAGCCCACCACGATTTTGATGGGGCCGTTTTGTGCCCAGACTGATCCGCACATCGCGCTGGCTGCGGCAAGCATAATGGTCTTTATCCACAAGCGTTTTGTCATTGATGTCTCCGTGAAAGGTTGCTACGGTGAAGAATACGATGCTTGTTTTGAATTGATCAAATCAACTCAAATGATCGAAAACCCTGAAATGACGACCATGCGCGAGCCTGCGCGACTAGAAGACTTGCTGAGTTTTCAGCTGCATCACTTGCATGCGGTTGGCGGCGCGTCGGTGATTCGCTTGCTGGAAGGGCGCTACGGCATCACGAGGCGAGAGTGGCGCTTGTTGGCGCATTTGTGGCAGGCGGGTGCGCTGTCTCCGTCGAGCTTGGCGCAAGAAATTCGGTTAGATCGTGCCCGTACGTCCAAAGCCATCGGCATATTGCAGACGAAGGGCTTGATTGAGCGCCACAAGCTCACCAACGACCCGCGCCGTGCGGTGGTGTCATTGACAGCGCAGGGGCTGACAGTGGTCCAGGAGATTTTTCCTCAAGTGGCGGATATTCATCGCCATTGGGTTTCAGTGTTGAGTGATGCAGAACTGACGTTGTTGCAAAACATGCTGTCAGCTTTGACGCGGCAAGCGCATCACATCAATGCGACTTTTGCGACCGATGTGAAGGCCGATCGAAAATTAGGGAAACGTGCGCGTGGCTAATGACATTGAGGTTCTCTCATCGGCCGTGCATGGCAAGGGCGTGTTTGCCTTGCGCCATATGGCTGCGGGCGAGCGGGTTGTCGAGTACGTGGGTGAAATCATTTCGATGGCCGAGGCACAACGCCGCCACCCGCATGACCCGAACAACCCAGAGCACACGTTTTACTTTCACATTGACGACACGCGTGTGATTGATGGTTTGTATGGCGGCAATGCCTCGCGCTGGATCAACCATTCGTGTCGCCCCAACTGTGAGCCGGTAGAGATCGATGGTCGAATCTTTATTCACACCCGTCGACAAGTGTGGCGCGGTGAAGAACTCACGTTCAACTATGGCTTGGTGAGTGACGAACCTGTGACGGATGAGCTGAAGGCCAAATACGTTTGCCGATGCGGGGCCAAAAAATGCAAAGGCACGTTACTCAATGACTAAATGGTCAATCCATCGACTGCCCGCTGTTGCATCAGTGCGTAGGTCGGGTGTGTAGGGCGCTAGTTCTGGCGTGTCAGACGGGGCGCTGATGTGATTGAGGTCAATCGCTTGAGCTCGTCCGATCAAGCGAGAGCCGACCTTTTCAAATTGGTAATAGCTGCCATTCCAAAGCTTCGCACCGAAATCCCTGGGTTGCTTGAATAAAAACAACAAGCTGTGCTCCAGCCATGCGAAGTTGTTTGGCGTGACCGTCTGCGGGTTGCGATACGGGTAGGGCACATGACAACTCACCTCGACAGCACTGTCAATGCACTTGAACTCTTTCATCGACAGAAAGTGGTCCACAAAAAGCGGGCTGTCCAGTGTCAACTGAAAACGAGAGGTTTGGCTATCAATGGGGGTGAACTTCACATGGCCAATGGCGAGCCGATTTCCATCGCGTGTGACGGCATAGACCTGTTTGCGTCCTTCTAACGCTGGCTCAGCGGCGAAGCTGTTTTGAAGTATCGCCATGAGCGTCATGACGATAGCCATTTTGACAATGCATGATTTGAGGCTGATCAACGGTTGATGCATCTAAGTTCCCCTTTGGTGGTGTGACATCACGCAGATGTGAGAGACGCGTTGATCAACTTTAGCGCACAGCTCCGTATGGGCAATAGTTCGGTTTGGGGCCCACCTGTGGGTGTAAGCGGCAGGTGTTGGGGCGCTTGTCGTACACGGTGCAACGCCGTGTTTTGGCGTCTAGATTCTGACAATCGCCATTAGCCCGGCGCGACAGCGTGAAGATGCTGTTCTTGAAATTGAAGTGCTCGATCGCCCCCATTTTTTGCAGACGCTTGGCGATCTGTTTGGGCTCTTCGTGCTCAGCTTCAAAGGTGTCGACCAGTTCTAAGCGAATCAAATCGGCCATCTTCACCTCAACGGGCATGGTGCAACAGTTGGCAGCGCAGGTGTTGCACAGGCCGCTGCGGTAGCGGGTCCAAGTGTCGCAGTTGTCGACATCAACAATCGAAATGTGTGATCGCATGCATCAGACCTTATTCGGCCGTTTTGTCGGCGTTAAACATAGATTTATTAGGGAGATCAAAAACCGCTCAGAATGCATCCAGGAATGCTTATGAGTAATTTTTTTGATCCCGCCATTTTGTTTTTCTTGCTTGGTATTTTTGCAGGATTGGTCCGTTCAAACCTAGAAATACCACCTCAAGTGGCAAGATTTTTAGCACTTTACCTGTTGATGGCTCTTGGCCTCAAGGGTGGTTTTGCATTGGCTAAAACGGGCCTGACTTTAGAGGTGATGGAGGGGTTGTGTGCTGCGTTATTTTTAGCAACTGTGATCCCGTTTGTGGGGTATCAAATACTCAAGCGTTTGACCTCTAAGTTTGATGCCGCAGCCATTGCTGCAACCTACGGTTCGGTGAGCGCGGTGACTTTCATCACGACGGTGCAGTACTTAGATACGCATGGCATCGCTTATTCAGGCCATATGGCTGCGGCGATGGCGTTGATGGAATCTCCCGCCATCATCATGGCTGTTTTATTTGCAAGTGCAGCACGACGCACATCAACAGCAGGTGTAGCGTCTAGCAATACGTCTATCACGCATGTGTTGCATGAGTCATTCACAGATGGTGCGCAGCTATTGCTCTTGGGTGCTATGTTGGTGGGGTATGTGTCGGGAGAAACGGGTAAGGCCATGATGGCGCCGTTTTCGATTGACTTGTTCAAAGGCATGTTGGCCTTTTTCTTGTTAGACATGGGTTTGTCAACGGCCAGAAATCTCAACCATTTGAAGGGCACTTCACCCTTGTTGATGGCCTATGGCGTGATGGGGCCTATCTGCCACGCGGGCATGGCATTTGTGCTCAGTGGGTGGTTGGGCTTGTCGCACGGAGACACTGCTTTGCTGATGGTGCTGGCTGCGAGCGCGTCTTACATCGCTGTGCCGGCCGTGGTGCGCTACGCCATTCCCGAAGCCAACGCTAGCTTGTATTTTGGTTTGTCGCTGGGGGTGACGTTCCCATTAAACATCATTTTTGGCATTCCCATTTATGTGGACATCGCCAGTCGTCTGTGAATGAATGGCGCTCAAGATAAAGCTGGCAGCTGATATGCCAACACTTTGAGCGAACGCTCGCTCGACACATCGGCAAACACCGCGGGGTTGGCCACGCGTTCGACAAAGTTCAATTCAGGTGCAAGTGCTTTCATTTGGTCTTGCAAAAAGTCCAAGCCCAACTCGGGCGCGTTGAGGCATAACAGCGCATAGCCACCTGGGGCCAGCAACTCGGGCAAGCGGCGCATGAGCCGGGCGTAGTCTTTGGTGGCGACGAAGCTGCCTTTTTGATAGCTGGGTGGATCGACGATGACCAAGCCATAAGGCCCACTGCGCGTGATCTTGCCCCACGTCTTGAAAATGTCGTGCATCAAAAATGTCGCGCCTGTGCTGATGCCGTTGAGCGCATGGTTGTGTTGGCCAATGGCCATCGCACCGTGGCTCATGTCCACGTTCACCACTTGCTTAGCGCCGGCTTGCATGGCCACGACTGAGAAGGCGCAGGTGTAGGCAAACAGGTTGAGCACTTTCAGACGTGGTTGGTCCGCGCCGTAGTTGTGCACGAACCTTCGCACCCATTCGCGACCTTCAGCCATGTCTAAAAACAAGCCATGGTTTTGGCCTTTGAGCACATGCACCCGAAAGCGGCTGCCGTTCTCTGTCACCACATGCGGATCAGGCACTGAGCCACTCATCAGCCGCGTTTCAAGGTGGCCTTCGGCGCGGCATTGAAACACCCAGTTCAAAGGCTGGTTGGGCGCAATCTGTGCCCACCGTGTCGACAGCGCGACACCAATCACAGCAAGGTCTTCCTCGCTCACGGGTTGAAAACTGGTCAACAAAATCACCGGTGGAAAAGCATCCAAGGCCCACTGCTCGCAGCCAGGGTGTAAACCGCCACGGCCATGAAACACGCGTTGTGCGTCGGTGGATAGGGCCTTGGTGGCAATGGCGTTGAGCAAGGCTTGCATGTGGGCTTGGCAGGGCAAAGTAGGAGGAAAGTGCGTAAGTGTATGTACTAGCCCGATGAGCCAAGAGGGTAAGGGCTGCGCGTTAGGATATGGACCCTTTTTTAGAAAATAGTTCGGACATCTCATGACCCCAGCAGAACAAGAATTACGCACAGCCGCACTTGAATACCACCGCTCGCCTACCAAGGGCAAGATCCGTGTGGAACCCACTCATCCGCTGGACAACCAGCACGATCTGAGCTTGGCCTATTCACCTGGCGTCGCGTACCCTTGCTTGGAGATTGAAAAAGACCCTCTCACGTCTTACGAATACACCAGCCGTGGCAACTTGGTGGGCGTCATCACCAATGGCACAGCGGTGTTGGGCTTGGGCGACATCGGCGCATTGGCCGGTAAGCCTGTGATGGAAGGCAAGGGCTGCTTGTTCAAGAAGTTCTCAGGCATTGATGTGTTTGACATCGAACTCGACGAACACGACCCAGACAAACTGGTGAACATCATCGCGGCGATGGAGCCCACGTTTGGTGGCGTCAACCTCGAAGACATCAAAGCCCCCGAGTGCTTCTACATCGAGCGCGAGCTGAGCAAGCGCATGAACATCCCCGTTTTCCACGACGACCAACACGGCACGGCCATCATCTCCGCTGCCGCCATGCTGAACGGCTTGGAGTTGGCTGGCAAAGACATCACCAAGGTCAAAGTGGCCGTGTCTGGTGCAGGTGCTGCGGCCTTGGCTTGCTTGGGCGTGTTTGTGGGCTTGGGCGTGAAGACCGAGAACATTTATGTGTGTGACTCCAAAGGCGTGATTTACCAAGACCGCCCCGGTGGCTACGACGAATCCAAAGCTCGCTTTGCACAAAAAACGGATGCACGCACCTTGGCCGATGCCGTGAATGGCGCCGATGTGTTCTTGGGCTGCTCTGCGCCTGGCGTATTGACGCAAGACATGGTCAAGACCATGGCCGACAAGCCGCTCATCTTGGCCTTGGCCAACCCCGAGCCTGAGATTCGCCCAGAGTTGGCCAAAGCCGTGCGCCCTGATTGCATCATCGCCACGGGCCGCTCGGACTACCCCAACCAAGTGAACAACGTGTTGTGCTTCCCGTACATCTTCCGTGGTGCTTTGGATTGCGGTGCAACCAAAATCACAGAAGAGATGAAGATTGCTTGCGTCCGTGAAATCGCCGACTTGGCCAAGCTCGAAGTGACTGCCGAAGTGCAAGCCGCCTATCCTGGCTTGGACTTGGCTTTTGGTGTGGACAACATCATTCCCAAGCCATTCGACACACGCCTTATCCAGCGCATCGCGCCTGCGGTAGCCCGTGCGGCTGAAGCGTCGGGTGTGGCCAAGCGCCCCATCAAAGACTTTGACGCTTACGCCAAAACTTTGGCAGCATGGATCAAGTAAAGCCTTGAGTCGGCTCAAGCTCACCCGCGACAAGATCTATAAAACGGTCTCACGCCAATTGCATGGTGTGGTGCCGTGTTGGGTCTGCGGGGAGCATGTGGCGCATGCCGATGCCACGCTAGAACACATTCAGCCGCTCAGCGAGGGCGGCAATAGCCATCAAGAAAATTTGGCCATCAGCCATGACCGCTGCAACAACCTGCGGCATGCCAAAACCAAGGCTTGATGGTGTTGTGTCCCGAATCAGTCGTGAGTTGGCTGAATCGCGTTTTCTAGGTTCATAAAAATAGGTCGACCATCCGGCGTGTTGAGTGGCACGATCTTTTCGTCATGACCATTCGCTGCAGGAATGAGTGCGCACAGTGTGGGGCTGCAGCGAAGTTCGCCATTCAAATGCACTTCAAGATCGGCAATGACCAGTTGCACATCGGTGAGAATTTGTTTGACCCGCATGGTGGACTCTCTTTCTAGCGTTGAGGTGTTTGTTCGAGTTTTTGCACGTCAAAGTGTTGCGCTTTGAGGCGCAACAGCAAAGCGTCATATGCTTTGGGGCTCACCTGTGGCGTGCGCGACAACACCCACAGGTACTCGCGTTTGGCGTCACTCACGGCTGCTAGTTGGTAGTCTGTATCGAGGTCTATCACCCAGTAATCGCCCCATACCATCGGTAACCAACTCAACCATGCAGGCGCAAATCGCACTTGCAGTTTGGGTGATGTGGCTGGGCCGACTTGATGTGCTTTGCCTAGCGCGTCGATGGTGCTGCCATCACCCGTCATGCAGCTGTTGAGCACCTGTACGGATCCATCGGTTTGAGCCAAATATTGGGCGCGTGTATTCGCCACGCATTTGGTTTGAAAACGATTGGGAAATTTGGCAATTTCATACCAAGTGCCCATGTAGCGCGACACGTTCAGCGAATCAATGGTATTGACAGGCGGTAAGGTCGTGGCCGCTGCAGTGGCTTGTGCATATGCACCCAATGCGGACACCGTCAAAACGACGGCTAAGCTGATGTGTTTGAGCGACATGATCACCCCTCGTCTGAGTTCAGAAAACCACTTGCATCTGCACGTTGTGCAGCACGATTTCAGCGATTTGAATCAACAACATCAACGCGATGGGCGACAAATCCACAGCGCCCATTTGTGGCAATACGCGGCGAATGGGGCGCAGCAATGGTTCGACCAACTGAGCGAAAAAGTAGCGCACATCCGATGCAGCGATGAACCAAGAGATCAGCGCGTAGCCGATGACCATCCACATCATGCTCGACAGAATGACGCTCACTAGCTCAAAGCCTGCGTTGGTCACCAAACTCAACCAATGAGCGCTCGCACCCGCCATGATCCACAGCAACGAGTGCTTGGCCAGCAGCACCGCATACGCGGCGACCAAGCTGGCTGTGTCCAAGCGGCCAATGGCCGGCACAAAGCGGCGCACCGGCAACACAATCCAGTTGGTGATGCTGAACACAAAGGGTGCAAGAGGGTTACCGCCGCTGGACGACAGGTTGATGCGCTGCAAATGCATGTACATACGTAGCAAACAGGTGCCAGCCACCAGGCCCACGATGAAATGCAGGATCAAAGAGAAAATTTGTATCAACATGGCTGGAGTTTAGGCGGGCTCAGGCAAAATTTGTGCGTTCACTTCAGATTGTTCCCTATGAAGCCAATTCCTCCTTTGCCTCGATTTATTTTTGCCAGTCGTTGGTTGCAACTGCCTTTGTATTTAGGCCTTATTGCGGCACAGGCGGTGTACGTCTTTCATTTTTGGGTGGAGCTGGTGCATTTGATTGAGGCTGCATTTGGCAGCCAGGCTGCGCTAGATGCGTTGGTGACCAGCATTGGCTACAAAAACGGCATGACACTCACACATCTGAGTGAGTCCATCACCATGTTGGTGGTGCTCGGTCTGATAGACGTCGTGATGATCTCTAACTTGCTCATCATGGTCATCGTCGGTGGCTACGAAACTTTTGTTTCACGCATGTACCTTGAAAACCATCCAGACCAACCTGAGTGGCTCAGCCATGTGAATGCGTCGATTTTGAAGGTCAAGTTGGGCATGGCCATCATTGGCATCTCGTCCATCCACTTGCTCAAGACCTTCATCAATGCGGCCAATTACGACGAGAAAGTGTTGATGTGGCAAACCATCATTCACATCACCTTCTTGCTCAGCGCTTTGGCCATTGCATTGACTGACAAGATCTCGCACGCAGCTCACACCTCGCACGCGCCTTCTTCACACTAAATAGCCCGCATTCAGCAGCACGCCACTCTCATGCAAGCACGCAATCCCATTCACCGCAACGCACTCGTTCTGTTTTCGGGCGGGCAAGATTCCACCACCTGTTTGGCGCACGCCTTGGCGCAATACGAGCGCGTCGAAACCTTGGCGTTTGACTACCGCCAGCGTCACTTGGTAGAGCTCGAAGCTCGTATGCAAGTGCTGGCCCAAGTGCGCGCACAGTTCCCTGAGTGGGGGGCGAAATTGGGCGAAGACCATTTGCTCGACTTGGGCGTGCTGGGCCAAGTGAGCGAAACCTCGCTCACGCGCGACATGGCGTTTCAAATGGAAAGTTCAGGCCTGCCCAACACCTTTGTGCCGGGGCGCAATTTGTTGTTCCTCACCCTCGCGGCGGCGCTGGCGTATCGCCGTGGTTTGGATGTCATCGTCACCGGCGTGTGCGAAACCGATTTCTCGGGCTACCCCGACTGCCGCGACGACACCATGAAGGCCATGCAAATCGCCTTGTCACTCGGCATGGACCGCCGCTTGTTGATTGAAACGCCCCTCATGTGGATCGACAAAGCGCAAACCTGGCAGCTCGCGCACGACCTCGGGCAAAAGGCACACGCCACGGGTGGCGATCAGTTGGTCGATCTCATCGTCGAGCACACCCACACCTGCTACATGGGCGACCGCACGCACCGCCAGGATTGGGGCTATGGCTGCGGCACATGCCCAGCGTGCGATTTGCGGGCCAAGGGGTGGGCGCGCTGGAAAGAGTGAGCGCAGAGCCGTTAATTGGGTAAGCGAAAAGCGTGTGCTGCGAAGCACACGCTTTTTTATTGCGTCACGAGCACAAACTTTGCGCTACTGCCCTCGGGCGCAGGCTCAAACTGCCAAGTGCTGTCGTGGTAGCTGGCCACGCTGGCACGGTGGGCGATGGACACCAAACCGCCGCCTTCTTCACGCACCATCTTCAATAACTTTTCGTACAGCACTTTTTCAGTGGCTTCGTCTAAGGCGCTGGTGGCTTCGTCGGCAAAGACCCAACGAGGGCGCTTGAGCAGCACGCGGGCCAAGGCCAAGCGTTGTTGCTCGCCACCTGAGAGCTGCTGCGTCCATTGGCCTGCGGTGTCGAGCTCATCCACCAAATGCGGCAACTGGGCGTCGTACAGCGCGTTCGTCAGGGCTTCATCGCTGTAGTGTTCGGCACTGTCGGGATAGGCCAGTGCTTGGCGCAAGGTGCCTTGCGGAAAGTATGGGCGCTGCGGCATGAACATGCTGCGGTCGGGCAGCACCACGGGGCCATAGGTGATGGGCTCACCACGACGGTCGTGCGTGGGTGCACTGACGTGCGGCCAAATGCCCGCGAGCACGCGCAGCAAGGTCGACTTGCCGCAGCCCGAAGGGCCGCTGATGAGCACCGTGTCGCCTGCGTTGGCGTTGAGCGAGGTGTCGGCCAACAACACCTCGCCGTTGGGCAGCGAGATGGTGAGTGGCGTGGTGTGCAACACATTGATGCCGGTTCGTGGCGGCGTCAACGAAGGGCCATCACTGTTGGATGCATGGGTGCTGGTTTGAACCGCATTCATCTGATCTTGAAACGAGGTCAAACGCAGCGTGGTGGCTTGCCACGACGCCAATCGGCTGTAGTTGCTGATGAACCAACTCAGCGACTCTTGCACTTGGCCAAATGCGGATGAAATTTGCATCAACTCACCCAGCTGAATCGCACCGCTGAAATAGCGGGGCGACGCCACCAACATGGGAAACACCACCGCTGCTTGGCCGTAGCCTGAGTTGAACCAGGTGTAGCGCTTTTGCACGCGCAGCAAGCGCATGAAGTTGTCGAGCACGAGCTTGAAACGTTCTTGCAGTGATTGGCGCTCCACCCTGTTGCCACGGTCGAGCGCAATGGCTTCGCTGTACTCACGCACGCGAATGAGGTGGTGACGAAAGTCAGCTTCCAAGCGTTGTTGCGCAAAGTTGAGCGAGGCCATGGAGCGACCAATGAAGTGGCCAATCAAGCTGCCGGCCAAAGCGTAGGCCAAAGCCATCCACACCATGAAGCCGGGGATGTTGTAGGTCTCGCCCGCTACCTCAAAACTAAAACCGCCTGAGAGCGACCACAAGATGCCCACAAAGCTGAGCAGCGTGACGGTGGCATCAAGCAAGCCGAGCGACAAGCCCACGGTGTCGGCGGTGAACTGCTGCACATCTTCTTGAATCCGTTGGTCGGGGTTGTCGGTGCCGTGCTTGCTTTGTAATTCGATTTGGTAAAACACATGGCCGTTGAGCCAGCGTTGCAAGTAGTCGCGCGTCATCCATGCACGCCAGCGCAGCTCAAGCAACTGTGTGAGGTAAAAGCGATACACCGCCACGATGATGAAGCAAGTGGCCAGCATGGCGAACACCCCCAGCTGATGCCAAAACACCTCGGCATTGCGGTTTTGCAGCGCGTCGTAAAACACGCGGTTCCAGTCGTTGAGCAACACCATCATGTAAACCATGCCGAGGTTCAAGCCCACGCAAGCGGCCAGCAGCAAACGGGCCCGCCACTTTTCTTCGGATTGGAAATAGGGCAGCGACAAAGCCCAGACGCGGCTGAGTTGCAAACGGCTTTTTTGCCAATTGGTTGCCACGTTATGGGCAACGCTTCTGAATGCGTTCATGTTTTTTAGACTTCGGTGTTGCGCACGCCGCTGGCCACATGGCCTGCGGGTACGTGACGGGCGGCGGATTCGATGTGGCCGGTTTGGTCGTCAAAGAAAAAGTCGGGTTCGAACTCGCGCAAGAACTCGCCTTTTTCCAAGCCGCCCAAGAACATGGCTTCGTCCACTTCAATGTTCCAGTCCATCAGCGTGCGAATGGCGCGCTCGTGTGCAGGCGCGCTGCGGGCGGTGACGAGTGCGGTGCGAATGCGCATGTGCGCTGTGCCTGCTTGTTGCAGTTGATGCAATGCGGCGAGCAAGGGCTTGAAGGGGCCTGCCGACAAAGGCTGTGCCGCTTTGGTTTTTTCGTGTTGCTGAAACGCGTCGAGGCCTTGGGCTTGAAACACGCGTTCTGCTTCATCACTGAACAGCACGGCATCACCGTCAAATGCGATGCGCACTTCATGCGGGTTGGCGTCTGAGGCGTGGGCTGAGTGTGGGTACACCTGTGCGGCGGGAACGCCGGCATCGAGTGCCGAGCGCACATCTGACAAATGTGTGGACAAAAACAAGTTGGCGTTAAGCGGGCGCAAATAACGCCAAGGCGATTGCCCACGCGTGAAGCTGCCACGCTGAATCGGCAAGCCGTAGTGCTGCGCCGAGCGAAACACACGCATGCCACTCACTGGGTCGTTGCGTGAGAGGATGACCACTTCCACGCGCTGTGCCTCAGCCGTGTTGAAGGCCAAGAGCTTTTGTACCAACGAAAAAGCAACGCCGGGTTTGGCGGGTGTTTCCAGGCGGTCGAGTTGCAAGTTCATGTAGGCGCGGTCGTCGCCTTGTTCGAAGACTTGGTTTTCTTCTTCAAAGTCAAACAAGGCGCGTGACGAAATCGCCACCACCAATTTACCGTCGAGAGAAACACCCATGATTTACCTCACCCATTGATTGAGTTGAATGATGGGCAGCATCACTGCCAAGACGATGAGCATCACCATTGCGCCCATCGCCACGATGAGCAAGGGCTCAAGTATGGTGGCCAGTTGTAAAGCGCGCCGCTGCACTTCTTCGCTCAGTTGTGCTGCGGCGCGTTGCAGCATGGTGGGCAGTGTGCCGGTTTGTTCACCCAAGCGAGAGAACATCACCAACAAACGCGGAAAGCGTGGGTGCTGTGCAATGGCCGATGCCAATGGCGCACCTTCACGCACCAGCACCAATGCGTCTTGTGCATCGCGTTTGAGGGCTGTGTTGCTGAGTGTGTCGGCTGCCGCTTGCAGGGCTTTCAAAATCGGCACGCCTGCGGTGGCGAGCATGGCCAGCGTGCTGGCAAATCGCGCGGCGTTGTAGCCGCGAGCCAAGCGGCCAATGAGAGGTAGCTCCAACCACATGGCATCAAAACGCAAGCGCACATCGGCTTGTTTCAAAGCGATATGTCCGCCTGCGGAAAGCAAGGCGACCAACACCAAGCCCCACAGCCAAGAGTTCTGTACAAAGCTGCTCAGGGCCAGCATGAAGCTGGTGAGCGCGGGGAGTTGCTGCTGGTTGCTGCCAAACACCTGCGCCACTTGTGGCACAACGTAAGCCAGTAAAAACAGCACGATGACCAAGGCCACCACGCACACGATGGCGGGGTACAAGCCAGCAGCCAACAACTTGCCACGCAAGTTTTGTTGCTCTTGCAAATCGTCGGCCAAGCGTTCGAGGACCAGCCCCAAGTGCCCGCTTTGCTCGCCTGCACCAATCACAGCGGTGAAGATGGCGCTGAATTCGCGGGGGTGTTGGCTCAGTGCTTTGGCAAACGGCGCGCCTGCATTCACCTCGGTGCGCAGAGCAGACACCAAGTCGCGTTGGCGGGGTGTTTCGGCTTCGTCGGCCAAGGCGCTCAAGGCACGTTCGAGCGGTAGGCCAGCATTGACCAAGCCCGAGAGCTGACGCGTCCACACCGCCAGCGCGGTGCTGCTGAAAACTTTGCTTTCCCAAATCACGGTGTTCAAGCCGCTGCCTGTGCGTTGCACAGGTTCGACCTTGAGCGGTACCAAATCTTGCGCACGCAACTGGCTGCGTGCCGTGCGTGCGGTGTCGGCCTCTAGCACACCACGGCGCGTTTGGCCTTGGGTATCGAGGGCTTCAAACGAATAGGCGGGCATGGTGGGTGTGGCTCGGTCGCTCAGCGTTAGTCACGCGTAACGCGAATCAGTTCTTCGCGAGTGGAAATGCCCGCACGCACCAAGCGCTCGCCATCGTCACGCATAAGCGTCATGCCGTTGCGCAGCGCTGCATCGCGCAGCTGTGCTTCGCTGGCTTGGTTGTGAATGAGTGCGCGAATGTCGTCGTTGGTGGTGAGTAATTCAAAAATACCCGTGCGGCCTTGGTAGCCGCTGTGACCGCATTCATCGCAACCTTGGCCAGCGCAATGCATGCACGTCTTGCGCAACAAGCGTTGTGCCAACACGCCCAAGAGCGACGAGCTGAGCAAGAAAGGCTCCACACCCATGTCGGTCAATCGGGTGATGGCGCTGGCTGCATCGTTGGTATGCAGCGTGGCCAACACCAAGTGGCCGGTGAGCGAGGCTTGGATGGCGATTTGCGCGGTTTCAAAGTCGCGAATTTCACCAATCATGATGATGTCTGGGTCTTGGCGCAGGATGGCGCGTAGCGCCTTGGCAAAGTCCAAATCAATCTTGGGGTTCACCTGTGTTTGGCCCACGCCCGCTAACTCGTATTCAATCGGGTCTTCCACCGTCATGATGTTGTTGCGCGTGGCGTCGAGCCCTTGCAGCGCGGCATACAGCGTGGTGGTTTTGCCCGAGCCTGTGGGGCCAGTGACCAAGATGATGCCGTGGGGCTGATGCACCAGCGCTTCAAAGCGGCGCAGGGTGTCGCCTTCCATGCCTACCGCTTGCAGCGTGAGCTTGCTCTCAGTTTTATCGAGCAGACGCAGCACCGCGCGTTCGCCGTGCGCACTGGGCAAGGTGGACACACGCACGTCAATCGCGCGCTGGCCGAGACGCAGCGAAATGCGGCCGTCTTGCGGTAAACGCTTCTCGGCAATGTCCAGCTCGGCCATGATCTTCAAGCGCGAAATCAGCGCCGCATGCAAAGCGCGGTTGGGTTGTACCACTTCGCGCAGCGTGCCGTCGACACGGAAACGCACGCTGCTATGGCGCTCGTACGGTTCGATGTGAATGTCGCTCGCGCCATCGCGTGCGGCTTGCGTCAGCAGTGCATTAAGCATGCGGATGATGGGCGCGTCGTCGGCAGCTTCGAGCAAGTCTTCCACGGCGGGTAGCTCTTGCATCATGCGGGTCAGGTCCGCGTCGCTCTCCACCTCGCTCACCACGGCAGCGGCGTTGCTGTCGGCTTGGGCATAGGCTTCGCTGATGCGTTTGGCGAGTGTGGTTTTGTCCAAGTACTCAAACGCTTGCACGTCGTGGGTGCGTGTGATTTCGCTCCACGCACTCAGGTCAGGTGCATCGCTGTGCCACAGCGTGAGCGTGTGGCCATCGTCCTCCAGCAACAGCTGGTGGGTGCGGGCAAAGGCGTAGGGCAGCGGGCGGCGCATGTTTATTGGACGGGTGTGGCTGCAGGTGCAGGCGTGTCTGCTTTTTCAGCTTTGGGCTTGGGCACGGGGGCAGGGGGCAGCACAGGCGAATTGCCGGAACCCAAAATGGGGTTGAAGCCGGGTTGTGCGTTTTGTTGCAGGCCCATCATTTGTTGGTAACGGCTGTTGCTCAGCGCATCGGATGCTGCTGCATCACGCATGACCACGGGGCGCAAGAAGACCATCAAGTTCTTTTTGGCGCGGCTGCGGCTTTCGCTTTTGAACAACCAGCCCACCACTGGAATGTCGCCAAACAAAGGTACTTGGCTTGCCCCGCCAGAGTATTCGTCAGACAGTAAACCACCCAGCACGATGATGGAGCCATCATCGACCAATACGTTGGATTCAATGCTGCGCTTGTTGGTGATCAAGCCCGTGGATGAGCCCACAGAGTTAGGCACCACGCTAGACACTTCTTGGAAGATGGTGAGTTTGACTGTGCCCGTTTCGCTGATTTGGGGTTTGACTTTGAGCGTCAAGCCCACGTCTTTTCGTTCGACGGTTTGAAAGGGATTGACTGAGCCGTTGGTCGTGTTGTTGTTGGTGTATTGGCCTGTGACGAAGGGGACGTTTTGGCCCACCACGATCTTGGCTTCTTCGTTATCGAGGGTTAAAAGTGTGGGTGTTGACAGCACGTTGCCTTCGCCGTTTTGCTGCAAGAAAGTGGCTAGGCTGCTGAGTACATACGTGCCATTGATTTGCTTGGCGTTGCCGATGTTCAAGCCACCGCCTAGTGCGCTCAAGGCTGTCGATGTTCCGCCGGAGGCACTCAAGATGTTGCCTTGTCCTGCAGTGGTGGTGATGGGGTTGTTGAAGTTGGTACCAATGATGCCCACCGTGCCTCCTTTTTGGCCATTGGCGGTTTGCCATTGGATACCCATCTCAGCGGCTTTGTCTGCGTTCACTTCGGCAATCAAGCTCTCCACCATCACTTGGGCGCGACGTTGGTCGAGCATGTCAATGACGGCACGCAGTTGGCGGTATTGCGGTTCAGGTGCGGTGATGATGAGTGAGTTGGTGGCTGTGTCTGCTTGGATTTGACCGCCTGTGGCTGCGCCAGCCGATGCGGTCGTGCTGACCGCTGATGAGGGGTTGTTCGCCAAGGGTGACGCTGTGGGTGTGGGTGCTGTGGTCAGCGCTGCACCTGTGCTTGTTACGCCCGTGGCTTGCCCGCTCATTGCGGCGCGAAGTGTGGTGGCCAGTTTGGTGGCGTCGGCATTTTTCAAGTACACCACATGAATGTTGCCACTGGGGTTCGTGCCGCCGGGTTGGTCTAGTTTGGCCACCAAAGATTTGACCAAAGCCACCCGAGCAGGGTTGGCCGCTCGCAAGATGAGGGTGTTGCTACGTGGCTCTGCCAGCAGTGTGGTTTTGTATTCGGCACCGGTCTGACCAGGTGTTGCAGCCGCTTGGGGCATATTGCTGCCGGACTCGACCAAGCGCAGCACTAGAGGCGCCAAGTCCACCGCAATGGCGTGCTTGAGTTGAATCACTTCCACATCGCTGGCGTTGGACACATCCAGCGTGGCAATGATGCGGGCCATGCGCTGCAAGTTATCGGCGTAGTCCGTGATGATGATGGAGTTGTTGCCAGGGTTGACGTTGATGGTGTTGTTGGCGCTGATGAGTGGGCGTAACACGGGCAACAAATTGTTGGCTTGCTCAAAGTTGAGCTTGAAGATGTGCGTGACGATTTGACCGCTGCCCGAGCCGCCTCGGCCGGGTTGAATCTCTTGCACATTGCCGCCTTGCAGCTTGGCGTCGGCTTCGGGCACGATTTTGTAAAGACCTTTGGTTTCGACCATCGCAAAGCCTTGCAAGCGCAAGGCTGCCAAGAATTGGCTCCAGGCTTCGTTGGGTGACACAGGCAACTCAGTGGTGAGGTTGATCGTGCCTTTGACGCGCGGGTCCACCACCAAGTTGCGATTGGAGAGTGTGGCCAAGGTGCGTGCAACAGACTCGATCTCTGCATTCACAAAGTTCAGGGTGATGGGTTGCTGCGAGGTGGGTGCGGCAGATTTCTTGGCCGGCGGTGCTGCATGCGAAAGCGATAAGCCGATGAGCGCAGGTGTAAGGCTCAGGCTGATGGCGAGTGCCAAAGCTGAGGGATGAAAAACAGTGTGTTGCTTAGCCATACGCATTAACCCATTTTCAAAATCGACTTAGCGCCTTGGCGTTGGCCAAGGATGTTCAATAAATTAGAGAGCGCTGCTTCAGCATCTGATGCTGCAGATGCTTCGCCGTTGAATTGCACGCGCCCATTGATCAGTTGCCCTGTGCCTTGCAAAAGCAAGCTGCCTTCGAGCGTGTCCAGTGTGAGGGCTACGGTGTCGCCGCCCTGCACACGCACGCGGTAGCTGCCCAAGGGGCGCAATGTGGATAGGCGCGTGGAGAGCTGTTGCATTTGCAGCTCGACTTGGCCATATAACGTCTCTTTGCCTGCTTGTTGTGTCCATTGCAGCTGCGTGGTGTGCAGTTGCATTTGGCCTTCAGGTTGCACGGTGTTCCAAGGTGCACCCAAGCCCACCAGCCAATTGGCAGGCCAGTTGGACGTGTGGTCGCTCATTTGCATGCGCAGGCCGCGCCACACAGGTGAAACATCCACGCGCACAGGTTGTGGCGTGCAACACGCAGAAGCTACGGTGGCGCTGAGGCTGACGCGAAAGTTGGTCCAGTCGATGCGAGGCCCCAGCTGCCACGTCACGCGTGTTGGCAGCGTTGTGGTGCTGGCAGGTCGTGCCGTGTTGGGCGTGGCCGCGATGTTGAGTGGACCTTCATTCAACACCCACTGCGCTGTGCCATTCCACACCGTGCCTTGTGCATCGGGCAACAGCACACGTTCACCGGTGGCTTGCTCGATGGCGTGCGTCAACCAATGTGCGGGGGCTTGGGTGATGAACGCCAACACCAAGCCAATGACCGCGCCAGTCCACGCCCAGCGTGTGGGGGTGTGTGTCATGGGGCTTGGATGGCGTTGCATGGTGGGTGAGTCTGTGGCGTGTCGATCAATTGGCTGTCACGCCACGGTTGGGCAAGCTCAACACAAGGCTTCCGTCCCATGTCATGGCGGTGCTGCCGCGTGTCAAATGTGCTTCCAACGGCAAAGCTTGGGCTTGGCTGCGGGCTTGCGCCAACCAATTGGCCAAGGTTGCGGCGGGCACAGCTTTGAGCTGCACGCTCACGCGATCGCCTTGCACGTTGATTTGCATCTGTGCGCTGGGTGTGAGGCCTTGCAAATTGCGCAGCGCTTCGTCACGCGCAAGCGGTGTGCGGCCTTGCAGTGCTTGGGCCTGCGCTTGCAAGGCCAACATGTGGGCTTGTTGTTGATGGATGTGCGCTCGGCGGTGATCGCTATCGCGCAAGGTGTTGAGCGCGGGTGCGATGGCGATGAACCAAAACAGCAGCACGGCAAGCAATGCGCCCAGCAACGAGATGCTGCGTTGTTCGCGAGGGCTCAAGGTGTGCCAGCGTTTCATTTCATGCCCTCCGCTTGCAACACCCAAGTGTCGTTGCCGTCTTGGCGCAGGTTCAGGCCCTGAGCACTGAGGCGAGCCATGCCAGGGGCATGGCTGTCAAACGTCACGCCCTGCACACGCAGCGCATGGTTGGCATAGTGAATTTGCTGCGGTGTTTGCCCTGCTGGGAGCACACCGGCCAAGGCTGCGAGCAAAGGTTCAAGGTCGGTACTCGATGCCGAGCCTGATTTTTGTTGCAATGCATCGACTTCGCGCTGCATTTGCAAAGGTGCATCGATGACCAAGGTGACCGACGGAAACGTGGTTTGCAAAATACTTTGCAGCGAGGCTTGCTGTGCGTTCAAAGCGCTGCGCTCACGCCATGCCAAAGCGTTGAGACCCAGCACTTGCAAAGCGATCAGCGCCACCACGCCCCATCGCACTGGCTTCCAATCGGGCGCGTTTAAAACGGTTTGCCATGCGGCGAGCACTTGGCGTTGCAGGCGTTGAAGTGGGCCTTGGGCCCATTCGCCTTGTGCCAAGTCCCAAGCCGACTGGCTGGACTTGACCCAACGTTGCGCCGCGCTTTGCATCATGGGCTGGCGCTGCAGGGTGTGTTGCACGCGGGTCACCATGGCTGGCTCGGCTTGGATTTGTAAATCGTCTTGGTTCAGTTCGGTAAACGCGCGCCATTGAGCCGTGTTGGGTGGCAGCAGCGTTACGCCGTGCGCGTGGCACAGCACGCTTTGCGAATGGTCGGGTTCACCCATCACTTGCAGCACGGGTGTGTCGCTGGGCGACAGCTCGGGGACGATGCGTTGCACCGTTAGGCCGGCCGCTTGCAAGGGCGAGAGTGCCTCGCGCAACCATTGTTTGTCGCACACGGCCACCAAGGTGTCGCCGCCAGTGCGGGCGGTTTGTTCGGCATCAGGCGCAAGCACGATGTGCAGTTGTTGCGGCTCGTCCAGCAAACGGTCTTCTAACAAGCCGTGCAACACGCTTTGCAAACGTGGGCCATGGCTGGCGGGCGGCAGCTGCACGCGCAGCCAAGCCAAACGGCTGTGCGGTACGACCGCCACCACTTCGCCCGCGTGTGCAGACAGGGTGGTAGCCGCCCCCGTGGCACTGCGCAACACACTGTGCCCGTCCGAATGAACGTGGGCATAGCCAGTGTTGGCGTGGGTAGAGTGGGGCAGCGCGATGATCAGCATGGATTTGTCATTGTAGAGAGCCAGACTCGCGCCAAATGACCTTCACTTCTTGGTTGTCTCGCTGCACCAAAGAGCGTTCTTGCAGGGTGGTTTGTGGCATGCGTAGACGGCCCAGCACCTCAAAGTATTGCGTGTTCACGCTGTGGGTGTCGGTCAAGTTGATGGGGCGACCCCATGCCTTTTGAAAAGCATCCACACTGGTCCAGTGTTGGCGCTCGCGCTGTTGCACCAAGCGCTGGGC